>CAYSKN010000009.1:0-26717 GCA_964431565.1 uncultured Gemmatimonas sp.
TGGGCATATGTGACCGGATCGTATATCTTTGATGGCTATGCGTCCTATCCTGTGCTGACAGAATGACGAAAGGTCGAAACAGCACGTCCTCGTGCCCACTTTACGACGTTCTGGTGTAGCGCAATTAAGCCACACCCAGCCGGAGATGCCATGCTGACCGGTTCTGGCGTGCCAGGTATCGGCAGCTCCGGCACGCCAGCGAAGCTGTGGAAGGCATCACGTGGCTGACGTGTCGAAGCGGACACATGAGGTCTGGAGGATCCATCGGTCCGGCTCGGAGTTGCCGGCTCACGATGGTGCAGCGGTTGCCGGTCGCCGGATCGGTAACAAGTATCACCGCGCGTGCGCCGTGTGGCGCAACCGGATACTGGCTCAGGGCAGCCAGGCTGACCGAAAACCGAGAGTGTGGGACGTGAGTGAGCAGGAACGGGAAGAGACGTCGCCAGGGGCGGCACGAAGCCAACATGTGGTGCTGATGGGTCCGGCAGATGCGCGGATGATGGCCGCAGCGATGCGGCCTGGTATTGAGAGGAGCAGGACCGCCGGTGATACTGCCTCGCCCGCGTGCCTGGTGATCACCCCCACAGGTGAACAAGCCGTGACAGCCGCTGGGGAAGCACGCAGGATGCTTGGACCCGATGGGGGTAGAGTAGTTCCCGTCACCGGAGTGGTGCGTGCGCGGCGCGTGCTTGCCACGGAGGCTGTTGCATGCGTAGTCGGAACAGCAGAGGACCTCCTCCAACTGAGACGGGACGCGGCACTCGGACTTCAGCACCTGCAAGTCGTGGTCATCATTGGCCTGGATGACATTCTTAAGTCAGGCGATCCTTTCATCTTGGCAGCGTTGCTGGGAGATACCTCCGCCGAGGTGATGCGCGTGGCAACCTTCGAGACTGGAAACGCTGAGACCGAGGCGTTTCTCGAAGCCCAGTTGCGTCGGGCTCGTCGATTGACGCCATTAGTTGCCGGTGCAACACCATTTGCAGTCTCTCCTCGCTACGCCCTGACCACCAACAGCGGGCGTGCTGACATGCTTCGCGCCATCCTCGACGAACAGGACCCACCTTCGCTTGTGGTGGTGGCTGCAAGTGCTGCTGGCAGAGCTGATGCCAGGGAGGCGCTCGAACGACTGGGGGTCACGATAGACGGTGTGAGCGTACAGGTGACCCAACATCCAAGTACTCAGCACGTCGGCCTGACCGTGTTGTGGGAGGTACCCATTTCACACGAGGCGATGGTGGAAGCTCTCTCCGTCCATCCCGTTGCCACCGTGGCGCTGCTGCTGCCCGAAGAACTCCCGTCCTTTCTTCTGCTGACGGGTGGACAGACCGAGGTCTGGACACCACCCGAACGGAAGGCCGCTGCCGGCGGACGCGTGCATCAACTGCGTGCAGCCCTTCGTTCCACTCTGACCTCCGGCCGCGCCACGGCCAGCGAGCTTGCGCTGCTCACGCCTTTGCTCGAATCGAATGATGCAGTTGAGATAGCAGCCGCAGCTCTTCGGCTCTACGAAGCAGCACGTCGTGAAATCGCACCGGCTCGTGCGTTACCCGTTGCAGCCGCCAGGCCTGCGCTGCACTTCGCTCCACGATCTGAAACAACCGCCGCCCAGGCTGGTCGCGGTAGCGATCGCCAACAGGTATTTCTGGCAGTCGGCAAACGCGACGGCGTTCGCGCTGGTGATATCGTGGGCGCCATTGCAAATGAGGCCGGAATCCCGGGCGATCGCATTGGCAAGATAGATCTGCGTGAATCCCACAGCATCGTTGAACTGGCTGCTGAAGACGCGGCGCGGGTCGTAAGCGTACTGGCCAGCGGCACAATCCGCGGCAGACGTCTGAATGCCCGGATAGATGAACGAGGGCGGGAACGGGGCGGCGAGTCCGAAAGCCGACATGGATACGAGCGCAGAGGCGAACGTGGGGGCGAACGCAGCGAACATCGCGGCAACATTGATCGAAGAGGCGCCCGGGGTGCAGGCCGGGGCGGCGGCTTCGGCTCAGGCCGCACTGCAGGCCATGACACCGGTCGCGGCTCATCTGCCGGTCCGCGGTCGCCCAGAGCCTCTCGTGACGAGCATCGGGCCTTCCGTGACCGCCCGATCCGTGAACGCGTGGAGGGAAGAACCGAATGGGCCGAACGTTCGGAGCGGATTAAGCATGCACGTCGTCCGGCACGGCCTCGTCGGAGCCGCCCTGGGGAGAGCGACTAGCGGGATTGATGATCCGGGCCTTGCATGGGGTGAGAGCATGCAGGTGCTCATCGGCACGATGTGACGGGGGATGGCCGGACTTCCCGGCCACAATCCCGCCATCCTGAAGCCGGAACTGTGACGCTCCCGACGCATTCGGCGTCCTGAAGTTGATGCCAACCCGGTTCCTCACCACAAACTACGGACGGATCGTCGCATGGGTGTGATAGCGACGCTACTCGTACACGAGCCTCGGCTCGCGCGATTGCGCTCCGCAGCGCGCGACCGCTACCGGTTCATTCCCTGCGACGATTGGACCTCATTGACAAGGGCTTGCGAACGTGGCCCTATCAGTGTGGTCGTCTTCGATCTCTACGCCGACGGTCGTGCCGACTTTGAGCGTGTTCGTCAACTGCGGCTACGTGTGCCACGTGCCGCTCTCGTTGCCTACGTCGACGTGACACGTGAACGCGCACGCGACATGTTCGATGCGGGGCGTTGTGGCATCGACGTACTCGTGGTGGCCGAAGAGACGGATACTCCGCATGTCCTTGGAGCACTGCTGGACCAGGCCGAGGCACGTAGCGTATCAAGTCTGCTCAAGCCACACATGGCCGGACTTCGCAGTGTGGTCCGTGACGCGGTGATGCTGTCGGTTACGCGGGCACATGAACGCCTCACCCCGGACGGTCTTGCGCGGCTCATCGCGGTGTCCCGCCGCCTGCTGTCGAAGCGTCTTGAGGGTGCTCAACTGCCACCTCCCCATCAACTCCTCACTTGGGGAAGGCTAATAGTGGCTGCGAGTATGCTTGAGGACGGGGCGCGCAGCGCCGACGGCGTTGCAGGCGCGCTGGACTTCCCCTCGGGCAGTGCATTCCGGAACACATGCCAACGATATCTGGGTTGCACTCCGCATCAGATCCGGCGCCATGGCGGTGCCCAGTGGGTGATCCAGGAGTTGCTGGTGAACCGTGAAAAACGCCGACAGGTGACGGATCACGATGATACGCACGAGTCAGCTGCCGCGTGAGAAGTGGCACGCAGCTCCTTGGTTCGTCCAACGCGTTCTCTGCCACCAGGGGCCCGGCAACACACCGGGCCCTCGCCGTTTGCCCTCACGTCGTGGCTAACTTTCGGCCATGCTCAACATCGCAATTACGGGCAACGTAGCGTCGGGCAAGTCCACGGTGGCAGGGATGCTCGCCGCACGCGGAGCAACTTTGATTGATGCCGATCAGCTTGCCCGCGATGCAGTGGCTCCGGGTACTGCTGGTCTCGCCGCCATCGTCGAACGATTTGGTCCGGCCATTCTCACTGCCGATGGATCGCTCGACCGAACGGCCATGCGAAAGCTTGTGTTCAGCGATCCAGTGGCGCGCAATTCACTCAATGCCATCGTCCACCCTGTCATTCAGGATCTCCGGGACAAGGCCCTCAATGCTGCGAGATCGAGCGGTACCCGTCTGACGATTTCGGACATACCACTGCTCTTTGAAGTGGGACAGGAGCACTCGTTTGACGGTGTCATCCTTGTAGATGCCCCGGTATCCGTGCGCCTCGCGCGTATGGTTGGCGCCCGCGGACTGTCACCACTGGAAGCACAGGCAATGATCGACGCTCAGTGGCCCGTCGAGCGCAAGCGCGCTGCATCGCGCTGGGTAATCTACAACGGTGGCACATTCGCCGAACTCGAACAGAAGGTCGATTCGCTGTGGCACGAACTCCGGGCGCTCCAATCCCCAGACCCGCTTCCGCAGGGCGCTGCAGGAGTGGATACTACGACGATCGCCATTCCCCATTCCAGTGGAGTCACCGTGTCTAACATCCCTGCCGAACTACGTTACACCAAGGATCACGAGTACATCCGCCCCACTGACGACATTGGAGTCGTGGCCATCGGCATCACCGACTTCGCACAGGGTGAACTTGGCGACATCGTCTACGTCGATCTGCCGAAGGTTGGGTCAACTTTCAATACCCACGATGTTTTCGGTTCGGTGGAAGCGGTGAAAGCGGTCTCGGAACTGTTCATGCCTGTCACAGGTGAGGTGATTGAGGTGAACGGACACCTGGACGGTGAGCCGGCCCTCATCAACACCGACCCCTACGGTGACGGATGGATGATCAGAGTGCGCGTTGCCCCAGGTGGTGACGACGGCCTCATGAGCGCAGACGAATACAGCGCACTGGTGGGTGGTTGACCAGCGATCGTCGCATGGGCCCGATCCATTCCTGACGACCTGATACAATCCGGCAATTGCATACAGCCCACAGTTTCCTGAACGGGACTCTGTGGGCTGCGCGTCATGGCCGTGCGTGCGCGATTCTCCGGCGCACAGCAAGGCACTACGTCGCGGTCAGACCGTCATGTATGCATCCACCGGCGGACAAGCGCACACCAAGTTACGGTCTCCATAAGCACTTTCCACCCGACGCACGGCTGGCCAGAACTTGCGATCGCGGGTCCAACGAGTAGGGTACGCCGCCTGCCGGCGCGTATAGGGGTGCGTCCATGTATCGCCGGTGCAGTGCGTGGCGGTATGCGGAGCATTCTTGAGCACGTTGTCGACGCGATCAGCCTCACCGCGCTCAATGGCAGCGATCTCTTCGCTGATGCCGATCATCGCTTCGATGAAGCGGTCGAGTTCCACCTTCGCCTCACTCTCAGTGGGTTCCACCATGAGAGTCCCGGCAACCGGGAACGAAAGCGTGGGTGCGTGGAAACCGTAGTCCATAAGACGCTTGGCGATGTCCTCGGCTTCGATACCGGCTGACTTCGCACCACGCGTATCGAGGATGCACTCGTGAGCCACCAGCCCGTTCTGCCCGCGATAGAGTACCGGATAGTGGCCTTCCAGCTCCTTGGCGATGTAGTTCGCATTGAGAATCGCAATCTTGCTGGCAAGCGTAAGCCCATCGCCGCCCATCATCCGAATGTAGGCATAGGAGATAGGCAGGATGCTCGCACTGCCCCATGGTCCGGCCGAGACGGGGCCGATGGCCTTGTCACCATTCATCGGGATCACCGGATGCGTGGGCAGGAATGGCACGAGTTGTGGAGCCACACCAATGGGGCCCATTCCCGGGCCACCACCCCCATGAGGGATGGCGAACGTCTTATGGAGGTTGAGATGACACACATCGGCGCCCAGATCACCGGGCCGTGCGATGCCAACCATGGCATTCATGTTCGCACCGTCCATGTATACCTGACCGCCATGCTGATGAATCACCGCCGTGATCTCTTTGATGCTCACCTCGAACACGCCATGAGTGCTGGGATAGGTGACCATCAGCGCCCCAAGGTTGGCGGAGTGTGATTCTGCCTTGGCCTTGAGATCCGCAATGTCAATGTTCCCGTCGGCGTCGGTCATCACCACTACCACAGAGAAGCCGGCCATCACGGCGCTGGCAGGGTTGGTGCCGTGGGCAGATTGCGGGATCAGGCACACCGTCCGGTGTTCTTCTCCACGCGATTCGTGATACGCACGGATTACCAGCAGACCCGCATACTCTCCCTGCGATCCGGCGTTGGGCTGCAGCGAAACACCGGCGAAACCCGTCAATTCAGCGAGATCAGCCTCTAGTTCGCGGAAAAGCTGCGCGTAACCCTCGGCCTGCGAACGCGGTGCGAACGGGTGCACCTGCCCGAACCCCGCCCAGGTGATAGGGATCATCTCCGCCGTGGCATTTAGCTTCATGGTGCACGAGCCCAGAGGGATCATCCCGTGCACCAATGAGAAGTCCTTCGCCTGGAGCGAGTGGAGATACCGCAGCATCTCCGTCTCGCTATGGTAGCGGTGGAACGTTGGGTGGACCAGGAAGGGCGACACACGACGGAAGCGCTCGTCGTAACCCGTATCCACACCGGCGGCCATTTCTTCGTAACCGAACGTCGGCGCGGCACCGCCATTGAATGCAGCCCAGACGTCAGCCACGTCAGCTCCACTCGTCGTCTCGTCAAGCGCTACGGTAAGCACACCAGAGGTGAGCACACGCAGGTTCATACCTCGTGCCTCGGCAGCAGCAAGCACTGTCTCCTGCCGCTCACCAACCTCCACCCTTACGGTGTCGAAATAATCGTCGTGCCCAATGGTGAATCCTAGCCTTCCAAGACCGGCCGCCAGCGTGAGCGCATGACGATGCACACGTTTAGCAATACGCAGCAGCCCCTCGGGACCGTGGTAAACGGCATACATGCCAGCCATGACCGCGAGCAACACCTGGGCCGTGCACACATTGCTGGTAGCCTTCTCACGACGAATGTGCTGTTCGCGGGTCTGTAGTGCCATGCGGAGCGCCGTTGCACCCTCCACATCCCGTGACACACCGATGATGCGTCCGGGAAGAAGACGCTTGAATTCGTCGCGAGTGGCAAAAAAGGCGGCATGAGGACCACCGTAGCCCATCGGTACACCAAATCGCTGCGAACTGCCTACCACTATATCCGCTCCCCATTCGCCCGGCGGAATCAGGAGACACAGAGCCAGCAGGTCGCTGGCAGCGATCGTCAGGGCACCCGCCGCCTTCGCCTGTTCTGCAAGGGAGCGGTAATCCATCACCGCTCCATCGGTGGCCGGGTACTGCAGAAGTACGCCGAAGACCGTGGAATCGCAGATCATCTCTGAGGTACCGATCACCCTCACCACAATACCACGCGCTTCCGCACGCGCCTTCACCACCGCTATGGTCTGCGGGTGACAATCGGATGCCACCAGAAAGGTATTGCGAGCAGCCTCTCCTCTCGCAGCATACGCCAGAACCATGGCCTCTGCCGCTGCCGTACCCTCGTCGAGCAGGGACGCGTTCGCTATCTCCAGTCCGGTCAGATCAATCACCATAGTCTGGAAATTGAGCAATGCTTCGAGGCGACCCTGTGCAATCTCGGCCTGATATGGCGTGTACGCTGTGTACCAGGCCGGGTCCTCCGTCACATTGCGCAGAATGACACTTGGCACATGTGTACCGTAATAACCCATGCCGATGAAGGACCGGAACACCTGATTCTTCGAAGCGAGACGGCGAAGCGACGAGAGCACCTCGGCTTCCGTCTGCCCGGCATCGATTCCAAGCTTGCTACGAAGCCGGATTGTGTCCGGCACCACAGCATCGATGAAAGCGTCCAGCGACGGGTAACCCAGTGCGTCGAGCATTAACCGCTGCTCAGCAGAGGTCGGACCAATATGACGCGGAATGAACGAATCGCTCGCGGCGACTGCTGACGAGTGGCTGCTCGTGGTCATGACCTTCCTCGTGAAGGGACGCTGCTGAATGGCAATGTCCGAGGGAGACAGTGTGATGGACTTGAGTGATGCCCCTGCTTGCTGCCACCGTCGATCTGGCAGTCGGGGTAATTTAGCAGCATGTCATATGCTCCAACGCCCCTTCCGGCCCGATGGTCAGTCTGGCCAGGTCAGCCCGCAGATGGTCCGCTCAACATGGCCACTGATGCGGCCCTCATGAAACTGGCCACACCAGGGGTTGGCGTCTGGCGATGGTATGCCTGGTCCTCACCCACCATATCGTTCGGACGCAACGAAAGGGTTCTCGATCGTTTCAGCAGGGAGAGTGTGGCGGCGACCGGCCTGGCTGCGGTACGCCGGCCCACCGGCGGCAGGGCACTGCTTCACGCCCGCGAAGTCACTTACAGTGCCACCTTCACGCTCGCCGCGGAAGCGGGATGGCGCGATGCATACTCAGCGATAAACAGGATTCTGCAGGGGGCATTGCAGACAATCGGTGTGAATGCGACACTGGCCGCATCCCGGCCTCCGATGGCGCCCGACGGACCGGTTTGCTTCGATCAGCCTGCGGAGGGAGAGCTAGTCATGGCTGGACGCAAGCTCGTCGGCAGTGCAGTGTGGCGGCAGGGAATGCGATACCTGCAGCACGGCAGCATCCTCCTGCACGATGATCAGGCACTGTTGTCACGAGCCGCTGTGTGTCCGCTCCCACCAACGCCGCCTGCTGCAGCTCTTGCCACGGTACGCCCCGATCTCGACGCCTGGGGCCTGCAGGGTGCGTTGGATGCTGCCCTGCGCGAGCAACTGCGCGCGCGTGTTCCGGGCGCGTTCGTCACCGGATTCACGCCTGATGCGTCATTGCTCGCGGAGATACGCTCGGGTCGTCACGAGTTCACCAATGAGCAGCGACTCTGGCGGCGCTAGCTTGCGTGGTCCATCGTTCGGGATCACTCAGACCCAATTCCGTCCCATCCTGCAAGCCATGTCAACGGTCCGTTTCCTGAGTTTTCTGTCGCTGTTCCTGCTCGTGTTGCCCGTCGCATGCGGGCAAACCGAGCAGGTCGATGCAGACACGCGAACGACTGGTGGGACACTGATCGTGGCCATTCCCGCCGAACCAGCCACCCTGTTCCCGCCAATCGCAGATGCAAGCCAGGAGGCCGCCATCATCGCGGCGGTGTTCGACCGACTTGCGGAAATAGGCCCTGATCTCGAGACTTATGGTGACCGCGGGTTCAGTCCCCGGCTCGCGACATCCTGGCAGTGGGCCAGGGATTCACTGTCCATCGCATTTTCGTTGGACACCCTTGCGCGCTGGCACGATGGTGAGCCGGTGAACGCCTCAGACGTGCGCTTCACCTTCGGTGTGTATACATCGGATGAGCTGCCGGTCCATAACCGTTCGATGCTTGCCAATATCGATTCGGTATCGGTACGTGATCCCCACACAGCCGTGTTCTGGTTCAAGCGTCGCAGACCACAGCAGTTCTACGACGCCACGTACCACATGTACATCCTGCCGTCGCATCTGCTTGCCGACACACCGATCGGCGACTTGCCCGCCTCTGCCTTTGCACGCAGGCCGATCGGCAGCAACAGGTTCCGGTTTGCAGACTGGCAGCCGGCTCAGCGAGTGGAGATCATTGCGGATACCACGAATTCGCGTGGGCGAGCGATGCTCGACCGCGTCATCTGGAGCATTGCGCCCGACTACGGAGCAGCGACTGTCAAGCTGTTTGCCGGCGAGGCCGATTTTTTCGAGTTTCTCAGGCCTGGAGACATCTCGCAGGTGGCGCGAACTCCGTCGCTCCGACTCGTCGACAACAGGGCGCTTCAGTACTTCTTCATGGCATTCAATCTCCGCAATCCGACGGCCCTCACAGAACCGCATCCGATATTTTCCGATGTGCTCGTCAGGCGTGCCCTCGACATGGCGATCAACCGGAACGCCATCGTGCGCAACACGTACGACTCGCTGGGGCTGGTGGCTCTTGGCCCTGCACCACGCGCACTCATCCCCGATACTGCCGGGTTCACGCAACTGCCGTTCGATCCGACGCGCGCAAGGGCAATCCTCGATTCTGCCGGATGGATCGATAGCGACGGCGATGGTGTCCGCGAGCACGACGGACACCGTCTCTCCTTCGAAGTGCTCATTCCCAACTCCAGTGCTGCTCGGAGGAGTCTTGCAATCCTGATACAGGAACAGCTTCGTGCAGTGGGAGCAGAGGCAAGACCGCTCATACTCGAAGTCAATGCATTCTCCACCCGCACCGATGATCGCCGATTCGATACCTACATGGGCGGATGGGCCAGTACACCTGGACTGGTGGGAATGCAGCAGACGTGGGGATCGAGGGGGGCCGCAAACGTGGGCAGTTACCGCAGCGTCGAGTTTGATGCGCTGGTCGACAGCGCTCAGTCCACGTTTGACCGTGATCTCGCCCACCGTTACTGGACACGCGCGTTCCAGCAGATCGTGAACGACGCACCTGCAATCTGGCTCTCCGAACAACGGGCCCCGGTAGCGCTGCACAGACGGTTCATTGTACCACCCCTTCGCCCGGACGGCTGGTACTCCGACCTGGCCGACTGGCGCGTCGATCCGGCACAGCGCATTGATCGCGACCGCATCGGCCTGAATCCTCCGCGCTGACCGTGCCCTCACGCCTGCTCGCCCGCGCATGGCAGTGCGTGCTGGTCATCCTGACAGCGGCAACGCTGGCATTCGTGTTCCTGCACCTGGCGCCAGGGGACCCGGCCTCGGCACTTGGCGAGCACGTGCCTCCCGACGTAAGAGAGCGCATGCGTGCGCTCTACGGCCTCGACCAGCCACTCCTGAGGCAGTACCTCGAATGGCTGCGTGCACTGTTGAGCGGCGACCTGGGCTGGTCAATTCAGCAGCAGCGACCGGTGTCGCAGGTACTCGCCGAAGCACTGCCCAATACGCTGATACTGATTCTGCCGGCCTTCGCACTGAGCGTGGCTGGCGGTATCTGCCTTGGTACCTGGCAGGCCGTACACGCACGTTCGCGTCGTGATCGTATCACTTCGGCAACGCTTCTCGTGATCTATTCAGTACCCGAATTCTGGCTCGCCATGATTCTGATGCTGTTTTTTTCCCGAACCTGGCATCTACTGCCGGCAACTGGTGCCACCAGCGAACTCCATGCCTATCTCACAACGGCGGGACGCATTGCCGACCGCCTGCGCCACCTCGTGCTGCCCGTAACATCGGTGTCACTGATCGGCATTGCTACCTTCGCCAGATACCAACGGAACAGTATGCGCGATGCCGTCGGGCTGCCGTTTGTGCTTGCGGCCGAAGCGCGCGGCCTTAGCCGATTGCGGGTGATTCTGGCTGCATGGCGCGCATCGGTGCTCCCGATCATCACGCTCGGAGGAATTCTTCTGCCGTCGTATCTGGCCGGTGTGATCTTCGTCGAACAGATTTTCAGCTGGCCCGGACTTGGGCGTGTGCTGCTCACCGCCATCTCTTCACGTGATTACGCTGTGGTTGCAGCCAGCGTGGTACTGGGCAGCACACTCACAGCTCTTGGGACGTGGGGAGCGGAATGGCTCCGGGAGCTGGCAGACCCGCGGCTCAGGCTTCCTGCCGCCCAAGTCGGAACTGAGTAACGTGACTAGGTATTCAGCCCACCCCTTCTCCGGCAATCGGTGTCTGTGGTGGCTCACGTCCGCCCTTGCACTCGTGGCCATCGCTGCTCCCTGGCTCTCGCCCTATCCCCCCGACCGGCAGCTCGACATACTCGCTCTCCGCAGCCTTGGACCATCTACAGCACATCCCTTCGGCACCGATCAGTTCTCACGTGATGTACTGAGTCGGGTACTGCACGGTGCGCGCGTTTCACTCGGCTTTGCTGGCTCAGCGGTACTTCTCAGCCTCATGGTGGGCACTGCATACGGAGCCATGACTGTGTTCACACCCCGTCGTCTGTCGGCACTGCTCAGACGATTCATTGATGTGGCACTCTCCGTACCCAGGCTGCTCGTCCTCCTCACAGTTACAGCCTTCATCGGCGCGCTCCCGATACCCGCACTCGTCCTTCTGGTGGCGCTCACCGGTTGGTTTGCAACAGCACGCCTTGTGACCGACGAACTCGATGGCCTGCTGCAAAGGGAATTCACGCTGGCGGCCCGGTCAGTGGGAGTTCCGACACCATCGTTGTTCACGAGGCATCTGTTCCCCCACCTAATCCCGGTGCTGGCCGTCACGGGAGCGTTCGCAATGGCCAACACGATTGCACTCGAAGCCGGACTCAGCTTTCTTGGGCTTGGTATCCAGCCGCCCACGGCAAGCTGGGGAACGATACTTCACGACAGCTCAGCGTCATTCGGCACCGAATGGTGGATTGCCGTCTTTCCAGGCCTCGCCACCGTAGGTGCCATTCTTCTGTGCCACGCACTGGGTGACGCCTTGCGCGAGCACTTTGCACCGGCACACGTTCCGGATTATGTGTCGGCCACACCGGGCCTGCGGGATGCAGCATGAGCACTCCGCATCGGCTGCAGTGTGGATCCTCTCAACCCATCCCTCCTCCATCCAGCAGCCTGTTCTCCAGGACGTGACCGAGCCCTCCTTACGCACACTGCTGGAAGTGCGCAACCTGCGGGTCGTCTTCCCATCGGCCAGCACCGAGGTACCGGTGCTGGATGGTGTGGATTTCACGGTGGCCGCCGGTGAAACCGTCTGTCTGGTGGGAGAATCGGGCTGTGGCAAGTCCATGACCGCACTCTCGCTGCTGAGACTCGTGCCACCTCCGGGTCGGATAGCTGCGGGCTCGCAGATCGTGTTTGAAGGCAGGGACCTCATGGGTCTCGATGACCGGGCATTGCGCGCTATCCGCGGTCAGCGGATGTCGATGATTTTCCAGGAGCCGACCACCGCGCTCAATCCAGTCCTCAGTGTCGGCAACCAGATCGCCGAAGTAGTTCGGGTTCACACCAGGTGCAGCTCCAGAGATGCATGGGCCCGTGCCGTAGATATGCTCTCGCAGGTTGGAATCGCGGACGCAACGGTACGCGCCGGCGACTACCCGCATCAGCTATCAGGCGGAATGCGGCAGCGGGTGATGATTGCGATGGCTCTCGTACTCTCGCCCGAGCTCGTCATTGCCGACGAACCCACCACCGCGCTCGATGTGACGATCCAGGCTCAGATCCTCGATCTTCTGCGAACCATGCGCGAGCGTACCGGCATGGCACTCCTGCTAATCACACACGACCTGGGCGTGGTGGCGGAAATGGCATCGAGAGTGCTCGTCATGTATACCGGCCGGGTTGTCGAAGAGGCACCCGTGACCTCTCTGTTTTCGATGCCATCGCACCCATACACCGAGGGGCTGATGGCAGCAGTACCGCGAGTGGGCCACGATCGCGAGCGGCTATCGACCATTCCGGGCAACGTGCCACCAGCCGAGGCGCTGCCAAGCGGATGCACCTTTCGGGATCGCTGTCCGTACGCCTGGGATCGGTGCGCGCGTGAGGAACCTCGGCTGCTTGAGGTGAGCCCTGGACGTCGGGCACGCTGTCACCTCGTTGAAGAGCCCGAGCGGCGACGGGGTCAGCCTGGAAAAGACCCATGAATGTCGATTCACTTGGCGAAAGCTCCCGCACGGATCGACAAGTGGGTAGCGGAACGGGAAAATCGGCCGGTGCTGTCCCGCCACTGGTTTCGGTACGACACCTCACGAAACACTTCCCCATTCGCACAGGGTTGCTCCAAAGGGTGACCGGTGCGGTCAAGGCCGTTGAAGACGTGTGCTTTGATGTTGCTGCCGGAGAAACACTCGCGATCGTGGGCGAGTCGGGATGCGGCAAGACCACCACGGGTCGAACGCTGCTGAGACTCATCGAGCCCACCAGCGGTACCATCCAATTTGACGGCACCGACCTCCTCGCACTTCGAGGCGAAGCATTGCGCCGCATGCGCAGGCACATGCAGATCGTATTTCAGGATCCCTATGGCTCGCTCAATCCGAGAATGACGGTGGGAGCCACGATTCGTGAAGGGCTCCTGGTGCATCGCCTGGCGGAGGGATCCGAAGCCGACCATCGCGTGGAGAGACTGCTCGACGAGGTGGGCCTCCGCTCCGAGCACGCCAGACGCTATCCGCACGAGTTTTCCGGCGGGCAGCGTCAGCGCATTGGGATCGCGCGTGCGCTGGCTGTCGAGCCACGATTCATCGTGTGTGACGAGCCTGTTTCCGCACTCGACGTGAGTGTGCAGGCGCAGGTTGTGAATCTGCTGCAGGACCTCAAGCGTGACCGCGGCCTTGCCTATCTGTTCATCGCTCACGACATGGCCGTGGTTTCCCATGTGGCAGACCGTGTTGCAGTGATGTATCTGGGTCGGATGGTCGAGCTGGCACCAAAGCGCGAACTCTTCGGCAATCCGCGCATGCCATATACAAGAGCACTGCTGTCGGCTGTTCCTGTTCCCGAACCGGGTACTGGCCGCAAACGCATCCTGCTTCCCGGCGACCCACCGTCGCCCGCCAACCCGCCACCAGGCTGTGTCTTCTATCCAAGGTGCACGCATCCGCTCAGAGACGCAGCATGCACGCGGGCAATACCTCCTCTCGAAGAGAAGAGCCCAGGTCACTTCGTGGCGTGTATCAAGGAAACCCGCAGTTCGTCGTGATCCGCCTCCCGCCTCCCGTCCTCTTCCTTCCCCTCCACCAACCACAGCCTCGTGAGCACTGCCGTCACCAACGACCGCTCCTTCTTCGGACATCCGAAAGGACTGGGCCTTCTGTTTGCCACGGAAATGTGGGAGCGCTTCTCATACTACGGGTTGCGCCCCCTTCTCGTGCTGTTCATGGCTGCAGCCCTCAATGAAGGCGGCTTCGGGCTGCAGCGTACACAGGCTTCTGCGATTGTCGGGATCTACGCTGCGAGTGTGTACCTGGCATCATTGCCGGGGGGCTGGATCGCAGATAGCTGGCTCGGCCTCCGACGCGCCATCCTCATCGGCGCCGTGCTCATCACCAGTGGTCACCTCTCGATCGGTCTCTCCGGTATGGCCGGTAGGGGGCTGGACCGGATCTTCTTCTTCCTGGGATTGGTGCTGATCGTACTCGGCACTGGACTGCTCAAGCCAAACATCTCGGCCATCGTCGGTGATCTGTACCCCGAGGGCGGCGCTCGCCGTGATGCAGGTTTCTCGATCTTCTACATGGGGATCAATACAGGAGCGCTGCTCGGTCAGATAGTTACCGGATACCTCGGCGAACGTGTGAGCTGGCATCTCGGCTTTGGAGCCGCCGGAGTGGGCATGGCAGTTGGCCTCCTCAGCTTCTGGCTCTTTGGCAGGCGAATACTCGGGCCCATCGGTGGTGACATCGTGCGTAACCCCGACCCGGCAGTTCAGACAGCGCGTGAAGCAAGGGTGCGGCGCGGAACCTACAGCGGACTGGCGTTGCTGGCGCTGGTGTTTGTCCTGACAGCCAGCGGACAGATCAGCATCGATCCTCAGCAGTTGGGCGGTGTGATGACTTTCTTGCTGGTGGCAATCGCGGTCCTGTTCTTTGCCTACATCTTCGCCTTCGGCGGGCTCACCGGTGACGAGAAGAGGCAGAGCGCGGTGATATTCGTGCTGTTCGTATTTGCTGCTATCTTCTGGGCCGCGTTCGAGCAGGCACCAACCTCGCTGCAACTGTTTGCCAACGATTTCACCGATCGTAATCTCCTGGGCTTCGACATACCGGCCACGTGGTTCCAGTCGGTCAATTCGGCGTTCATCATTGCCTTCTCGCCTCTGTTTGCAGTGCTCTGGGTGGCACTCGCAAAACGCAACTGGGATCTCTCCAGCCCAACCAAGTTTGCCCTGGGGCTGGCACTGGCCGGCGTGGGCTTCCAGCTTATGACATTCGCCGCCAACGAAGTGGTGGCCGGTGGTGGAAATGTGCTCGTTTCGCCCTGGTGGCTTGTATTCAGCTACCTCTTCCAGACGTGGGGCGAACTCTGCCTGAGTCCTGTCGGTCTGTCATCGATGACCAAGCTGGCGCCACGGCGCTATGTCGGTCAGATGATGGGTATCTGGTTTCTCGCGGCCTCGGTTGGCAATCTTGTGGCCGGACTGGTGGGTGGCCACGTCGATCCAAACAACGTGGCGCAGACTCCGGCGATATTTGGCGGTACCGCAATGGCACTATTCGTGAGTTCAGCGGCGCTCCTTGTCATGGTGGTGCCGATCCGTCGCATGATGGCCGACATCAGATGATCACAACCTTCGTCAGGGCCATGTGAACAGACTTGCAGGCGCCGTTCGTTCGCGCGATATCCTGACGTCATCGGCATCCTGCCAGAATGTCCGGCTTCGGTCGACGGCCGAGAACCGTACCTCGAAGCCCCTTCTCGGATCACTGCTCACCGGTATTCCGAAATCGATTCGCCACATGCGCCGCGAGCGCGGCGGAATGGCCGCCAGCATTGACACCCCGACCGCACCACGCCAGGGTGAATCAACGGAGAATGGCACGGACTTCTCCGACCAGAGTCGGCCGGCTTCGGCAAATATGGCCAGGCCGGCATCTGCAAGGTTGAACCGCGTGGGAATAACCAGGCGCTGCTCACCTCGCACCACGATGCGTCGCGCACCCGGATCACGAGAACGAAGGTGCCCGATTACACCTGCCTCGTGGTCGGCAAGTGACACCTGAAACGGACTGCGCATCCGACGGGCGGTCGCCCAGTCCAGCTCGAACACCGTGGTTTGCTGGATGGCCGGCCGGAAATACCACGCCGCATGTCCGCTGCCGATGATGTTCTCCCACTGGTGAGCATCCAGATCGAAGCGCGCCTCCGTAATGCCCTGCACCGCCATGAATGCCTTGTCATTTCCGACACCGATGTAGATGTTCGATGTGAAGAACCGATCACGATCGAAACCGGGGCCCAGGTTGAGGTAGTGTCCTCCCACCAGACCGATCTGTGCCCCCACACGCACGTCCTGAGCTCCAGTGAGCGCGTCGAAACCGTGCACCGTTGTAAAACGAATTGCACGCACACCAAGCAGCAGATTCAGCCTTGCCACATTCTGTCTGCGAAATAGCAGCGGTGGTGCGTTGCTGGTATCAGGTCGCACTCCCTGGGGGGTGAGCATGATCGGGCTCACATCGGGACGCGTTTCCTCACGCGTGAACGAGAGTCCGATCAGCTTGAGCTGACCTACCGATCCTACCCTCGTGAGCGCGCCAAAGTTGCCATACCGGCGACGCACATTCATCGCATTGTCTGGATACCCATCACGGAACAAGCGCTGTGGTTCGCGCGTGCCGCCCACCGAAGCCTGCCAGGCGAAGCGCTGAAGTTCGGTGTAGTAGGGCCGCACCATCTCGAGTTCCATACGCTGACCGAACGTGTTGCGACGCGCCGCCACATGCAGCTCGGTACGACCCGCGCCAAACTGGTAGTCGGTGTACTCGATGCCGTAGACATCGTTGTAGGCAAGCCCGTCGCGCCACTCCACTGCACCCAATCTTGCCATTCCGTTCATGTTCGCATCCCCCACTCGAAGTCCTCGAAACCGAGGTGACGAAGTCCCTACGCGGGGTTCCACAATGAGCGAGAAATCGTCGCGTGTCTCCACCTCAAGGAGAACACCGCCCTTCTCGTCATCGTAGGCACGTATCTGTGCATCCACAATGAACGGCTGAGCACGCAGAATGCGTTCCGACTCCGCGCGCTTGATCTGGTTGCATGAGTCTCCGACCTTGAAGAGAAGGAAGCGTCGGATCACCGCATCGCGCGTTTCCATATGCAGGGTACGCGCGAGCATCCTACCCCATTCCAGCGCTGCCGGCACCTGGTCCCTGAACGGTGGTTGGGACAGGATGACTATGTCACTGATGGGCTGGCCGAAACAACCGGTAATGGCGAGCTTGCCTTCACTCGAGACCGCGTTGACGCGCGCCGCAGTCTGACTCGCCCGCTGGGCACCACTCGGGTGCGGCGTGGTTACTGCACAGAGAGCAGTAAGGAGCACGCCGCATCGCCAGAGGTCCGACCGCACGCACATATTCCTGCGGATCACTTCCCCATGCGGCGCTTGAGCGCCGCAAGCCTCGCATCGGCTTCCGCCTCCCGTTCAGCCCGCGTGCGCGAGGAGGGGGAGGAACTGGAACCTCCCATCATTCCACTCTCCCCACCACCGGCAGAACCGGCTCCACTCAGCAAGTCGTCCAGCTCCCGCATTGCGGCGGCTTCTGCAGAAGCACCCCTATCGGGCGTCAATCCCGACAACGCCCTGCGCAACTCGGCGCTCATCATGTCGTACTCGCGCTCGGCAACCGCCAGTTCCTGCCGCTGTGCCATGAGCTTGGTTTCCAGCATAGCGATCTTCTCCGAGTGCTGCTCGGCAAACCGTTCGGCGACCGCTACCGTCTCCTCGTCGCCAATTGCCGTTGCGTAACCCATCCGCCGGCGCACCGTCTCCAGTTCGGTTTGCTCCGCAACCAGACGTGATCGGGTATCGACTATCGCCGATTCCAGATCCCTTGTGGCCAGCCGGGCGTGCACGAGTGCCTCACGCATACCCTGTACGATACGGCGGCGCTCATCTGGGTCGAGGCGTGCCGACAATGCGCCAATCATATCCTGGAGGTCATCGAACATGTTCTTGAAGTTATCCTCACCCGCACGACACCGGAACGTCACCACCCGGCACCACCGATGACCTTCTGCTGTTATTATCGGATTCAGTATTCAGTTCGCGGAATCTTCCCGACCTCCCGCTCCCGCAAGCTCTCAAGTGCTCTATCTAGCCATACCCGCTCACAACGAGGCTGTCACCATCGGCGTACTGCTCTGGCGACTCCGGACGGTACTCACTGAGTTTCCGCGTGAGTACGAGGTGGTGGTGTATGATGATGCAAGTACGGATGACACCGCAGCCGTCGCTGAGCAATACACGCGTTCGATGCCGGTCCGTGTAATCAGAGGCACAAGGCACCTGGGATACGCGGGCGCCATTGAAGCCCTGCTCAGGTATGTCGCCAGCGCCACCCGTTACCCCAGGCGCGACGCCGTGTTGCTGATGCAGGCCGACTTCACGGATCCACCGGTAGTGATCCCCGAGTTTGCAAGACGTTTCGACGGAGGGGCGGATCTAGTTGTTGGCGAGCGGACTGTAGTTGCTGACGCACCTGCGGCCGTACGTCGCCTGTTCAGAAGTGCACGCTGGGTACTGCGGCCTTTCGTACGTGTGGACCATGTGCGCGACCTCACCTCGTCGATGCGGCTTGTTCGCATTGCCGCACTACGCGACATACTGCGCGCCACCAACGATGCGCCCGTCATTTGCGGGGACACATTGGTCGCGAACGCAGATCTGCTGCTGCGTCTAGTACCGCATACCCGCAGGGTGGAATCGGTACCCATGGAACCCACTTACGGCGTGCGCATGCGTGGCACTCGGCGCGCGGCTATGCGCGACACCCTTGCTCTGCTGTCATGGGCGTGGCGTGCCCGTGGTCGTCACGTCACTGTGGGTGCCGCAATTCGAATGGATACAAGGACAGAACACAGTGAGGAGGACCACCACAAGTCACGGAGTGGCAGCCAGCCCGACAACAGGAGCGGGCGGCCACGCCGGCAGGATGCCCGCAAGGGGTCCGCACGGGAGCGAACCCAGGAGCCGCCCAGACTCAGCCGGGGCGAGCGGGGACAGCGTGGCGAGCAGGGCAGCAGGAAGGATGATAAGCAGCCAGCAATCAAGCGTGCGATCGCACCAGGCGGCCGACACAGCGAACAGCTTGGCGTGACCGCTGGCGGACCCACTGTGAATGCACCTTCAGGACGTGGGGAGGCTGGAGTCCATCACCACGCCCGCGGAGGGAAAGGGGGCCAAAGAAAGACATCTAAGGCCAGCACGGCCCTCGACCTGCCAGATCCGTTCGGGCCGCCCGTTTCTCTGCACGGCGGAGCTCAGGACATCCCCGAGCGGTCGGGCGAAAAATCTCCGGTCAGTGCCCCTTCCCCTCCCCTCCCCCTCCTTTCTGGTGGGGGTGTCACTCAGGCAGCTCAAGTCGACGGGATACGCGGTCGGGAGTCGATATCTGACCGACAGGATGCCGGTACGGACGGCGACGATGCACCCAGTACCCGGAAGCGCCACAGATCCCGCAGAAGCAAGCGAGGCCGCCGGCGCGCTGGCTCAGGTGCCAGCGAGGTCGACGTGGCATCGACAGAGGACACGGGCAGGTCGGGTAAGATGGTTGAGTCAGCTGAGGCAGAATCCGTACCGGCAGTAGAGGGCTATCGACGGCGTACGCCCGTGGAAGGGGATGACGCGGGCCCGTCGGGCGACCTTTCAGCGGCACACCCTCTGGAAGCGCTCGCGGAAGAGTACGAGAGTGAATTCGAGAAGCGTCCGGCGCGGGGTTCCCGTCAGCGTGGACGCCGGGGCAGGCGCGGTGGAGCCAGACGATCACGCGGTCGCCGCGGGCGTGACCTGGCAAGTGAGGATGCCAGCGGAAATGGTGGTAGTGAAGACCGCAACGAACAGCCTGAGGGCGGCCCTGCCGGGCCAGACATCATCACCTGAGGTCGGGTGATATCCTGAAGGCCTCACCCTGCCTCCCTCAACCGCGCATGACCCTCTCGATTCGCTGAGCGGTTGCCGGACTCACGATCCGGATTACGAAATAGACCACGGCACCGACCAGCACTATGCGAGCCGCCAGCCACAACAAGGCGATCAGCAGCGACACCAGCGGTCCGAGCAATCCGAAAACCAGCCTGAGTGCCACAAGACCAACAAGTGTGATAACGCCTACATAGAACAGGGTACGAAACATTGATGCCTCGATGGCAGGGGTGTCTGCGCTCACTACGCACGCCGTACAACCAGGTTTCATCAAGTTGCAGCACCGCCTATTTCACGTTAAACGGTTACGCTGCTGTTTCCGAGAACCGTGCAACGAGCTAGCTTCTCCGGTTCACGTCCCGGAGAGTCCGGGCCACACTGCCACAGGTATGGCCGAGCAACTCACGCAGATAATGGGGCGCCATCGCAGCGACCCTCTTCCCGAGCGGAAACCGCAGTGGCTCAAGGTCAGGGCGCCCGGCGGCGACAACTACGTCCGCCTAAAGCAGCTCATGCAGGGCCTGAGACTCAACACGGTGTGCGAAGAAGCCCGCTGTCCGAACATCGGAGAGTGCTGGCAGAATGGCACGGCCACCTTCATGATCCTTGGTGATGTCTGCACACGCAACTGCGCCTACTGTGCGGTAGCTCACGGACGCCCGCCTAGTTACGACCTCGAAGAGCCGGCACGGGTTGCTGAGGCCATAGCCGAGCTCAACCTCCGCCACGCGGTCATCACGTCTGTGGATCGCGACGATCTCCCGGATTTCGGCGCATTCATTTTTGCCGAAACCATTCGGCAGATCCGCAAGAGTCTGCCGACCTGCTCGATCGAGGTGCTCGTCCCGGATTTTCAGGGCAGCGAGGATTCCATACGCACGGTGCTCGAAGCTCGCCCGGATATCTACGATCACAACACTGAGACCGTACCGCGCCTTTACAAGAAAGCCAGACCAGGCGGACGATATCAACGGGTCATGGATATCTTTCGATTGGCAAAGACGATCGCACCCGACATACCTACCAAGTCGGGCGTAATACTCGGCCTTGGCGAGACCAACCAGGAGGTAGTGGAGGTCATGAAGGACCTCCGCGCAGTCGATGTGGACATCCTCACCCTCGGACAGTACCTGAGACCATCCGACTCACACATCGAACTCGACCGCTACGTCACGCCTGAGGAATTCCGCTGGTTTTACCAGGTGGGCATGGAGATGGGTTTCCGCCATGTACAGAGCAGCCCCCTGACCCGCTCCAGTTACCATGCCTGGCAACAAGTCCAGGCTGCATCCCTCGCCTGAGGCAGCAGCGCGGCGGAGCACCCGCCGGTTCCGCCGAGCACAAACGCACGTCACAACTCACGCAATTCGAGATGCCAGCAAGGAAGAAATCGGATACTCCCACGGCTTCGAAAATGAAGACCCCGACACCAATATCCGCGGACGGAGACACGCTACCGACAGTGGAGCCGAACAACGTTGCGAACGCGGATCAACGCAAACTGAACCGTGACCTGCTGTACTCCATGCTTCTTCAGCGGAGGTTCGAGGAACGGTGCGCGGAGATGTATGCAATTGGTCGGATCGGCGGCTTCTGCCATCTCTACATCGGTCAGGAAGCAGTCTCTGCTGGGACCATCTCGCTTCTCCGCCATGACGATTACGTCATTACAACCTATCGCGACCACGGCCAGGCGCTCGCGCGCGGCATGACACCAAATGCGATCATGGCGGAGCTCTTCGGTCGGCAGGATGGCTGTGTGAAGGGCAAGGGTGGCTCGATGCATCTATTCGACAGGCAGCTCGGCTTCCTTGGCGGGCACGGCATCGTTGGTGGCCATGTGCCCATTACAACCGGAGTCGGATTCGCGATCAAGTATCGCGGTGGTGATCAGGTAATCGTGTGCTTCATGGGAGAATCAGTAGTCAACACCGGCGCCTTTCATGAAGCCCTCAACATGGCCGCGCTCTGGAAACTCCCCTGCATCTTCATTATCGAAAACAACCGCTACGGCATGGGCACTGCTCTTGAGCGCGCCTCATCCATCCACGACATCTACAAGCGCGGTGCATCGTACGATATGCCGCGCGGCATGGTGGATGGGCAGGACGTGCTTGCTGTACGGGAAGCTGCGGTCCAAGCCGTTGCCCGTGCCCGCAGCGAGAGCATGCCAACCTTGCTCGAAGTCCGTACCTACCGGTTCATGGGGCACTCCATGTCCGATGCCGTGAGCGGCACCTATCGCACGAGAGAGGAACTTGAACAGTACATGAAGCGTGACCCCATTGTACTGCACCGCCGGCGCATGCTGAATGCCGGCGAGATAACTGAAGCCGAGGTGAAGGCCGTGGATGAGGAGATAAAAAAAATCGTGCAGGACAGCATCGACTTCGCTGAAGCAAGCCCCGAACTGCCGGTCGAGGCACTCATGGAAGACATCTATGTCGAAACCACGAGCTGAGCACGACCATGGCAATCATCACATACCGCGACGCCCTCAATCAGGCACTCCGCGAAGAGATGCACCGTGACGATCGAGTCTTCCTCATGGGCGAGGAGGTGGCCGTGTATCAGGGTGCCTACAAGGTGTCGAAGGGGTTATTGCAGGAGTTCGGTGAGATGCGCGTCGTGGACACACCCATTACCGAACTCGGGTTTGCCGGCGTGGGCGTCGGCGCCGCCATGGCTGGTCTGCGCCCCATAATCGAGTTCATGACGTGGAACTTCGCATTGCTTGCGATCGATCAGGTGGTGAACTCGGCTTCCAAGATGCTCTACATGTCGGCAGGGCAGTTCCCGATGCCCGTAGTGTTCCGCGGCCCGGGCGGCGCAGCTCTACAACTCGCGGCTCAGCACTCGCAAGCATTCGAGTCCTGGCTGGCACATATACCGGGCCTCAAGGTTGTTGCACCAGGCACACCGTACGACGCCAAGGGGCTTCTCAAGTCAGCCATACGCGATGACAACCCCGTGTGCTTCTTCGAAGGCGAGATGCTCTATAACACCAAGGGTGAAGTCCCGTCCGGGGAATACACCATTCCACTTGGAAAGGCCGATCTCAAACGCGAAGGTGATCACTGCACGATCATAACCCACGGCAAGATGGTGCTGGTGGCGCTCCAGGCTGCAGACCAGCTCGCAAAGGAAGGCATCAATTGCGACGTGGTCGACCTTCGCACAATCCGACCAATGGATATTGATGCCATTGCCGGGTCGGTCAGGAAAACCAATCGTGCGGTAGTGCTGGAAGAGGGCTGGGAGATGTGCGGTGTGGGTGCGCAGGTGGTTGACTACGTGCAGCGCAACTGCTTCGACTGGCTTGATGCGCCGGTAGTTCGCGTGCATCAGGCAGACGTACCAATGCCGTATGCAAAGAGTCTCGAGAAAGCAGCCAAGCCCGACGTTCCCAAGACGATCGCGGCGGTGAAACAGGTTCTCTACATCGACTGACCAGGCGATCAGATGGCGACGAAAGTGATGATGGAGGCGCTCTCTCCGACCATGGAAGAGGGACGCCTGGTGAAGTGGGTAAGACAGGTGGGCGACGCAGTGAAGAACGGTGATGCACTTGCCGAAGTTGAAACCGACAAGGCCATAATGGAGGTGGTTGCCCGCGGTGATGGCATTCTTCGTGCCCATCTTGTGGAGGAGGGCACAACCACCCCTGTTGGTGCCCTGATTGGCGTGATAGCCGCCGCAGACGAGGACATCAGCGGAATCACCATTAAGACCGATGCTGGTGGCATCTCCGCCATCGCAGGAGGCACCGAGGCGGCACCGACATCAGCACCTGCTGCAGCGCCAGCGTCTGTTGCAGTTGCCGCACCGGCAGCCGCTGCTGGTCAACCGGATTCGGCGAGCGAACAGAAAAATGTGCCGAGTTCTGCGGGCTCTGTACGCTCATCGCCGCTGGCTCGTCGTCTCGCTGCCGAGCGCGGGCTGGACCTTGCGTCCGTTCCCGGAAGTGGCCCCGGCGGCCGCGTGATACGACGTGATATTGATGCGGCAACCAGCCTGGCCACACCACAGGCTGCGGCCGGTACAGTCGTGGCCACTGCTACGCCAGCAAGCATGCACATCGCTCCAAGCGCCGTTGCTCTGTCCATCCGGATAGACGGTGAGTATCGCGATGTGTCACTCACGCAGATGCGCAAGACCATCGCGCGCCGTCTCACCGAGTCCATCGGGCCAGTACCCACGTTCTACCTCACGTCGGAAATTGACATGACCAGCGTGACCGGACTTCGAAGGGACATGATTGCGGCCGATGACGCCTTCAAGGTGTCCATCAACGACGTAATCATGAAGGCGGTGGCCATCGCCCTCACGCGACATCCGGAATGCAACGCACACTGGATGGGTGACTCGATCCGTTACTTCCGTTCGGCGCACATCGGAATGGCCGTTGCCACCGAAGATGGCCTGATTGTGCCGGTAATACGCCATGCGGAATCCAAGGGGCTCGGCCAGATTGCTCGCGAAGCACGCGATCTGGCCGGAAGAGCCCGCGAACGCAAGCTCACACCCGCGGAGTATACCGGCGGTACATTCTCAGTCTCCAACCTCGGAATGTTCGGTATAGATCAGTTTACGGCCATCATCAATCCACCCGAAGCCGGCATCCTTGCCATTGGCTCCAGCGAGACCAAGCCGGTCTGGGACGGCAAGGCTTTCGTGCCACGGGAGCGGATGCGCGTTACCATGAGCTGCGATCACCGTATCATTGACGGAGCTGTAGGGTCACGATTCCTTCAGACGTTGAAGCAATTGCTGGAATCGCCGATGCTCATGCTCTTCTGATGAGCGGCTGACGTCCGGCACCGATTCGCCGGAACATCACCTGCGGATCGGCCCACCCGAGAACCGCCAGCACAACGTCCCTGGATGCTGCTGATACCCGAACACGCAACGCTCCGACCGGAAGTACCGCCCGAAAGGATGCGGCCAACCGACGGAGCGTTCGTGTATCCGTTGCTGGCGCTCATACTCGCGGCTGCGTCAGGCTGTCACCACGAATCCCCGGTGAATCCGGACCAGAACACCGGAGTGCTGGAGATCATTGTCGGAGGTCTTCCGGACGGCGCCGGTGCCGATGTCCGCGTGGACGGTCCGCATGGGTTCTCACGCATCATCACCGCCAGCGCCATGATTGCTGCGGCATCGCCTGGCCGATACACAGTGCGAGCGAACCAGGTGCGGAATGCGGGCTTCACCTACGCTGCCGTCGTATCCCAGGTGGACACAACTCTCCCCCCGGGCGACACGATCCGACTCCAGTTGCGCTATGAGGTTATCACCGGAGCACTGGCCGTGAGGATCAGAGGGTTGCCCGGGGGCGTGGCTGCCTCAGTGCGCATCAGCGGCAGCGGTCTGTCCCGTGTGGCCAACAGCAATGTGGTGCTGGGCGACCTTCCACCCGGAACCTACACGGTCACCATAGATTCGCTCAACGCAGGTGGCACCGCATTCGCAGGTGTCGGTGTTTCTCAGGTGGTCATTCAGGCGTCCACGGAGCCAACCACTCTCGATGTGCAGTTCGCCACTGTGATGGCTAGCCTGATCCTGACCCCAACCGGGCTGCCCTCGGGAGACCCGACGGCGTCGCCTGGGCCGTCATCAGGAGCCTCACCAGGCTCATCAACCACCGCTCGTGTTCAGGGCCCGCTGCAGATCGACAGAATGGTTCCGTTGGGCGGGAAGCTGTTGCTGCCGGTGGGTTCATACACGATCACGCCATCACCAGTCACGATCGGCTCGCGCTTCTACACGCCGGTCAGCCGCATTGTGACGCGCACGCTCACCAGCACGGCACCGGACACATTCTCCGTTGCATACCAGGAAATCACCACTCCGATCAACATCACCATCGACAACGTGGTGGTCACCCAGGCCGTGCAGCGACGTGACAACGGCATCCCGCTCATAGCCGGCAAGGATGCCCTGCTGCGTGCCTTCATACGCTCCGATCGGCGTACATCCAGCCGGCCACTGGCAAGAGCACGGTTATTCGACGGCTCCTCAGCATTGGCGGTGCTGCTCCTCACCCCACCTGATTCGGGTGTGCCAACCGTTCCCCTGGACGAAGTTCTCGCCTCTACATACCGCACACGCATTCCTGGAAACCTCATCCGTCCGCAATTGCGAATTGCGGTGGAGGTTGACCCCGACAGCACCCTTGGCGAAGTGCAGCGAAACGACAACTTCTGGCCCGCTGGCGCCGCCTCGCGTGCGCTCACGATAACCCAGGTGCCACCATTCGCAGTACGGTTCATACCGGTGCGGGTTGATGGCGTCACTGGCGACATCAGTGCGCAAACGATGGACCGCTACCTCGCCGTGGCACGCAATCTGTGGCCTTTGTCAGAGGTAAGTGCTGAGATGCGCGGAACATTCGTCTCCTCAGCCGGACCATTGCAGAGCAACGATGCGAACGGTGCTTGGAGTATTCTGCTCAGCGAACTTCGAGCGCTCCGTATGCTCGAAGCCGCCCCCGTCGGTACCCACTACTATGGCGTCGTTCACCCGCCATATACCGAAGGCACGTTCGGACTGGGAGTGATTGGTGCACCGGTTGCAGTGGGCTGGGATAGAGGCGACGTGGCAGCTACGGCGGCGCACGAGTGGGGTCATAATTTCGGGCGTCTCCACGCACCCTGCGTTAATCCACCGGAAG
>CAYSKN010000010.1:0-7024 GCA_964431565.1 uncultured Gemmatimonas sp.
GCTTGCTTGCTGAATCCGCGCCCGGACGCCGACGCGATGGAGATCGGATGCAGTCGGTTCGTTCACCTCGGCATCGCGCTGGGCCACGAGCAGAAGCTCCTTGGTCCCTCCGAGCGCTCTAGCAATGGCAGCCAGCGAACCAGAGCGCCCAATTATGAGGGGCATTGCAACGTGAGGGAAAAGCACCACGTCGCGAAGCGGAAGGACCGGCAATTTCGCGCTGCCGGTCCCCTGAAGGCGTTGTCTGGTCAGGCTTCCTTCTTCTGCCGCCTGGGCGCGATTTCGAGAAGTGGCGGGCTGCCGTTCTGGACGGCGGCTTCGGTGACAAGCACTTCAACAACATCCTCTCGTGTGGGCAGGTCGAACATGATGTCGAGCAGGGTTTCCTCAAGTATGGCACGGAGACCGCGCGCACCAGTGCCCCGTCTGAGCGCCTTGGATGCCACGGCACGAAGGGCAGACTCCTCGAAGGTGATCCTGACTTCCTCCAGATCGAAGAGCCGCTTGTACTGCTTGGTAAGCGCGTTCTTCGGTTCCTTGAGAATGGCTACCAGAGCATCCTCGTCGAGCGCCTCAAGCGGAACGCAGACGGGAAGACGACCCACCAGTTCGGGGATGATGCCGAAGCGCAGCAAATCGTCAGGTTCGACTTCCGCAAACGGTGCCATGGGCACGCTTTTCCCGATGGAGCGGATCTTCGCTTCCTTCTTCTCATCGCCAAAACCGATCATTCTCTGGCCGGTGCGAGCTTCAATGATCTTCTCCAGTCCGTCGAACGCTCCACCGCATATGAAAAGGATATCCTTGGTGTTGATCTGAATGTATTCCTGCTGCGGGTGCTTGCGTCCTCCCTGGGGAGGCACACTGGCAATAGTGCCTTCGAGAATCTTGAGCAATGCCTGCTGTACACCTTCCCCCGAGACATCGCGGGTGATACTCGGGTTCTCCGACTTGCGCGCAATCTTGTCGATCTCGTCGATATAGACGATGCCGCGCTCGCACTCGGCCACATTGAAATCGCCGGCCTGAAGGAGGCGGACGAGTATGTTCTCGACATCCTCACCCACGTACCCGGCCTCAGTGAGCGTTGTCGCATCGGCAATCGTGAACGGTACGTCCAGAATGCGTGCCAGCGTCTGAGCGAGAAGGGTCTTGCCTACACCAGTAGGACCGATGAGCAGGATATTCGACTTGTCGATCTCGGTGTCATCCTCACGCGCCGAACCAAGCGCATTGATGCGCTTGTAGTGATTGTAAACCGCGACGGAAAGTGCCTTCTTGGCCTGATCCTGTCCGATTACGTACTGATCAAGCGTTGCCTTGATCTCACGCGGTGTAGGAACCTGCGTTATGGATTCGGTTACCTCGCGTTCCTCGTCCTCCGCCAGGATCTCGTTACAGAGCGTAATGCACTCGTTGCAGATGTAGACCGACGGTCCCGAGATGAACTTCCGGACGGCATCCTTGGACTTGCCGCAGAACGAGCAACGGAGGTGCTTGTCGTGGGACATTCTTATCCGGTACGGGGCCTGTCGGGGAGCCGCCCCCGATTCGAAGCCTGACCTCCGCGATGTTCTGCGGCCGCCAGACGTCACATGTCTGTACAGTTAACCCTGCCCGGCGCGCAGGGTCAAGCGAGAATGCTTACAAATGGATCAGCCTTGGCCGATGGATGGAAGCGGAAGCCGAAGGAGGGAGCCCCCTCCAGCACGCCACTCTCAGTTGTCCGAACCTGCCAACTGGGCCTGCACCTGGACGACGTTGTCGATGAGGCCGTATTCCCTGGCTTCCTCGGCACTCATGAAGCGGTCGCGGTCGGTGTCGCGCTCGACCTGCTCGACCGGACGCCCGGTGTGCCTTGCCATCAGTTCATTCATCTTCTGACGCAGATACAGGATCTCACGAGCCTGGATCTCGATGTCGGATGCAGACCCGCCACCACCGCTTTGCGAAGGCTGGTGGATCATGATGCGGCTGTGTGGCAGAGCCGATCTGTGTCCCGCCTCGCCCGCACAGAGCAGAAACGCTCCCATCGACGCGGCCATACCCATGCAGGTGGTGTAAACGGGTGCCTTGATGAACTGGATCGTGTCATACATCGCCAGGCCGGCCGACACCGAACCACCGGGCGAATTGATGTACAGATGTATGGGTTTGCCGGGATTGTCCGCATCGAGAAACAGCATCTGGGCAATGATGATGTTCGCGACATCATCGTTGATAGGCGATCCCAGAAACACTATGCGGTCCATCAGGAGCCGCGAGAAGATGTCATAGGTCCGCTCGCCACGACTCGAACGCTCTATGATATACGGCATGTAGATTGATGCCATACTGCAGCTCTCCGGTACGGGATTCATCAGGATCGGCGACTCAGGACGCCACAACGGAATTCTTCTCGAGCAACCAGGCGAATACACGCTCCTCGGTGATATCGCGCTCAATGCGTTCGAGTCGTCCGGATTTCTGAAGCTCAGCGTACACCTTGCCGGGGTCTTCGTTTCCTGCCTTTGCCAGTTCCTCGATCCGCGCGTCGACGTCCGCGGCACTGGCGCTCAGTGACTCACGCTCTGCGAGTTGGTCGATGATGACGTCCTGACGTACCTGACGCTCGGCCATCGGCATGAATTCCTTCGCGAAGGACTCCTTCTGTGTGTCGGGTATGCCGTACATCTGCATGTATCCGTCGACGAGCTGACGTACCCAGGCTTTGGGCACGTCGAACGGATTCGCCTTCACGATCTGCTCGATGAGCTGTCCACGCAGATCGGCCTGCGCCTCTCGACGCAGGCTGTCAGCCAGGTCGATTCGCACGACCTCGCGCAGGGCATCCAATGTGTCGAAATCGCCGGCTTCGCGCGCAAATGTGTCGTCGAGCACGGGCAGTGTCTTCCGCTTGACCTCGCTGAGGGACACGCGAACGAGCTTGCTCACACCGCGCTGCGATTCATCAGGGAAATCGTCCGGCCAGCGCACCAGCCGTTCCGTGGTCGCGCCCGATTCGGTCTCCATGATCAGCTCCTCAATGCCGGCGATGGCCTGACCACCACCCAGAACGATGCGGTATTCCCGCCCTTCAGCCGGGATACCCTCTGCTTCCCCGGTAAACAGCATTACCGTGACCATGTCTCCCGGCGCTGCCTTGCCTTCGACCGGTGCCCATTCCGCTCTCTGATCACGCATACGCTCAAGCTGCTCATCGATGAGTTCATCCGTGACAGGGGACTCCCGGCGCACGATTGTCAGGCCCTCAAGTCGGGTGAACGCCACTTCCGGGCGTACCTCACAGTGAAGCTCGAACTCCAGAGGCTGGCCAGGTATGGCCTTGAGGTCATGGATGTGTGGCTGTGCTGCGAGCTTGTACCCCTCGCGGTCCACTGCCTCGCGGAACGCATCATTGATTACGAGTTCAATGGCCTCCTGACGTACGGCCTCGGAGAAGCGCTTGCGGACCATCGAGGCTGGGGCTTTCCCGGGCCGGAAGCCCGGAATACGCACCTGCGTTGCGTACTTGCGCGCCGCCCGATCTTCATATGACACCACAGTCTCGGCCGGTACCGTGATCTGGAGACGCCGTGAAACGCCTTCGGTTTCGGTCGGTGTAATCGAAATGTTCATCCTTGCTAATCTAGCGGGCATGGCGGAACGGGCGTAGGCCGGAACCCACTCAGGCCCGTGGACCGGCGCCATTACGTGAGTACGGGGCGAGACACGATCTTGAGGAAGGGACTGCGGGCCCTATCATTCGTGCCACGATCTTGCCGCTCGAGATTACGCCGGGCAACCCAGCCCCAGGGTGTGTACCCGCTCCACAGAAATAGAGGTTTGATATGGCACGGTCACGGATGTGCGGGCGAAAATAGGCCGACTGAGTCAGTATTGGCTGAGGCCCGAACGCGTTGCCAAGATATCTGTTGAGGGTGCCTTCGAAGTACCGCGGATCAATGCGACGCTCACTCACTATGTGGCGTGACAGTCCAGGCAGATATCGGGCTTCGAGATAGGCCATGATGCGATCACGGTAGCGTTCGCCCGCGACTTCCCAGTCTATGCCGCTGCCGAGATGCGGAACAGGCGACAGCACGTACCAGGCATCGTGATCGGCTGGCGCCAGCGATGGGTCGGTGGCCGTCGGTCGGTGCAGATATAACGAGAAGTCGTCGGCAAGAACTTTGTGCTTGAAGATGTCGTCCAGAAGACCCCGGTATCGCGGACCCATGATGATCTCGTGATGCGCAAGATCGGGATACCGCCGGTCAGTTCCGAAATAGATCACCACGAGCGACATGGAGTGTCTCAGACGTTCCAGCCGGCGTACACGCGCACGTGGGTAACGACGGGGATTGATGAGCGTACGATATGCCTGTACCAGGTCACCGTTGAATACAACGGCATCGGCTGGAATGGTTTCACCGTTGGTACAGCGCACACCCGTGGTGCGACCACCAGACTCAAGCAATATCTCGCACACTTCGTGATCGTAGCGAACCGAGCCACCCAGTTCTTCGAATGCACGCACCAGCGAGTGAACGAGGGCCCCGGTTCCACCCATGCAGAAGAAGACACCCCATTGCTGCTCCAGCTTGTGAATGAGTGCGTACATGGACGATGCGCTGTACGGGTTGCCTCCAACCAGCAACGGGTGAAACGAGAACACCTGTCGGAGTCGTTCATCACTCAGATAAGAATTGGCCATTGTCGCCACCGATCGGTACGCGCGTGTGCGCAGGATCGCCGGCAGCGCTCTAAGCATCGGTCCGAGCGTATCAAACGGTTGATCAATGAGAGGCATACCAGCGTCGAAGATCGTACCTGCTCTTCTGCGAAACTCCAGATAACCGGGTTCATCACGGAGCGAGAACGCGCGTACCTGCGCGAGCAGTGCGTCCGAATCACCGCTGTAGCGGAATACGCTTCCGTCGTCGAACCTGATGTTGTAGCAGGGGTCGAGTCTGACGAGCCTGATGTAATCGGCAGTGGTGCGACCAGTCAGGGCAAAGAGTTCATCCAGTAGCCAGGGCGCCGTGATGATGGTGGGGCCGGCGTCGAACGTGAAGCCGTCCTGACGGAAGACGAAGGCGGATCCACCGGCTTGTTCGAGCTTCTCGACGATGGTGACCTGATGCCCCTGTGCCTGCAGCCGGATGGCAGCGGAAAGCCCACCAAAACCTGAGCCGACGACGCTGATACGCATCAGCCTGCGCAGTGGTGAGTCGCGGCAGGCGCAGCGGCTGTTACCTTGTTGGCAGAAACCGCTGAGCCACTGCTTCCAAACATGGCCAGGGTGAGTGGAAGTCCCATTGCCAGCGCACCCAGTACGCCAGCCAAAGGCATGCCCCAGGCGAAGCAGATTGTCAGGGGCAGCAGGCCGTTCACAGTGTAGAGGGCAAGTGGTAGCCGCGCCGGTGCCACCTTACGTGACCACGTGGTGGGTGGTGCAATTGCTAGTATTGCACGCGTTACCAGGGTTCCTGTCAGAATCCATCCAAGCCAGTTTGTGAGCGGCATGCCGAAAAAAAATGGCTGTCCGAGGAAACGGGACAGCGCCTGTTCACGTGACAGATTACCTACAAGCCATGTCCAGTGGTGCGTCTTCACCATTGCCGGATCCATTGACACGTCCCATGCCGTGAGAACGAGGCTCGCCACGAATGACCACCACCATTTCGTGAGGTTGTCGTCGCGTGCTGTCATCGTGCGAGCGCAGATCGCGAGCGAAGCCACCAGCATGTAGAACCACGATGTGGGGATGTTGAATGGTACGAGTCCGCCGATGCGATAGCCGAGCTGGTCTGTGTAACTGTAGGCCCCGAACGGAAAGCCTGTAGCCGTTCCGGCAATCTCTGATCCGAGCGACAGTGCGAAAGCCACGGCGAAAGCCAGCATGGCGGTGCGCCTTCCGATGGCATGCATCAGGAATGCCAGTCCGGCTATGGCGCCAGTGACCACGGTAGCCTGTCCGCCGTATGTGTAACCGATGGCCATGGCGCGCTGGTTTACCGGCGTCTGCAGCCATTCGGGATATGGAGGCACGAGAAACGTGGCAAAGGCAAAGGCGGAGAACACGGTCAGTACGGCGTGAACCGTCAGTGCCACCGCCGCTAGCCTCAGCAGACCGCTGGAACGCGTCACGGCGCTGACGTGGTTGCCGGTGCGTCCCACTTACGCCACGCTCTGAAAAGCAGACGCATACGCATGGACGTGCCTATACGTGCCCGACGGGAGATGGTATCATACTGCTGGGCTTCTATTGCATCGAGGATGCCCGCATATCCATCGGCACAAGCCTGGGCGCAACCCTGTGAGTCGGCCTGAAGCATGGCTATTCCGGGAGTCGCCTCGGCATACAGTGAGCGGGCACGAGCAATCTGGAAACGCATGAATGGCATCCAGCCGTCCTGAGCGGTCAACGTGCGCGTACGTTCGAGTACGGCGTGGGTTGACAGGCCGAATCGCCCGAGCTCATCGGTAGGGAGGTAGCAGCGCCCACGCCGCGCATCCTCGCCTATATCGCGCAGAATGTTGGTGAGCTGCATGGCAAGTCCCAGCGTACGTGCATGCAGTACCGTCCGTGTATTCAGAATGTCGTCATTGGATGTCATGCCGAATACGTATGCGCACATTTCACCCACCGAGCTGGCCACGCCCCCACAGTAACGGGCCAGGTCGGTCCAGCATGCATATTGCAATGGTCGGAGGTCCTGCCTGACACCATCCAGCAGCTCCACGAACGGCGTGTGCGGGATATCAAACTCGGTTACCGCCCACGCCACTTCGCGAAAGATGGGGTCGTCCGGATACCCATTCAAGGCAGCGTTCAACTGTCTGCCGTATGCATCGAGCCTGTTCTGCGCTAGCGCTGGGTCGGTTTCAACCGACTGATCCACCATATCGTCGGCAACACGGCAGAAGGCATAGAGCGCGTTTACCGCACGATGCTTGCGGGCCGGCAGCAGCTTGCCAGCCAGAGAGAACGTGCGCGCGTGAGATGACGTGATGCGCGCACACTCAATAGTGTCCGGGG
>CAYSKN010000010.1:7034-26568 GCA_964431565.1 uncultured Gemmatimonas sp.
CTGACTCGACTTGATTCACCGCGTTACCGGAGACGGTGGAAACTATGATTGCCCGAGGAACCAAAGCATGCGCAAGACATTGTGGAATCTGAGGGTGGTTTGAATGACAGCACCTGGAAGTGGAAGTAATGCATGGTTGGTACCCAGTAGGAATCGCATGAGAGAATCACATTGGCAACCCACGGAGTGGCGCGGTCGGCTCTGGGTACCGGAGTACGAAAAAGATAGCGGGCATCGGGGAACCCCGATGCCCGCTGTCTCCATGATCCAATTGGGACTACTTCCTGAAGTTTCCGTTGTTGTCCGTCTCAGCACGCGGGATGGGGTAGCAGGTGTTGGGCCCCACATTGCCGTAACCGGGTTTGAAGTAGGGAGCACCTACCGGAGTGATGGTCACCACCGAGGCCGGTGAACGACGCATGTCCGCCACTCGCCGCGCTTCAAGGAAGAACTCCAGTGCACGCTGATTGAACAGTTCCACCTTTATGCTGGCTGCATCGGTTGCGCCATTGTATGCGGGGCGTCCGTTGGCACTGCGCCTGGCCGCGATAAGGGCCAGCTGGGTGCTGACGTCACCGGATGCCTCCGCAGCTATGAAGTCAGCCTCAAGCTTGGAGGCCAGCCGAACAGGTGCGGCGAAGCCCGGGAACTTGGTCTGTTGATAAAAACCACCCGGTACCTGATCCTGCGGATTTGCCGTAGTCTTACCCGGCTCGTTGTACGTGACCCGGGGATCATTCTGACGATACCAAGGCGCCACGCTCAGTGAGCCGCGAGTGAAGCTGTAAATATACTGCGCGTTCGAGAGACGATCACGGTTTGCCAGATCATCTGTGTAGCGAACGTTGAACACGAAACCAGCAGGGACCTGGGTAGCATCTGCTGCGGCTCCGGCATTGTCACCCTTCTGGAGCTTGGCCCGAGCACGTCCTACCATAGCGGCGTTGGCGAGGGCTGCACCATCGGCGCTGCCGTTGGCCTTGCCCACCTCTGCTCCCTTGGAGAACCAGAAGACGGCGGAATCAAGCATCTGGGCCGTGTTCAGCTCCGGCCCGCCGGAAAATGTTCCCGAACAAAAGTCCGTCGCCATCTGGAGCATCGCAAACGCGCGAAAGGTTGCTGCACGTGCCACGTTCATGTTGGTTGACGGAGCCGGCAGTTCCAGGTCGAGCACCTGTTTGCCGGCTGCGATCGTGCGGGATAGCGGAGTCCATACATCAGTGTTGAGCGAGCCGTTCAGATCGGTGATGATGCGATAGCCGAACTCATTTCGGGTTGGGAAAGTATCGGAAACGTTCGCTTCCTCCGAGAACCATGCCCCATAGATGGCCATCCATCCATAGGCTACCGACCAGTTCTGCTGAACCGAAAAGGAGAGTGCGGCAGCATCGGCAACGGGGTCTACCGTGGATGCGTCGATGAGATTTGGATTGGTTACCCTCACGAATTCGTCAGAGCATCCGGTGGCGCCAGCAAGCATCGCCGATCCGATTGCGATGCGCATCATCGTGCGTCGGAATATTGTCATCGTCGGCAAGTGCTCAGAAGGTGATGTTGAACCGCAGTACAGAAGTACGCGGATTGGGCATGGTCAGGAAGTCCTCGCGGGAGAAACCGTTACTCTGTGCGTTCACCTCGGGGTCCCAGCCAGAGTAGTCGGTCCAGAGCTTGACGTTCTGCATTGCGAAGGTCAGGGACGCGCTCTGAACCCGATCGCCCAGGCGGGCCAACAGGCCTGTGGGCAATGTCCAGGTGGCAGAGATCTCGCGAAGGCGTACGAAATCACCCGGTTCCAGGTACGCTTCCCTGACGTCGTTCACCGTAGCCGGATTCCCCTTGACATCGGTGAAGGGGCCATAGCGACGGAGGCGCTCCTCTTCCGAGAGCATCTTGGGATCGAGCCTTAGGTTGGACCGGACGAGCTGCGTCTCCCTGAAGAACGCCGTGTTGTTGTGCACGCGGAAGTTGCTCTTCGCATCCAGCAGAGCTGAGAACCGTAGATCCTTGAACAGAGTGACGGTATTGGAGAGGTTCCACTCGAGCGTGGGGAACAGGTTGCCGATAGGTACGAGAGTGTCCGATACCACGACCTTCTTGTTGGCTACATCGATCGACTGGATCTTCTTGGCTACCATGACGCCGAGCTGCTGCCCTTCAAGAGCGCGACCGGCGCTGCCCATTGTGAAGGGGAGCACGCCACCGAGGCTCGTCAGTTCATTACGCAGTGTGTTGGCGCCCGCGCGGATGTCCCAGCGCGTGTTAGGCACGTTGATGGCGTTCACGTTGAGGGCAACCTCGAATCCGCTGTTGAGCACGCTGCCAAGGTTGGTGAGCGGATTGGCGTTGTAGCCCAGTGACGGCGGGATCGGTCTGCGAATGATGAGATCTGTCGTCTTCTTGTTGAAATAGGTCAGTTCGGCCGAGATACGGTTGTCAAAGATCCCGGCGTCGATTCCTGCCTCGAATTCAGTTCCCCGTTCCGGCTTGAGATCGGGGTTTCCGGGATCGCCAAGCACGGCACCGGCACCAGTCGTGCCAGTGATGTTGTAGGCAGCTGCCGAAAGTGTCGTGAGGGCGTCACCAGGAGCCGGAGAACGTCCCGTTATTCCCCAGGCGGCCCGCAGGCGCATCGTGCTGAAGAGACCGGAAAGTGGCTGGAAAAAGTTCTCCTCTCCGATGGCCCACGAGCCACCTACTTTGGGAAGCACGAACGTGGGGGCATCGGCACCAAACGACGAGTTACGGTCGATTCGCACGCCCACCTGTACAAACCGCCTGTTCTGATGACCGATCTGCAACTGGCCCAGGTAGCCGTACTGTCGCTGCTCAGTGAAACTGCCGCTTCCCGACTTGGTCGACGCGGAGGTCACCGAGTTGTTGGCATTGGTTACGAAGCCGATACCGGTCGATCCAACTGTCTGGTTGCGGCTCGAGATCACCTGGAGTCCCAGGGAGAGATTGGTCTCCCATGCCGGTCCCCACATCCGTCTTGCATTACCCAACCAGTCGAACGTGTAGCGCTCGATATTGTTGGCAGTCTGCGTCATCGAACCCCCGTCTGACAGTCCACCGTACCAAAGGCTGTCGTTCTTGGGGTAGAAGAAACGCTGGTTGAGCGCAGAAAAGTCCATACCTCCTGTGAATCGGTTCGTGAACCATTCGACAGGGGAATAGTTGGCTGTAATGGATGTGGTGACTCTCTTGGTCAGCAGATCTGCCAGAATGGAGTTGATGGCATTGTAGTGGCGGTTGCTGTACCAGCCATCCGGAGTCAGGTCCCGGCCAGGGGCATCGCTCCGGGTAAGAGGGCTGCCTAGGAGCCCGCCGCCCAGCCATCCGTAGATGTTGTTGTCGTTGTTGGGGAGCTGGGCAAGCGTCTGGACCAGTCCTATGCCAACATCGAAGTTGAGCTTCTCATTTGCGACGTAGTTGGCATTGGTGCGGATGTTGTAACGGCCAAACTTGTTGTTGGGAAGTACGCCGGCCGAGTTGTCCGAGCCATATGACAGGGCGTAGCCATAATTGGCGCCACCCCCCCGGGCGCTCCAGTTTATCACACGCGACTTGCCCGTGCGGAAGGCGCCCGTCCGTTCCAGTGGATTGTCATTCACGAGGGTTCCGGCATCCTTGCCACGACACAGCGGATTGGTGCTGTTGCTGGCTACCAGTGCTGGTGTGCAATTCCCGTAGTTGTCGGGTGGCGTGAAGTTGGCATCCGAGCTGCCTGACTCCACACGCAGTGTCTGCGAGAAAGTGTTCGAGCCGGCCCGGCCCTTCTTTGTGATTATCTGGATCACGCCCGCGGATGCGTCCGCGCCGTAGAGTGTTGCTGCCGCCGGTCCCTTTACGAGTTCGATGCTTTCGATTTCGTCCGGGTTCATATCGTTGAAGCTGTCGAACGACTGGCCACCCGTGCCGCCGCCGCGCTGTGTCTCTGTGAGGCGGATGCCATCGACGAAGACAAGCGGCTGGTTCGAGAGGTTGATCGAGGAGGCACCGCGGATGCGTATGGTGGTGGCTGTTCCCCTGGTGCCGGACTGGGCCGTGAGCGCCACACCCGGAACTCGGGATTGCAGCATGCCGGCGAGATCAACAACCGGAGCGTCTCTGATGATATCGGCAGCAGTAACGGAGGCGACGAGTGCTGCCTGTGCCTTTCGTTCCTGATTACCGGCAGTACCAGTGACAACCACCTCCGAGAGGTTGATCACGGACTGAGTCATCTCAAGGTTGAGCGAGACCGTCTGGCCTGCCGAGACACGAATGGTGTCCTGTCTGAGGCTGTAGCCGATGCGCAGGGAAGAGACGGTGACAAGGCCAGGCCGCACACTCGTAAGCCTGTATTCGCCGTCCCGGCCGGTCTGGGCTTCGAAAGTGGTGCCGCTGATAACGACCTTGGCATCAGCGATGGGAAGCTTTGTAGCAGCGTCGGTGACCTTACCGGTGATCGTACCTGTCTGGGCCCGGATTACGCCCAGGGGCACTGTGAAGAACAGCATGGCAGCGAATGCCATCAAACGATGGAGTATCGCCCGGTGGGGCATCAGGAGCCTCCTGGGGGTGGGGACAGAGATTGGGAAAGACCGCAACATGGGAATACGGAATTCCTTGGTGTAACGGGGACGGAGCGTTCGAATGTCCTGATTATGCGTGCGGCGGGTGCTCTGGCCCAGATGGTGGGGCGAACGGCTCAATCCAACCTGCAAGATAATCCGGATGATGCCAGCATTCCAGTTGGGCGAGGTGTCGCTGTTGCCCGCCGGCGCCTGTTGACTCGCGAATGCACGGATGCCTCAGCGTCGAACGAAGTGTAGAGGTTTGCCTGCTTGACGGAGCGTGTGCTTCAAGGCACGTTGCGCACTTCAAAGGACGGCCTGTGCGCTTGTGACGGATTTGCCGGCTCCTTCCTGCCCCCGTACAGGCGGGTGGCAGGACGTTCCTGCCTGTCAGCGATGACTCCCTATCTCACGTTTCTTCTCTATTCTCTCGCGATCGTCGGGTTTGTCAGCCTGGCGTTGGGGCTGAATGCACTGCTGGGTCCCAAGCCCGCCATGACGCCTGCCAAGCTTGCTCCATTCGAGTGCGGCGCCACACCTGTGGAAGTACTCAATGTCAAGGCCGTACCAATCAAGTACTATGCGGTTGCGATCGTTTTTCTGCTGTTCGATCTCGAAACCATGTTTCTGTTCATCTGGTCGCTGGGAGCGCGCCCGCTGACAGGTTTCATGGTCTTCACCTTTTTCCTGTTTGTCGCGCTGCTGGTGCTGTGTCTTCTTTATGTATACCGGGCGCGCGTACTGGACGCAGTCACGGAGTGATGATGTACGGAAAACGCTTGCCTATCGTGGATGTGGCTAGGTCAGACTCCCGCCAGCCGGGTACTTCCCGGAAACATGCCACTTTCGAGTACCTGACCACGCGCAAGGACGAGCTGGTGGGATGGGCTCGCAAGTTCTCCCTGTTCCCATACCCGTTCGTCACTGCGTGTTGTGGCATGGAGTTCATGTCGGTGGCTGCGTCGTACTACGACACAGATCGTTTCGGCGCCGCACTACCACGCTTCTCACCACGTCAGGCTGATCTGCTTATGGTCGTTGGTACCATTACCCAGAAGCAGGCACCAATTCTGCTCAAGGTCTATGAGCAGATGTGCGAACCCAAGTGGGTCATTGCGTTTGGCGTATGTGCAACGAGCGGTGGTTTCTACCAGAACTATGCCGCGCTGCCGGGAGTTGATCGTATCATTCCGGTGGATGTGTATATCCCGGGGTGTCCACCGCGTCCCGAGATGGTCATCGATGGGATCATGCGCCTGCAGGACAAGATCGCCAGCGACAGACATCCGATAATCAACGATCGTTTCTGACTGTGACTATACCGGTCTTCGTGGAGCTGGAACGGGCGCTTGGGGATCAGGCGTTGGGTGAGAAGGCAATCCCTGTCGTCTCCGAGGATGGTGTCGACCTGTCGCCGGACGGTCGGGTACGCTCGCTGGGTGTCCGGCATGATATCCTGGCACTTGAGGTGCCACGGGATCGGCTCACTGCGGTGGCAAGGCGGCTGCGCGATGAGTTCGCATTTGATCTCTTCCTCGACGTTACTGCCGTGGACTGGCTGGGGAAGACTCCTCGCTTCGAGGTGGTCTATCATTTCTATTCCACAACCCATCGTGTCCGTGTGCGGTTGAAGGTGCGCCTAGCCGAAGAAGAGCCGGAGGTCGAGACGCTTACAGGTCTGTACGGATCTGCCGGATACATGGAACGCGAATGTCACGATATGTATGGTGTCGTGTTCCGGGGCAATCCTGACCTGCGTCCAATACTTCTCTACGAAGGATTCGTCGGCTATCCGCTGCGCAAGGATTATCCCAAGCAGCATGAACAGCCGCTTGTTCCGTACCGTCCGCCGCAGAGTGCACTTGTCCGCTGATTCCCTGCTTTCCGCTCTCCCTGTTCATCCGTCGATTCCGAACCCGGTTGCGCCGGCTTTCCTGCCTACCCGTGATGACACTGTCATCGTCAACATCGGTCCGTCGCATCCCGCTACGCACGGCACGGTGCAGATCATCGCAGAACTGGATGGGGAGAAGGTCCTGCGCACTGATGTTCACTGCGGGTACCTGCATCGCGGGTTCGAGAAAGAGTGTGAGGATCATACCTGGCACAACCTCATTCCGTACGTCGACCGGCTGAACTACTGCTCGGCGCTCATTAACAACTTCGCCTACTGCGAAGGAGTGGAGCGCCTGATGGACATTGAGATAACTCCGCGCACGAAGTACCTGCGTACACTGCTGTCCGAGTACTCACGTCTGGCCGATCATCTGACGTGCGTGGCGGCGGCGCTCATGGAACTGGGCGCGATGACTGCGTTCCTGTACCTGATCACGGTGCGTGATGCCATCTATGAGCATCTTGCAGCCCTTACGGGTGCCCGCGTTACTTATACGTACGGACGGATCGGCGGTCTTGCTGCTGATGTGCCAGATGGGTGGTTCAAGAGGCTGCGCGAGATCCTCCGCGAGTATGAGGAGTATGTCGATCGGGTGCACGGCTTGGTGGATCGCAACCGCATTTTCATTGATCGCATGCGCAATGTGGGAACCCTGAACACTGCCGAAGCTCTCCACTGGGGTTTCACCGGACCCATCCTGCGTTCCACGGGGGTTCCGCGCGATCTTCGCAAGGATGCGCCATATCTGGCCTACGGAGAACTCGACTTCGATGTTCCTGTGGGCATACTCGGCGACAACTATGATCGCTACTACGTTCGTATGCGGGAGATGGACGAATCGGTCTACATGATGAGGCAGCTCATGGACATGATTCCTGATGGACCTATCAACGTGGATGACCACCGTTGCGTCTTTCCTCAGAAGCAGCTGGTTTACACGGAAATCGAATCACTCATCAATCACTTCAAGCTGGTGATGGAAGGACCCGTGGTGCCTGAGGGTGATGTCTATGTGGCTCACGAGGCTCCCAACGGAGAGCTGGGTTTCTATCTTGTCAGCAACGGTGAGGGGGTGCCGCACAAGGTGCATGTTCGCTCTCCGAGCTTCGTGCACCTGGGCGGTGTGCATCGCATGCTCGATGGCTATCAGCTTGCCGATATTGTCACGAGCTTCGGTTCCATCAACATGATCGGCGGCGAGTGCGACCGATGAAAGAGGAAATGCAGAGCATTCAGCACCTGATTCCCGAGTTCGAGCGCTGGAAAGAGCGCTATCCAGAGGGTTTCACAGGTTCCCTAACCATTCCGTGTCTCCGTCGGATCCAGGAAGAACGCGGGTACGTCGCGGACAGCGACATTGAGGAGCTGGTCGCATATCTCGGCGTGCCCCGGATTCAGGTGGACGAGGTGCTGGCGTTCTATACGCAGTTCACCCGTGTGCCACGCGGCAGGCATCACATTCAGGTATGCCACAATCTCTCATGCTCGCTCCGCGGTGCCGAGGGGTTGATCAGTTACCTGGGAACTAGACTTGGGATCGGGCCTGGCGAGACCACGGCCGACGGTCGGTTCACATTGAGTACGGTTGAGTGTCTGGCCTCGTGCGGCACTGCACCAATGATGATGGTGAACGACACTTATCACGAGAATCTGACACCGGAGAAGGTTGACGAACTGCTGGAGGATCTCTCGCGATGATCGCCTCCGCGATCCAGGGGAGTGTCCCTCCGGGCCCGGCCGGCCGCAAGTATTTCATGAACTTCCCGGTCATGGACGGCTCTCATTCGCTGGAGGCATACCGGGTGCGTGGCGGTTACCGTGCTCTGGAGAAGGCGCTCACCGGTATGCAGCCATCTGATGTAACGAAGGAGGTACTGGCGGCAGGTCTGCTGGGGCATGGAGGTGCCGCCTTCCCCGCGGGAAGAAAGTGGGGTGTGATCAGGCTGGATGACGGCGAGCCGCACTATGTATGCATGAACGCCGATGAGGGTGAGCCGGGGACGTTCAAGGATCGGTGGTTGCTTGAGCACGTACCGCATGTGTGCCTCGAAGGGCTCATTCTGGCTTCGTACGCCATCATGGGACGGCACGCGTTCATCTACATTCGCGGCGAGTTCGACTTGCCGCAGCGGCGAATGCAGGCGGCCATTGAAGAAGCCTATGCGGCTGGTCTGCTGGGGAAGAACATCCTGGGTACCGACTACTCGCTCGATGTCGTCCTTTATCGCGGCGCCGGCTCTTATGTATGTGGCGAAGCATCGGCATTGCTGGCGTCCATTGAGGGCAAGAAGGGCTGGCCGCGCAACCGCCCGCCACGTCTGACCGTCAAGGGGCTGTATCAGCGTCCGACCGTCGTGAACAATGTCGAGACGCTCGCCAATGTCCCAGCCATTGTGGCCGACGGTGGCGAAGCGTTTCGCAAGGTCGGCCTTCCCAGAAGCCCCGGCACGCAGATGATCTCGATTTCCGGGCATATCGAACGCCCGGGTGTCTACGAGGTGGAATATGGCTACCCATGGGAGAAGTTCCTGTACGAAGACTGCGGTGGTGTTCAGGGCGGCCGCAGGCTCAAGTGCGTAGTACCCGGTGGAACCTCCACCAAGATCCTTGATGCCGACGAGATCAGGGGGGTGACGCTCGACCACGATTCCGTGCTGAAGGCGGGTTCACAGATCGGCTCCGGTGGCATGATCGTAATTGCCGAGGGCACGTGCATGGTACGCGCAGAGCGTGTGATCCAGCGGTTCTATCATCACGAGTCATGTGGACAATGCACACCATGCCGTGAGGGTATGGGCTGGATGGACCGCATCCTCAATCGCATTGTGCGCGGGGAGGGGCGGCCTGATGACATTGACCGTCTCTACAACATCTCGTATGCAAATGATGGCACCACCATATGCAGTCTTGGCGATTCGGGCGGCTACGCGTGCGCTGGCATCCTGGATCACTTCAGGGATGAGTTTGAGTACTTCATCCGCAATGGGCGCTCGATGTACGATGGTCGGCTGACGGTGGAAGATCCCTTCGGAGCTGCACTTGCCGCTGTCGGAGTGGGCACCGGAACGAAGGCGGGTGTTGAATGAGCGACAGGACCATGGAGTTCTTCATCGACGGTGAGACCGTTACGGCGAAGGAAGGCCAGACTGTCATCCAGGCGGCCCGTGATCATGGCCTGTTTCTTCCTCATTTCTGCTGGCATCCTCAGCTGTCGGTGCCTGGAAACTGCCGTGTGTGCATGGTGGAAGTGGAATCGGACAAGGGTGGTTCATGGTTCGACATCGGCTGCAATATGCCGGTCACTGCCGGGATGCGTGTTCACTTCCAGTCGGATATGGTCAAGCGGCTGCGGAAGGATGTCATGCAGTTCATCACCTTGAACCACCCGGTTGACTGCGGTATCTGCAGCAAGGCAGGGGAGTGCATTCTGCAGGATTATCATTTTGCGTACAACGGTGCGGCTTCGCTTTCTCGCGATCCCAAGAACCAGGCAACCAAGTTCTATCCGTTGTCCGACCGGATTCTTCTGGATAACGAGCGATGCATCATGTGCACGCGGTGTGTCCGGTTCACCGACGAGGTGTCCGGGTCACATGCTCTGGGCGTGATCAATCGCAATGATCAGGCGCTGATCCGACCTGCCGCTGATGCGGACTTCAATGATGATGTGTACTCGGACAACGTCATCGATATCTGCCCTGTTGGCGCACTGCTTTCCCGGAAGGACCAGGACAACTCGCGCGTCTGGTATACGGAGCCTACGAAGTCAGTGTGTCCGGGCTGCTCCCGTGGTTGCAACATAGATATCTGGCATCGGCGAAAAGCGTGGATGCTCAATGCACTGGATCCGAAACTGAACAGACGAATCGAGCGCGTCACGCCGCGTGAGAACCCCGATGTAAACGGGCCCTGGGTTTGCAACAAGGCGCGTGACCTGGCGGAAATATTTGAGCGTCCGCGCGCCGATCAACCCATGATGAATGGCCGACCGGTGGATCGGGCTGATGCGATCGCGGAGGCAGCTGACTTGCTGGCAAGTGCCAAACGGGTGGTGGCACTGGTATCGAACTGGGGTTCCAACGAGGAACTGGAATCCTTTGAGACCTCCATTGTGCGCATGCTTGGGGCGCGGCTTACTGCCTGGGTGAAGACTGATCATCAGCCAGTGCCGGGTGAGGTGATCGAGGACAACATCCTCATCAATGCAGACAAGAATCCCAACACCCATAGGGCGTTGTCGAATCTGGCGGCGATGCCTGAAGGAGGATTCGCTGCAATCCCCGCCGATACGGACGTTGTGCTTGTTTGGGGTGAGGGTGTACCAGCCTCCGCATTGCCGGCTGATGCAAGGGTTATCCGACTGGATTCGTATGCCGGTACCGACAACGAAGAGGCTGATGTGTTCCTGCCCATCAGTAACCAGACCGAGCGCTCGGGGCACTACACCAACTTCGAGGGCAGGACAAGCGGGTTTGTTGCGTGTTTTTCACCGGCCCCGCTTGTTAGTCACGCCGAGAATTTGTTCAGGATGCTCGCCTCGCCTTCGGCACGGCGTGCGGAGGTATCGGCGTGAACGGTGTGCTCCCCGATCTGGTCATGGCGTTTGTGTTCATCGGCTACTCGATGGTAATGCTGATGAGTTTTGGCGGCCTGCTCACCTGGGTGGAACGCAAGCAGTCAGCGGTGATGTCGGACCGGATCGGAGCCAATCGCGCCTATATCCGTATCCCATTCACGAACATCAGACTCATCTGGCTCGGTCTGTTCCATGGCATGGCGGACGGGCTCAAGATGTTGCTGAAGGAAAACTTCAAGCCGAACGCACACGACAAGGTGGGATACTTTCTCGCACCGTTTGTGGTGTTCACGCCGGTGCTTCTCGTGTTTGCAGTGATCCCGTTCGGCGGTACCATCGATCCGGGTGCGCTGTTTCCGTCACTGGCATCGTGGTTTGGTGGGCGGACATACGCGATGCAGATCGCCGAGCTCGACGCGGGTCTGCTGGTGGTCTTCGCGATCAGCGGGATCACGATCATCGGTGCCATGCTTGCCGGCTGGGCATCAGAGAACAAGTTTTCGCTGCTCGGGGGGCTGCGGGCTGGATCACAGATGATCTCCTACGAGCTTGTGATGGGACTCACGGTCATGGGGCTCATTCTGCTCTACGGTACGGTTGATCTCGGTCTGATCGTCAGGCAGCAGTCCGGGACCATGGCCGGGATTCTGCCTGCGTGGGGAATTTTCAGGCAGCCACTTGCTGCATTCCTCTTCCTCACGGCAGCCATCGCCGAGAACAAGCGCATCCCCTTCGACCTGCCGGAAGCAGAGTCCGAACTCGTAGCCGGCTATTTCACCGAATACAGTGCGATGAAACTTGGCCTCTTCATGTTCTCCGAGTTCATCCAGATCGCCATTGTGGCTGCCCTGTTCTCCACCTTGTTCCTCGGCGGCTACAACCTGCCGTACATGAACGATGTCGGCTTCTCATTGCCCAACGGTCAGGAGATCGCACTGAGTCACGGCGTCCGTGTGTTGCTTCAGATGCTCACTTTTCTGGCCAAGATGGCCCTGATGTGCCTTGTGCAGGTGCAGATACGCTGGACGTTGCCGCGTTTCCGCTACGATCAGATGCTCGGGTTGTCGTGGAAGCTGCTGTTGCCGGTTTCTTTGGCAAACCTTGTCCTGACAGTGCTATTTGTCTGGATCCGCGGGGGATCCACATGACTCCACGTACAATTCCCAAACCGGATCTGCCTGCACCAAAGGTGCCAGCCACGGAATTGCCATCGGATCATGAACCGGCAACCGAGTCACGCGACGTTGCCGGCAGTGCGCCCCGGGTTCACACCGTGAGGTATGCACGCAAGGATTACTGGAACGAGCCCACCATGGGGTGGTGGGAGAGGATCTACCTTCCCGAGGTCATTCGCGGGATACTGATCACCAGTGCCGTATTTGCCCGGAACATGGGGAAGTGGATGACCGGCCGCAAAGGTGCCGTCACCACCTACTACCCGGAGGAACGCAGACCGGATTATGCACCGCGAAACCGTGGCAAACACGTTCTCACGTTGCGCCCCGACGGGTCGGTCCAGTGCGTTGCCTGCAACATGTGTGCGACAGTGTGTCCGGCACAGGTAATGGAAATCGAGCCGGGCTACGACGAGAGCGACCCGAAGCATCCCAAGTTCCCGGTGCGGTTCGAGATCGACTACTCCCGCTGCGTATTCTGCGGCATGTGCGTGGAGGCCTGTCCGGAGGACGCGATCCGCATGGAGGCAGATGTACCCGATCTGGTGGCTGACGATCGCTACAACATGTGGCTCACGATGGATGAGATGACGACATGGCGTCCGCGGTCCGATGTCGCCAAGCCTTATCCACCCAAGCCCGTGTCGCTGCTGCATGGGGAGCATGGTTTCGATGGGGGTGCCCCATCGAAACGCTGACCCTGGCCGTATTCGGCATTCTCGCCCTGGTGAGCGCGGCATCGATGCTCATGCTGAGGGAGCCGATGCGGGTTGCGCTCGCTCTGATCACGTCTATGATGTCACTTGCTGCCATCTACGGACTGCTTGGTGTGCACTTCATTGCCGCCTTCCAGGTTCTGATCTATGTCGGCGCTGTCATGGTATTCATGGTCTACGTGATCATGCTGCTTGAGGTGCGTGAAAGTGCCGGCAGTCAGCACTATTCCTCGTTGCTCAGGCCCGGGCTGGCAGTGGCCGCACTCCTTGCGGGTGTGCTGGCCGTTGGCGTGTCACGGCCGGCAACCCCGCATGGTGCCCTGCAGTCATCGTCACAGTCATTCGGGATGACGCAGTTTTCCATGGACTTTCTGCAGCAATACTGGTTGGCATTCGAGCTGACCACAGTCTTTCTCGTGGCAGCGATCGTGGCTGCTCTTGCCATCATTGGTGTGAGTCGTCGGGCACGGGAGGCCGCCAGGCATGGATAAGGTAACGGCATTGCTCTGGCTGTCCGGCGCACTCTTTGTCCTCGGTCTGCTCGGTGTGGTGATCCGACGGAATGCGCTGGTGATGCTCATGTGCATGGAACTCATGCTCAATGGGGTCAATCTGAGCCTCGTAACTTTCTCGCAGCAGCGCGCAGATGCAGCGGGTGCGGTAATGGTGTTTCTGGTGTTCGTGGTGGCCACCGCGGAGATTGCGCTGGCGATCCCTATTGTCCTGCTTCTTGTCAAACACACGCGATCGATTGACGTCGATCGCTTTTCCGAGCTCAAGGGATAGCCCGGGATGTCGCATACACTGGCGCTGATTGCGCTACTACCTCTCGTTGGTTTCCTGCTCAACGGCACGTTCGCGACCGCTCTGGGCGGACACCGTTTCGGAAACCGCACTGCTGCGCTCATTGGCTGCACTGCACCACTGGCCTCGTTCGCCCTGACCATTGCGGCATTCCTGAGCCTCAGGACGAACGGATACGAGCCCATTGTCGAGCCACTCTATCGATGGGCCACGCTCGGCGGGTTAACCCTGGACATTACCTTCTATTTCGATCGTCTCAGTGCAGTGATGACGCTGATCGTGACCGGTGTAGGGTCGGTGATCCATATCTATTCGACCGGCTACATGCATGATGACAGGAGCTTCGGGCGCTTTTTCGCGTATCTGAATCTCTTTCTGTTTTTCATGCTGCTGCTGGTGCTCGGGCGCTCCATACTGGTGCTCTTCTTCGGATGGGAAGGTGTGGGACTCTCTTCCTACCTCCTGATCGGTTTTTGGTTCGACGGCCTGGAGAACGCCACTGCCGGAAAAAAGGCATTCATCACGAATCGCATTGGTGATGCGGCCTTCCTGGTGGGCATGTTCCTGCTGTACCGCGGATTCGGAACGCTCGATATGGATGTCATAAGCAGCGCATTCCTTGCCGGACACGGTGCGGCTGTGCCTGCTGCGCTGGTCGGCTTGTTGCTCTTCATCGGGGCCACAGGAAAGTCTGCACAGATTCCCCTTTACGTCTGGCTGCCCGATGCAATGGCTGGCCCGACACCGGTGTCGGCGCTAATCCACGCGGCTACCATGGTAACGGCCGGTGTCTACCTTGTGGCACGCATGTCCTCGGTGTATCTGCTGGCGCCCGGGATATCTCACGTTGTTGCGGTGATTGGTGTACTTACGGCATTTCTGGCTGCCACCATTGCTCTCGTGCAGACGGACATCAAGAAGGTTCTCGCGTATTCCACCGTTTCACAGCTTGGCTTCATGTTCCTGGCACTGGGCGTGGGCGCATACGGAGTTGCGATCTTCCATGTGATGACACACGCCTTCTTCAAGGCCTGCCTCTTCCTGGGTGCGGGAAGCGTCATTCATGCACTGGGCGGCGAACAGGATATCAGAAAGATGGGCGGACTGCGCACCCGCATACCGATCACCTTCTGGACCTTCGCTATTGCAACTGCAGCCATTGCGGGTATACCCGGGCTTGCAGGCTTCTTCTCCAAGGACGAGATTCTCTGGTATGCCTTTGCCAGCGCTTCCGGCGGGGCAACCTGGCTCTGGGGACTTGCTGCACTGACGGCCCTCCTCACGGCTGTCTACATGACCCGGCTTCTCTGGCTCACCTTTTTCGGTGCGTCGCGCATGAGCCATGATGTCGGGCATCATGTACACGAATCACCACCGTCAATGACGAGCGTGCTCGTCTTGCTGGCATTGCTCTCGGCGATTGGCGGCTATTTCGCGCTGCCTCACTTTCTCGAGCCGCAGTTGCCGCTTCCTCAACTTGCTGAAGGACGTGAGCACTACGAGCACACGCTGCTTGTCGTCTCCATACTTCTGGCTCTCGGAGGCGTGGCGCTGGCAGTCTTCATCTATGGTGGTTCCACATCGCGTGCCCAGAAAATTGCCCGGAAATTTTCGCCGGTTCATTTGTTGCTCAGTGGCAAGTACTTCGTTGACGAGCTGTATGACAATGTTCTCGGACGGCCTCTCGTATGGGTTTCGGAGAATGTGTTCTTGAAGGGCGGTGATCGACTGCTTCTCGACGGTACTCTGAACGGGCTGGGTGCACTGGCCCACCGCACGGCTGCGCTGCTCAGTCGTGTGCAGACCGGCAGTCTTCAGATGTATGGTCTGTTGGTTATGGGCGGTTTGGTGTTGATCCTGCTCTGGGGATGGCGTAGTGTCTGATGCGCTCATTCTCAACCTGGTGCTGTTCCTGCCACTGCTTGGTACAGCGGTACTGTTGATCCTGCCGCGTGATTACGTCGCAATGGCGCGGACGGTATCGCTCGGTGCAATGACTGGGCAGCTGGTGCTGGCGATCGTGCTCTATCTGCATTTCGACGAGTCTGCCGGTGGACTGCAGTTCGTCACGACGGTGCCGTGGATCGCCGACTGGGGTGTGTCGTACGCGATCGGTATGGACGGATTGAACGTACTGTTGGTGTTCATGACAGCGTTGCTCGGGCCGGTGGCTGTGCTCGGATCATGGAACGCGATAGATCGCGATGTGAAGCTGTTCCAGGTCATGATGCTGCTCCTGCAGTTTTCCATGACCGGCGCGCTCCTGGCTCAGGATCTGTTCCTGTTCTACGTGTTCTGGGAAGCCATGCTCATTCCGATGTTCCTCATCATTGGCATATGGGGTGGGGCCAGACGAAGCTACGCTACCGTCAAGTTCGTGCTGTTCACCGCGTTTGGCAGTATCCTCATGCTCGCGGCCGTTATCTACCTGGTACAGTCGCTTCAGGATGCCGGAGGGGTGACCTCGTTCGCCTTCGCCGATCTTGTGCAGGCGCGCCTGCCGCTCAATACACAGGAGCTGCTGCTGGCGGCATTTGCAACGTCGTTTGCCATCAAGGTCCCGATGGTGCCTGTGCACACATGGCTGCCGGACGCGCATGTTGAGGCACCAACTGCAGGTTCGGTGATCCTGGCGGGCGTGCTGCTCAAGATGGGCACCTACGGCTTCATGAAACTAGGATTCACGTAGTATCACGATGCCACCCGGGAGTTTACGCCGCATCTCATGACACTGTCGGTTGTGAGCATCGTGTACGGTGCATGTCTGGCGCTCGTGCAGACGGATATCAAGAAGATCGTGGCCTACTCGTCGATCAGCCATCTGGGTTACGTGATGCTGGGCCTGCTCAGTCTGGATCTGGCCGGCATCCAGGGTGCGATCATTCAGATGGTGAGTCATGGTCTGGTGTCGGCAGGTCTCTTCCTGCTGGTGGGCATGGTGTATGAGCGCAGCCACACGCGTGAGCTGGCTGCATACGGTGGCCTTGCGCGACAGATTCCGGTGTATTCCGTCTTTTTTGTCATCTTCACGCTTGCAGCGGTTGGCTTGCCTACCACCAGTGGCTTCACCGGTGAGTTTCTGTCACTCCTTGGGGCCTTCCATTCTGCCTGGCCACGTCACCTCGATGGAGTGCAATGGCCGTTGGTCTTGGCTGTGACGGCAGTTACAGGTGTGATTCTGGGTGCACTGTATATGCTGCGCTTTGCACTCACGTTCCTCTTCGGTCCGGCCAGGGCTCCACATCAGCCCCTCGCAGACCTGAGCATGAGAGAACGTACAATTCTCGGGATACTGGCGGTGGCGGTGTTCGCGCTCGGCCTGTTTCCTGACGGAGCGTTGCGGAAAACTGAACAGGCCGCGGAGGCGTATCGGGTGCAGGTAACCACTTCGCGGGTGGCTCTCGATGCCAACTGAGGACGCCCTGCTTGGTATGCTCCCCGAGCATTTCCTGCTCGGTGGAATTGTTATCGCCATTGTCACGGTGCTTCTGAAGCAGGGAGCGAAGCTGGCTCTGCCAGTTGCCATTGCTGCCGTGGTGGGAGCGGCCGGTTCAGCCTTCTGGCTGGGTCAGAGCGGGGCGACCCTCATACCATTCCCGGCTCAGTTCGTGGCCACACCGGAAGTCCTGATGGCCAAGGGGATGCTGCTGCTGCTCGCCCTGCCAGTGCTGCTGATGTCGCGCACGGAGTTCGAGGAAGGTGAGTTCTCCATCCTGCTGCTGTCGTCGTTGTACGGGCTCAGTCTGCTGCCTTCGGCTACGAACATGCTCTTGCTCTTCCTCGGGCTTGAGCTCATGTCCATCCCAGTCTATGCCCTGATCGTACTGGCGTTCCGGCGTCCCCAGTCGGCGGAAGCGGCACTGAAGTACCTCGTGCTGAGCGGTGCTGCGACAGCGATGTTCCTGATGGGGGTATCTCTGCTCTACGGAACCACAGGGTCGATGTCGGCGGATACATTCGCTCTGGCGCTGTCTGCTGCTGATCCGCTTACACGTACGGCGCTGATCCTCGTGCTTGCGGCTCTGTTCCTCAAGGGCGCGGTGGTGCCATTTCACACTTGGGCACCCGACGCCTACGAGGCAGCCAGCATTCCGGTTACTGCCTACATGGCTACGCTCTCCAAGGCCGGCGTTCTGGTCGTGGCGTGGCGGTTGTGCGACGGGGCAGAGCTGTCGGGGCCGCTGATCGCCATCGTTGCCATACTCCCGCTGATCTCGATTGTGTGGGGAAATATCACAGCGATCAGGCAGCGTAGCCTTCGGCGAATGATTGCCTATTCGTCAGTCGCGCATGCCGGCTACCTCTTCTACGCCTTGCTTGGGCCATCCTCATGGCGGCTTGAAGCCATCACGTTCTATCTGGTGGCTTATGCGGTGGCCAACCTTCTCGCATTTGCTGTAGTGCCGAGTGCGGCTGCAGACCAGGATCGTGACAGACTAGACGGATTTGACGGTTTGTTCAGCCGCGATCCGGTGGCGGCCTCGCTTATGGCCATTGCCATGCTTTCCTTGGCTGGTTTTCCGCCAATTGCCGGCTTCACTGCCAAGTTCCTCATCTTCCGCTCGGTCATGGCGGCGGGATTCACCACCTATGCTGTCCTTGGTCTCGTCGGAAGCTACCTGGGACTTTATTTCTATCTAAGGGTCATTCAGCGGATGTTTATGGGCGCCGGAGATGGCGTTCAGACCACTGACAGCGGTCAGAAGCCCGCACGACTGGCGGGTGTGCTCTGTCTGTTTGCCATTGCTGCATTGACCATCGTGCCCGGGTGGTTCCTGGCACGCATCTGAACCACATGGAGAAGTTGTGACTGTGTCCGAACAATCGAAGCGCGGTGCCACCCTTCTGAATGACCCGGTGCTCAACAAGGGAACGGCTTTCTCGGTCGCTGAGCGTGACGCATTCGGCCTGCGCGGCCTTCTGCCGCCGCGCGTCATGAGCCAGGACGAACAGCTTGAACGCATATTGCCCGGCGTGCGATCCAAGCCCACACCACTTGATCAGTACGCCTATCTCGTGGCTCTCCACGATCGCAATGTCACGTTGTTCTATCGCCTCGTAATGGACAATCTCGAGGAGTTCCTGCCGATACTCTACACCCCTACTGTCGGACAGGCGTGTGAGGAGTTCGGGCGGATCTTCCGCCGCAGTCGCGGGCTCTATATCACGGCTGAAGACAGCGGACATGTGGGAGACATACTGGACAACTGGCCCCAGGATGATGTGCGGATGATCGTCGTAACCGATGGCGAACGCATCCTCGGACTTGGCGACCTTGGGGCCAACGGCATGGGCATTCCTATCGGCAAGCTCACACTCTACACAGCGTGCGCGGGTATTCCACCTCATGTCTGTCTACCGATCACCATTGATGTAGGCACAGACAATGAGGCATTGCGCGACAGCGCCGCATATATGGGGCTCCGGCACCCGCGTATTCGTGGTGATGTATACGATACGCTGCTGGATGAGTTCATGGAGGCGGTGCAGGACCGTTACCCGATGGCATGCGTGCAGTTCGAAGACTTCGGAAACCGAAATGCCTTTGCCTTGCTGGATAAGTGGCGCGACCGTACATGCACATTCAATGATGATATCCAGGGTACGGCATCCGTGACGCTGGGCGGGCTTCTGTCGGCAGCCAGACTCACGGGTGTTCCCCTGTACGATATGCGGCTGCTATTCCTTGGTGCCGGCGAGGCAGGGATCGGGATCGGCGACCTTGTTGTGCAGGAGATGGTGGACGAGGGGCTCTCGCGCGAGGAGGCACGGCGGCGTTGCTGGTTCATGGATTCGCGTGGACTAGTAGT
>CAYSKN010000011.1:0-25332 GCA_964431565.1 uncultured Gemmatimonas sp.
TATCCCAATATCGGCGCTTCGATCGGTCTGACTGGCTGGAACGCCGAAACCGATGTGAGCATGCCGGCAAGCGCTCCGGACATCATGAGCTACTGCACACCTGCATGGATTTCCGAATACAGCTACTCGTATGCACTCACCTTCAGGCAGAATGTCTCACCCGCCTCCGTTATGGCATTGCCATCAGTGAGGAAGCTTGCAGCACCGGTTGACACGGGCCTCTTGGTATGGGGGCGTGTAGCGAACGGAAACCTCATTGTGGAGCCGGCATTCGGTGTCATGGCACCGTTCTCCGCACCTGCGCTGCAGCCCACGCATACAGTTGAACTCCTCGATGCCTCCGGCGAGGTGATCGGACATCACGCGCTCCGCATTGAGCCTGTTGATCATGGACACGTCAACGACGGCACTTTCGCTGTGGTGATCCCCTTGAGCGGCAATCGCGTTGGTATGCTCTCAGCCGTGCGTGTGCGCGATGTGCGTTCTCCGCTCGTGGCGGTCACCAGACACCGTGAGCGTTCAGCTCAGCTTGCGGTTATTCAGGAGCGGAACGGTTCCATTGGCGGATTCGTGCGACGCAATCACGCCACAGGGGGCAGCGTCGGTGCCGATACCGCACAAGAGACCCTCATATGGTCGGACGGTGTGAGTTCCACGCTGGTGCGAACCAAGTGACGCCAGCCGGCATGTACTGACGCTTATTGCAGACGACAGGGACTCCGTCAGGAATCTCAAGCCCAACGCCTCAATCACACCTGCTGCATGAGGCAGGAACAATAGTTCTGCGACAGCACGGTGCTCCTGCTGGAACAGCCTGTCACGGTCGAACGGTACGGCACCCGATGAGACACACCGTGAGCGACTACTGCGTGTCCCACGGCAATCGGTGTTCGTCAGGAAGCAGACCCGATCCCAACGACATGAAGCCCGTACCGCCATACCGCGCGTTCAACATTGCCCGCATGTACTTCGCCCCAGGCCGGTGCGTGCTTTGCACACTAGTCAGCGCAGCCGCATTGGCCGCATGCACAGGCAGTGATGCCACATCGCCGTTTGCACCGCCTGCTCCCAGCATTCCAAACGCGAAGGCGCCAGAGCCCAAGGGAATACTATCCGTCTCGGCAACCGGACTACCCGAGGGGGTACCGCTGAGCATCAGCATCGCCGGTCCATATCCTGCCGCTTCTTACACGCGCAGTGCGACTGCACCAACCACATGGAGCGATGTGCCGGCGGGTCGTTACACACTCAACGTGCAGCCTACACGTGGGCCCATGGGTGCCTTTGCCGGTGCACCAGCCAGTTTCGATGTCGATGTCAACGCCGCCGGAATCCCGTCGCTTGCAACAGCTGCCTATCGTCCGTTGCCTTCCACGCTTGCCCTTGACATTACCGGCCTCCCACCCTCCAGCGAAGCCGCTGTCGTAGTAACACCCCCAAACAGTGCAGCTTCCGTGACACCGTATTCTTCAACGTATACGGCACCACAGCTCGCCACTGGACAGAACACCCCAGACGCATGGCGTGTGCGATCAGCCGATGTGCTGGTGGCGGGAACGCGCTATGCAGCATCACCATCGGCCCTCGATACGATCATTCCCTTTGGCGATAGTGCACGCGTTGGAGTGCGCTATACAGTCGCCACAGGTGCGCTGGCCGTCGTCGTTGGGGGCCTGCCTCAGGGTACGGATGGCAATGTGCTGCTCCTTGGCCCCGACAATAGCACACGCGTGCTGAAGAGTACCGTCACACTCACCGGACTCGCGCCCGGACACTACCGTCTCATCGCCCGTAGTTTGGTCAGACAGGGCGTGACATATCGAGCAGCAGCTGACACGATCAGTATCGATGTACGGGCTTCACTCGAGGCCGCTCCTGCCACTGTTACCTATGTGGCACAGGTGGGAAGCGTAACACTCGCCGTGAACGGACTGCCCGACAATGCAGGAGCAGCCATTACCCTCAGAAACGGCGACGGTACAATCACGCGCGCGCTCTCCGGCAGCGGCATCGCGGACTCGCTGCCGGTAGGCCGTTACACGGTCTCCGCCGCAGTGACGAGCTCAGCGAGCGGAGATCGTTATCAGCCTGCACCTGTCTCGCAAACCGTGGTCGTCGAGACAGCCGCACAAAGCGAAGCGCTGATCAACTATTCGCTTGCGTCGGGTTCACTCGCGCTCACACTCAACGGCCTGCCAGAAGGAGTGGCGGCTGATATCGTGCTGTCCGGTCCCGGCGGGTACGCACATAGGGTACTGGCCTCGGGTACCATCACCGGCCTGACTCCCGGACGCTACGGCATTGCCGTAGGACCCGTGAGCGCGGGCGGCGAGACATGGGGAGTGGTCGGCAACGCACTTGCAGTGGATATCAATGCTAGTGTGACACCCATCGCTCTCACCCTGCAATACCAGTCGCTGCGCACCGTCATCGATATGCAGGTGAGTGGACTGCCCAGCGGCACCAATGCTTCACTCTCACTCGTCGGCCCTTCGGGTCAGCATTACGCAATCATCACATCCCAGACCATTCCGTCGGTGAGTCCCGGCCGTTGGCGCCTCACAGCCAATCCGGTGAGCACCGCCCTTGGCAAGTTCATGCCTGACCCAGCCTCAAGTGAAGGTGTGGTTCAGCCTGGTGATACGCTCCACTTCGGGGTGAGGTACGCCATCAATACTGGCGCCATCGCCCTGGTGGTAAGTGGCCTTCCGAGTGGAGTGTCCGGCGCGGTTATCGGCACAGGACCGGGTGGCTTCAATCGCTCGGCCACGGGCACGGCAACCTGGACTGGACTTGCAACCGGCAGCTATACGATAACTGCAGCCGCAGTAGTTGCTGCCGACGCCACCTACACACCCACCAGCGCTACGCAGGTTGTCACAGTCAACGCGTCACCAGTTGCACAGCCGGTTACAATCACGTACACCAAGACCAGCGGCGGCGGCGCCATTGGAGGTGGCCTCAACTACCGCATTGCTGGCGTCCACCTGACACAGGCCATCCAGAAGCCCGATGGCTCGCTACCGCTGGTGGCTGGCCGTGACGCGATGCTGCGCGTATTCGTGGTGGCAAGTGCCGCCAACACCGCGCGTCCAGACGTCCGGGTTCGCCTCTACGACGGAAGCACACTGCTGCAGAGCACCACGGTCACTGCCCCCGAAGCCAGTGTGCGCACCGCAACGGCCGATGGCACCCTTGGCTCCACCTGGAACCTGCCTGTGTCAGGCGCACTCATGCGTACTTCTCTAAGGGTGCAGGTGGAACTCGATCCTACCCAAGCCATTGCCGATGCCGATCGCAGTGACAATGTCTGGCCTGCTGATGGACCGTCCGAAGCCATGCAGGTCTACTCGGTTCCACCGTTCAATGTGCGCTTCGTACCCATTGTTACAGGCAGCCGCACAGGCAGCGTGTCGAGCAGCAATGTGGAGCAGTACCTGGATCTCACCCGGCAGCTCTGGCCCATCAAGGATGTGGTGGCCGACGTGCGCGCCCCGTTTACCGCCAGCGTATCCGCCCTGCAGTCCAACAATGGAGACAACTCATGGGGCACGGTCCTGAGTGAGCTTAACGTGCTGCGTGCTACCGACGGCGTAGCGTCTTCCATGCACTACTACGGTGTGGTCAACGTCAGCTACAACAGCGGCATCGCTGGCATTGGCTACCTTCCTGGCCGTTCCGCAGTGGGATGGGACCACATGCCCAGCGGAGGCAAAGTGGCGGCTCATGAATGGGGCCACAACTTTGCCCGCCCGCATGCACCCTGCGGAGTGGCCGGTGAATCGGGATTTCCCTATTCAGGCGGCATCATCGGCAACTGGGGCTGGAACAGTCTCACCAATACGCTCGTTTCACCCGCGGCTACTGATCTCATGGGATACTGCAGTAATGTCTGGGTGAGCGATTACAGCTGGTGGCAGGTAATGCAGTATCGCGGCACCTCAAGCCTCGTCACCTCGGCGAGCTCCGTGACACCCGTGGCGGCGGTGGATGGTCTGCTGGTGTGGGGCCGCGTCGTTGACGGAAAAATCACTCTTGAACCTGCATTCCGTGTACGAGCTCCCCGGACTCCCGCTGCCAGGCTTGTCACACACAGGCTCGACCTCATCGATGCCAGTGGCAACGCGCTGCTACAGGTTCCGTTCGAAGCCGAGCGAGTGGATCATGCCAGCGGACGCGACGAACGCCAGTTCGCCCTGGTGGTGCCATGGTCCGCCACGCTCGAAGAACGCCTGGACGGCATCCGGGTAGTGGATGGTCGACTACCCCTTCATGCCACTACCCGCAACTCGGCCCGTCTCAAGGACCTGCCGCGTGGTGAGCGCAACCCACCGGCACTTCTCGCGACCGATGCCGACCCTGAGGCGTCGCTCGTGCGCAGCGGGCGTGATCTGCGGATATCCTGGCATAACGGAGCCTACGAAATGGCGCTGGTGACCGACGCCACAACGGGCAGCATTCTGGGCTTCGTGCGCCAGAGCGGCAATGCGGTAACCACGGGCGGACGTAGCGTGAACGTGGTGTTCAGCGACGGAGTACGGTCGGAAACGAGGCGATGAGGAGCGCAAGGATGTGCTGGATGGAAACTGGGTCTGACATTGGCCCGTCTGCCGGCTAACTTTGTGAGGTTGACCTTCAACCGTCTTCCCAAATCATCATGGCTTCGTTCGATGTCATCGTTCTCGGCGGTGGTCCCGCCGGCTATGTGTGCGCCATACGCTGCGCCCAACTCGGTATGCAGGTTGCGGTCATTGAGCGCGAAGCGCTTGGCGGCACTTGTGTGATATGGGGCTGTATTCCGGCCAAGGCACTCCTTGAGAGCGCCGGCCTCGCCCAGAAGCTCGACAAGGCAGCTGAGCATGGAATCACTATCGATGGCGTCAGACTCGACTTCGGTCCAGCCATGAAGCGATCGCGTGCGGTGAGCCAGCAGAACTCAAAGGGTGTGGAGTTCCTGCTCAAGAAGCATAAGATCCAGTGGATCCGCGGCGAAGGCGTGCTGAAAAAAGGCAAGCAGGTCACAGTAACAGATGCCAACGGCAGGACGGAAACACACTTGGCCGGCAAGGCCGTCGTGGTTGCCACCGGCTCCCGTGTGAAGGGGCTCCCCCAGGCAGGTCTGCCGCTTGACGGCAAGGTGGTCATTTCGAGCGATGATGCTCTGGTTGCGGAGAAGGCACCGGCAACGCTTGCAGTGGTTGGAGCTGGTGCCGTCGGCGTTGAGTTCGCCGATGTATTCGCTTCGTTCGGCAGCAAGGTCACGATCATTGAAGTGCTGCCAACCATTCTCCCGCTTGAGGACGCCGAGTGCAGCGCCGAGCTTGCACGCACCTTCAGGAAGCGGAAGATCGAAGTGCTCACCGGTGCAAAGATCACAAGCGTGAAAGTTGGCGGGAGCAGCGCCACAATCGTGGTGGAATCGGGCGGTCGCACTGAAACCATAGAGGTGGAGAAGGTGCTTGTTGCTGCAGGTCGTGCACCCAACGTGGAAAAGATCGGTATGGAGACGGTGGGCATAGCAAAGACCGAGCGCGGCTTCGTGAAGATCAATGAACGCTTCGAGACAACCGTGCCCGGTTACTACGCCATTGGCGACGTTACCGGTAACCAGATGCTGGCTCACAAGGGGTCACGTGAGGGCCACGTGCTGGCTGACTTGCTTGGCGGGCAACCGACGCATCCGGTGAATTACGGCAACATTCCCAGCTGCACCTACTGTCACCCCGAGGTGGCCAGCATTGGTCTTACCGAGCAAGCGTGCAAGGAGCGTAAACTCGAGTACAAGGTGGGCAAGTTCCCCTTCAGTGCCAACGGTCGCGCACGCACCAGCGGCGCCACCGAAGGCTTCGTGAAGATCATCCGGGATGCCAGGTACGGTGAGATCCTTGGCGCACACATAGTAGGTGCAAATGCCACCGAGATAATACACGAGCTGGTGGTAGCCCGCGAAAACGAGTTTACCGTTGAGGAGATCGACCTGGCGGTCCACGCCCACCCAACACTCAGCGAAGCTATCAGCGAGGCCGTTCTTGACTCACTCGGCAAGATGCTCCATGCGTGACGGCTCACAAGTTGCCGCCATGACAGCGTAGCGCCGGCGTGCTTCTCTATACCGTTGACATGGGGCTGGCACCCTATGATACCGTGTGGGGTGCCCAGAAACGGGCTGCTGCCGGCCGTATTGACGGCGAGCTTCAAGACGATCTTCTCATTTTGGCGGAGCACCCACCCGTGGTGACACTTGGCCGCAGCTCGAGGGTGCAGAACCTTCTTGCCGCACCAAACCAGCTGGAAGCCAGAGGCATCCAGGTACGTGACGTCGAGCGCGGTGGCGACGTAACGGTTCACGAGCCGGGTCAGCTCGTAATCTATCCCATCATGAACCTCTCGCGGCATAAGGAAGACCTGCACTGGTACCTCAGGCAGCTCGAGGAGGTCATCATTTGCGCACTCGCTTCCTTTGGCCTGGCGGCCCATGCGGTCTCCCGCCGCACGGGCGTTTGGTGCGGTGGTGGGCACGCGGCAGCTCAGCGCAAGATTGCCAGCATAGGTGTGCACGCCCGCTCCTGGGTAACCTGGCACGGAGTGGCTCTTAATGTGATCAACGATCTCTCCACCTTCGGTTATATCGTGCCCTGCGGTATTCAAGGGGTCACAATGACCACGGTGCACAGGGAGTGCGCTGCCGCGGGTCTTTTCCCTCCGTGCTTCTCCAGCGTTGCTCGGGCCGTAATACAGGCCTTCTCCCAGGTGTTCTTGCTCGACGCCGTGGAGTTGCCGACGGAACTTGCCGAGCGGCTCGGACTGGGCCGTTCAGCCGATGCTGCGCCGAGCAGCGCTTGACACCTACACGCGCAGAAAGGGCCACACACGGTGTCCGATATCAGGGAACGGCGCCGCTTCTGTATGAAGTGGCGCCGTTCTGCTCATCAGTCCACTTCTGAACTCCCACGGCTCAGGGGTTCGCCATCTGGCTGGCAGGAAACACTCGCAGCTCAGTTCTTTGACTGTGCACGTGACATGGAGTCCAGCCGTTCGCGCGAGCGATATGGATTTGGCAGGTTGAGTTTGGCCGCCGCATTGTCGAAGCTGGCCCAACCTCGTGCCATAACGGTGTCTGACTCCAAGAGAATTGGAGTGTCGGTGTCCCTGGTGATCTCATCTTCAATGCTTCCGGCCTTCTCACGATACCAGATCACGGTATAGCGTTTACCGCCTGAAAGGTACATCTCCGTGCGGTAGCCCTTATGCAGGCGTAGCGAGTCGCCGGGTTGTGCGGCCTGGAGCTGGCCCTCACCAATAATGGCATCAACCTGCGCAGTGGTCATGCCGCTCTTGATGGGTTCAAGGCGTTGCTTGCCCACCACATCGGAGGGCCCGCATGCCACGAGCGCCCCCAGTGCCCACGCAGCGGAGAGAGATGCAGTATGTCTGACGGAGGAGGTTCTCATGAGCGTGATCTTGCGGGTGGTGGTGTGCGGTGATCGCCGTGTGACCTGGGGGCGCCGCCGCCAGTGAAGGAAACATAGTCGCACTGGGTTACGCTCCGTGAGGGGCAATGTTCCAGGGTCCCGGGCAATGGAGCGACAACGAGAAAGGGGAGACACCCCGAGAGGTGCCTCCCCTTCCGTCCTACTCTGCGATGGCCATTACCGCGCCATCTTCTCCATCATCACGGTGAGCCGATCGGGCCCGTGTAGATGAAGTTGACTACCGCCTGGATATCGCCCACTGCTGCGGCGAGATCCGGTGCGCTTGCCGAGTGGATCTTGATGTTCTGGACGACCGCATTGATCGCGTTCGGATTACGAGCCGCGGCATCAGTCGACCTTGAGCCGGTGTACGTCACACCGGCCGAAGTGCTCGGCGATACGATGTTCCATGTCTGCGTGCCCGAGACCATCGAGAGCGACGTCGACACGTTGTAGATGCCAACCGGCGTGCTGATTACCAGCGGGGTGCCCGTTACGGCAGCGAAGTCCTTGTAGCCGCCGAGGCTCGCGTATACCGAGCTGGTCAGACGCACGGTGTACGGTATGCCATTGGGCAGGTTGTTGGCGCCCGTGCCGATCGACTGCGCGTTCACCGTGATGTTCGAGTTAGACGCGGCGTAGGTCACCGTGGTGCTGTTGGTGCCAAGCACCGACGCCGTGGCCGTGCCGGAAATGGTCGGCACGTACACCGTCACGATGTGCGTGGACGGATCCTCCACCGCCACGGTAGTGGCTGTGGTAGTGCACACGTTCGCGCCACTGGCCGTGATCGTCTTGTTCGTGACGTTGGTAGTGGTCGCAACAGCTGCATCACCGGCACATACGGTGCTCACACTCGCACCGGAAGGTGCACCGGAAACCGTCAGCCTGATGTAGTTCGTGGTGTTCGTGTACGCCACCACTGCCGTGGCCGTGGCCGAACCAGCAACAACCGTGCTGGTTGCCGGATTGACTACGGTGTAGGCAAAGCCGTTCACCGCACCGGCCGACGTGCCGTACGTACCAGCTGTACCGGTCACGTTGTAGCTACCGGCCTGCGGCACAGTGTATGTGCTGGTGGTATTACCAGCCTGCGTACCCGAGAAGCTGTACGACACCGGCGCCACGCCGTTGATGGCAACCGGGAACGGACCCGGCACACCGCCAGCGAACGTCACGTTCACCGGGATGTTGGTAGTAGCCAGCGTGTAGGTAACCGCAACGGTGTTCACACCTGCTGTAGCGGTAAACGATGCCGGCGCTGCCGTGCCAACATACTGCATGAAGTTGTGCGTCACGTTGCCGACGCTGGCTGTGACGGTGGTACCCACCACGCTCGCTGGGAGCGGATACGTACCGGCCGCAGTCACGGTCATGGTGAAGCCGAGACCGTTGGTGAACGTCACGTTGGGCGATGCACCGCTGGGCAGACCGCTGACCGTGACCGCGAGGGCCGAGCCACCGATGGTACCCTGCATTGACATCAGTCCGGCGCCGTTGCTGCGAACGCCGACCGCGATGATTACATCACCAATCTGCGCCTGACGCTCGGTGCTCTCGAGAGCAGTGCGGGTCTTCGCGTACAGATCCGGCGTCAGCGTCCAGGTCCAGAAACGCGTGGTGCCGATATCGGTCTGCGTGGCCGCTGTGGCGGAGCCGATGTACTGGTATGTCGTATCGCCGCCCACCGTGCCGAAGCGGTAGAAGTCGGTGCGCACGAACGGCGGGTTGGGCACGTTCGTGTTACCCGTCAACTGCGCCTTGAGACCCTGCGGAGCGTTGAAGCCAGGGTCCATTTCGCCCACAGCGTCCATCACGCGCCACGTGCCGTAGTCGTCGGCCGAACTGGAGCCGTTGACGCCGGAGATGCTCTTGAGAGCCGCGAGAGTTACCGCGCCGAATCCGACCGGGGCCGGCAGAGCGGTGGCTTGCTTGGACGTGTTGTAGAAGCCGGCGTTGACAACAACAACGTTCGGGATGCTGACCGGCGACGAGCTGTAGCTCGGCACCGTAGTGCTGGCGAGCACCTCCAGAGCGGTCACGAACGGAGCCGGTGTCGGTACCGTAAAGTTGCCGTTGTACGGAGTGTTGATCACGTCGTCGAAACGCGGGCTCAGCAGCGTCTGCGAGTAGAAGAACCGGCCAACATTCAGGTACTTGAGGTCCAGGTGGTAGGCACGGAGTTCGGCATTGGCTGAAGTAACCACACCGAAGTTCGGATTCGCCGACGTTGAGATCGAGCTCGGGACATTCAGATCACTGAACGTCGGTGCTCCGCTCTCAACCGCGTACGAGCGACCGATCACCTGCGACACGTTACCCGCACGGTCGAAGATACGGCTGCGGTAGCTGTAGATGCCATCGCGGCTGAATGTGACCGCAACCGCCGGGCGATAGCCGTCGAGCAACATCCCACCGAGGAACGTCTTCTGGTTGATGAACGTGCACACCGGATTGGTGATCGGCGTGCTGCCACCACCCAGACTGATCGATGTCAGAGAGTTCGGGTTGATGCAGTTCACGTTATTGGCGCTGGCTGCATCGAGAACGGCCGGGTTCACACTCGATGCACCGCGCGTTGCGAAGTGCTGGAACGAGGTGAAGTTGATGGTTCCCGGGTTAAGAATGAAGTCCGAGGTATTGCTGTTGCGCAGGATGGCGCTGTTGTCGTTGCCATCAATGAAGCCAGCGCGCTCGTCGATAACCTCAGCCTGGATGCTGCGGCTTGAGGTACCCCACGCCGTATCCGCATCGGTTGCCTGCGAGAGACGGATCAGCGGGGCGGTCTTGTCGACGCCGAACTTCCGCGATGAGGGCGAGGTGCTCTGGTTGAGCAGCACGTCGTTCTCGGTGTATGCGGCAGTGTACGGACCGCGTGTCTTGAGGCCGTAGTCACCGCTTGCACTTGCAATCGGGTTCCAGCCACCCTGGTTGTCCGTGGTGCACTCAGGAATGTCCGCACCGGACTGCGTGGGCATGGCAGCCTTGCTGGCGCCGCAGCCATTGTAGTACCAGGCACGCGACGAGGTTGTCGGCATGCCGATACCGTCGTCCTCGGACGCCTCAGTCTGAGACTGGAAGTTGAACGCTGCGTTCACCCAGCCAGTGACGGCCGGCTGTACCCATGTATTGGCACTGGACGACGTGGGCGCTGTGCGACGGATATCAGGCTCGGTTGTGCTCGGGCCCTCATAGTCGAGGCGGTTGGCCACGATCGCGGAGACCTGTGCAGAGAAACGATAACCATCAACACGGTTCACCATCGGAGCCGGGTTGTTGTAGTTGTCGGTACCTGCTACAACGCCCACGAAGTTGGGAGCATCGCCACGAGCAACTACTTCGTTGTCGGAGCAGTCGATGAAGGTGTCGACTGTGTTGATCGTGGTGTTCACACCGCTGCTGTACTCACCCGAGAACGGCACTGCGGTGTAGCGGCGGGTATTGTTGCAGAAGTTGGCCGACGCGGCGGAAGGCAGGCCTTCGCGGATCTGAACATCGATGCGGGTAACACTGCGGTTCGGCGTGTAGAACACCGGAACGATGGAGTAAGAACCGGCGCCTTGATCGCCCGGGCCACCCCACCAAGTGAGGTTGTCGACAGCGTGGATGGCGGACCGGGACGGGCTCACATACTTGGCCGCGTAGCCGTCGAGGTTGTTGAAGTTGAGCGTCTGCCGGTTGTTCTCGGCGTTCTGCTGCTCGATCACATCAGTGCCCTGGGTGGTGAACACCGAGGCGGAGATGAGCTTCTGGCCATTCGGGTAGTACACCGTGGCGACGCCCGAGCCGAAGTCAGCGTCGAAGTCGGCCGTATTCACGAACAGCGTGATATCACCCTGGTTGGCCGTGCCGTTGGAGTAGAGCTGGCGGGCGGCCGCGCGACGGTTGTTGCCGTTTGCGTCGGCCACGAACACCACCACCGAGTCGACGCGCTGGCCGTTCGGCTGCAGGTTGAGTACCACTTGGATCTGGTCGCGGACGTTGGTGATGTCCACGGGCTGGTTGACCTGTGCGTTGTTGTCGGTCAGCAGGCCCTCACGATCGGATGTCGTGGAGTACGTGGTCTTGATCGGACCCTGAGTAATGGTCTTGATCGTGACGTTGGCCGACGGCGAAACAGTCACTGCCACGAGCTGCGTAAGCGTCGCGGCGGCGAAGTTGGTGTTGGCTGCCGAGGTTGCCGTAACCGTGATCGTGGCCGTGCCCGGAGCAACCGCCGTTACGAGGCCGTTTGCATCGACTTGGGCAACCGACGGAACCGTGGTGCCATAGGTGATGGTGGCCGCGGCGGCACCGTTGGGCTGCTGCGCAGAAGCGGAGAGCTGCGCCGTAGTGCCAAGACCCATCACAAGCGAGGCCGGCTGTACGTTGAGGGCCGTGATGCCCGAGGGCAGTGCAGTGACCGTCACCGTTGCAGCACCCGTGAGTTCGGTGGTGCTGTAGCCGGCGCCGGAACCACTCGCCTTGACCGTGATAGTCGCCACACCGGGCGCCACAGCCGTCACCACACCGCTGGTGTTGACCGATGCGATGGTGTTGTCAGACGATGTGAACGTGTAGGTGGTCGCAACCGACGCCGCCGCCTTGGTGACGTTGGGCACGATTGTGACTGTCTGGTTCACCGGCAGGTTTACCGCGCTGGGCGAGACCGTGAGGTTGCTGATGGCAGCAGCCGGAGCCGCCACCGACACGGAAGCAGCCGCGCTCTTGCCTGATGACGTGGTTGCCGTGACAGTCGCGTTGCCCGCTGCCACTGCCTTCACGGTGCAGGCCGAGCCCGCTACGGTCGCCGTGGCCACGGCCGAATTGCTCGACGAGCAGCTTGCGAGCGTGGACGGGGTGGTGGCGTTGCCGCCGGAGATCTGCACTGCGAACACCAGCGATTCGCCAACATTCATGTTGGCGCTCGGTGGTGAAATGGTCACCGTTTCAGGTGGCGTATAATCGCTCACCGTGACGTCGTCACCGCAGGCACCAAGTGCCACCAGGGCACCGATGCTCAGGGCGAACAACGCCTTGTTCCGAGAGAAGAGTTGCATTCATCCCCCTCTTGCGAGGTCGTGGAGGTAGCTGTCACCGACGGGTCGGGGCCCGACGACGACGTTCTGCTGGAGACAGATGAAGACCCACCTGGCCCTCACCTCATCCCGCACTCTTCGCATGAAACCTGAACCAGTACCGGGGAGCGGCCGATGGGAGATCCAGATCCTGCTGCAGAGACGCGATGCCCGACATACTGCCCGCCATCCGCAAAGACGCGCGATGACAGCCCTTCACTCACTGCACCCGGTCGGTCCAAGCTCCGCCGGCCCGTGAGCCCCGCACCTGCAAACCACATGCATCCGATGCAGAACATGCGCGCATCACTCCTGGCGGGAGCGATGCGCACACTTCTGACCACAATGGCAAGCGCAAAAACTACGATCGAATCACAACACGGTCAAGCAGCGCATTCCGTAACATCGTGTGAGATCCGTCACAACACCGGCATCAGCAACCCGAAATCGCAGAGTTATCCACATTACAACGCTGGTCCACGATGAGGAATGTGGACGACCTGAATGCTAACAGCTGTCTGCACGGCTGCTCACACAGCCCGTGGCCCGCTGGTCGGCCCGCTCTGCAAAGTGCCTCGTGGTTCCTCCGGTACGGTCATACAGACGCCCGGGCATCGCCCGCGTCACGATTCCGACCCGAAAGCCGTGATCTACCGTACTATTCTTAATTTCATGCCCGAGCTGCCACTCATTCATTTCAGCGCCAGCAGCCCGGTCCCAACCCCTTCGCCGGGAGGCAAGGATCCGGGTTCGGGCCTGGCTGCCCTCAATATGGCTCAGGCCGCCGCCGCCGCGCACGGTGATTCGCCACTTCTCATCATTGCGGGTGCCGGTTCGGGCAAGACCCGCACTCTCATCCACCGGGTCGCCTCGCTCATTGATCGGGGGGTACCCTCCGGTCGGATCCTCTTACTCACCTTCACCCGTCGTGCCGCCCACGAAATGCTCACGCGCGCTGAGCGTCTCATCGGACCGGCTGCGTACGACGTGAAGGGCGGAACCTTTCACGGTACGGCGCACCGCCTGCTCAGACAGTTCGGCACGGCAGTGGGGCTCCCCTCTACCTTCACCATCCTGGATCAGGGCGACTCCACCGACCTCATGGGTCTCACCCGCTCGGCGCTTGGCTACGGCGATATCAGGAATGCACCACGTGGCGCACCGCGGTTCCCACGTGCCGAAACCATGCTCACGGTGCACTCGCGTCACGTGAATACCGATCGCCCAGTGGCAGACCTGCTCGGTGAGCAGTGGCCACATTTCCTGCCATGGGCGGGCGACCTGGAGCGCTGTTTTATCGACTACACCCGACGCAAGGCGGACCGACACCTGCTGGACTATGACGATCTGCTGCTCTCGTGGGCCTTGCTGCTTGAGGAGGCGCCTCCCATTGCAGAGGCCATTCGGTCGCTCTTCGATCATGTGCTCGTAGACGAGTATCAGGACACCAATCCTCTCCAGTCACGCATTCTCAGAGCCCTCTGCACCAGCGGACGTATAACGGTGGTTGGTGACGATGCCCAGAGCATCTACGCGTTCCGCGGGGCAACCAATCGCAACATTCTCGACTTTCCGCGCGATTTTCCGGGCACCAGCATCATCACGCTCCAACAGAACTACCGCTCCACGCCTGCGATCCTCGCCACCACCAACACGCTCATATCCCGCAGCCCGGAGCGATATTCAAAGGAGCTGTTCACCACGCGCACCGATGGCGAACGCCCGTGGCTGGTGACCGTGCGTGACGAGCGTGCCCAGACCGCGTTCGTCATGGACCGCGTGCTCGAACTGCACGAAGCCGGCACTCCGCTCCGCTCCATGGCCGTGCTCTTTCGCGCAGGCTACCTCTCAGCCGACTTCGAAATCGAACTGACAAGCAGGCACATCCCCTACCAGAAGTGGGGCGGGCTCAAGTTCCTCGAGGCTGCACACATCAGGGATGCGCTGGCATTCGTGCGCATCGTGGAGAACCAACGCGACGAGGTGAGCTGGTACCGCGCGCTGCGGCTCATCCCCGGCGTTGGCGATGTCACTGCCCGCAACGTTCTCGATCTGCTTGCAGAGCACGAGTGGGCGCCCATGGCGATCAGTGCGGTCAAGTCGTCAGCCCGCTCACGCACCGGCCTGACGGCACTGGGGGCGCTGCTCGATGGCATTGGCCGGGTGGAAAGCAGCGGCGGTCCGCACAACCCCGCCGAAACCATTCGACTTGTCCGTCAGCTCTACGATCCGATCCTCAAGACCACCTTCGACGATTCGCCGCCGCGGCTTGCCGATCTCGATCAGCTTGAGATCATTGCAGCCGGCTATGCCGATCGCGCCGCGTTCCTGGCGGCACTGGCACTTGAGCCGCCTTCGAGCACCCAGGATCTGGCCGTTGGCACCACGGGAGAGGATGACGCACTCATCCTCTCCACGGTTCACTCCGCCAAGGGCCGGGAGTGGGATGCGGTGTTCGTGATTCACGCATCGGACGGAGTGTTTCCGATAGCGCGCGCTGCCGGCGACGAGGCACAAGTGGAGGAGGAACGCCGGCTGTTGTACGTGGCCATGACACGCGCACGCCACGAGCTGTGTGTGACATACCCGCTCCACAGTTACCCCACAAGACTGGGCACGGACTTTTCGTACTCGCAACTTTCCCGATTTCTCGATGCCGGAGTGCGGGAGACCATGCAGCGCGTCACACCGGGCGCTCCGCCGGACAACGGCCGGGCCGACCTCATGAATTCGGGCAGCAGCGGTACTCTCCGTACCGACAACCAGCTCATCGCGTCCAGTGTCGTGGTGGATCTTCGCACACTTCTCAAGAAGCGGTTCGGTGGGTAGTCACATGTGTGTGAATCACTGTCCGGGCAGCTGTGTAGTTCTGCCCGGATCCATCCTCTCGCCTAACGTCAGGTCCCGGCCTGGTGCGAACGTGCCGCCCGGCCCTTGCACGACCCCCCGGAACACTACATACCCACCGACAGGACCCCGATACAGCAATGATTCCGTACCCGGACGACCAGAGGAACAAGACAGGTAAACTTGTGTACCGCTCGTTTCAGCGAACCGTATTTCTGACAGCTCTGCCCGCCGCCACGGCGATGACGCTGGGCGCTCAGCCGGCACGGCAAGTTGCGCAGAGCGATTCGTTTGCCCTTGGCGCTGCCCTGCCGGTGGACACAGCGGTCCGAACGGGCAGGCTGGACAACGGCCTGGTTTACTACGTTCGCCGAAACGCAAGACCCGAACAGAGGGCCGAACTCCGTCTGGTGGTGAACGCTGGCTCGATTCTCGAGGACGACGACCAGCGCGGTCTCGCCCACTTTGTTGAGCACATGGCATTCAACGGCACCACGAGCTTCGCAAAGAACGACATTGTGAAGTACCTGGAATCCATCGGTGTACGAGTCGGTGCCGACCTCAACGCCTACACAAGCTTCGATGAGACGGTCTACATACTTCCCGTACCCACCGACAGTGCGGACATCCTGGAGCGGAGTTTCCGTTTCCTTGGTGATGTTGCCGGCGGCATCACGTTCGACTCCGCGGAAGTGGTGGCGGAGCGTGGCGTGGTGCTCTCGGAGTGGCGCGATGAGCTGGGCGCGGCCGAACGACTGAGAAACACGCAGCTTCCGGTGATCTTCAGCGGCTCACGCTACGCAGAACGTCTGCCAATAGGCAAGCCGGAGATCATCTCGAATGCAACCCACCAGGCCGTGCGTAGATTCTGGCACAACTGGTACCGACCCGACCTCATGGCCGTTGTAGCCGTCGGAGATGCCGATCCGGCACATCTTGAGGGGCTGATAAGAAGCACGTTCGGAGACATACCACCACAAGAGTCACCAGGTGAGCGTATCACGCTCCCGGTGCCTACACACGACTCCACTCTCATCTCGATCGCAACTGACAAGGAGCTGACATCGTCCAGCGTCAGTGTGCTGTGGAAGCGACCTGGCAGGGCTACCCACACTGTTGGCCAGCTCCGCGAAAACCTGCTCGAACAGCTCTATGACAGCATGATCAACCAGCGTTTCAGCGAACTCGCACTCAGGGCCGATGCGCCATTTGTGGGTGCTGGTGCAAGCAGCGGCACGTTTGTGCGGGGGAGTGCATACCGTTCACTGGACGCCGAGGCACGCGAAGGCAAGGTGCTGAAGTCACTGCAGGCCATACTTGCCGAGGCCGAACGCGTACAGCAGCACGGATTCCTCATAGCCGAACTTGAGCGTGCGCGAGTCAACATGCTGAGGAGCTATGAACGGACATATACGGAGCGTGACAAGACACTTTCGCGTGCATACGCCGATGACTACGTGAACAACTTTCTCGTGGGTGAGGGCATTCCGGGCATAGCATTCGAATACGCTGCCGCACAGCACTTGTTGCCAGGTATCACACTCGCGGAAATCAACCGGCTTGCACAGAACAGGGGCGGCCCGGCCAATCGCGTGGTCACAGTTACCGTGCCCGACAAGGAGGGTCTTGCCACACCAACCGAAGCTCAAGTGCGCAGCCTCCTCGGCACGGTGCTGGATATGGACATCGCTCCCTGGGTGGAGACGCTTACCGATGATGCCCTGGTGAGTAGTACGCCGACAGCCGGACGCGTGGTCAGCGAAAACCGGATCGCCTCGATCGGTGTTACAGACTGGATGCTCTCGAATGGTGTACGTGTTCTTGTCAAGCCTACCGATTTCAGCGCTGACCAGGTCGTGATGACGGCGTGGAGTCCCGGCGGCACGAGCCTCATGGGTGATCAGGATGTATTCAGGGCATCTCTCGCGCCAACGGTGATCGAACGTGGTGGTGCAGGTACTTTCACTCTGCCCGATCTGTCAAGGATGCTGACCGGCAAGGTGGCGGCCGTTGCTGCCGGCATTGGCGACCTGAGTGCTGATTTCAATGGCCGCGCATCGTCCCGGGATATCGAGACTCTGCTGCAGCTCACCTGGTTGCGCATGACAGCGCCGCGCGCCGACAGTGCGGCATTCCAGGCGATTCTCTCACCCATAGCAACGGCTCTCCGAAACAGGGACGCCAACCCGCTGGCGGTATTCTCGGACACCATTCAGGTCACGCTGGCCTCGGGTCATCCGAGGGCAAGACCGCTTACACCGGACATGCTTGACGAACTCGATCTCGGTCAGATGTTCTCGATCTATCGCGATCTGTATGGTGATGCGAGTAACTTCACGTTCCTGTTGGTGGGAAACGTCGAGCCGGCAACCCTTCGGCCACTGGTGGAGCTGTGGCTGGGCTCTCTACCCGCGAGTGGCCGTCGTCAAGTGCCGCGTGACGTCGGACCACAGCAGTTTACAGGACAGCTTGATAGGACCATACACAAGGGCATTGCACCACAGAGCCAGACCGTACTGGTCATCGCCGGCTCCACGCCCTGGTCACGCGAGGACGCTCACCTCCTCTCCTCGGTGGGCGAACTACTCGAAATGCGCCTGCTCGACAGACTGCGCGAAGATCTCGGCGGAACCTACGCGGTATCCGTCAATACAGCCTTTTCGCGCCGGATGCGCCAGGAGTGGCAGATACTGATCACTTACGGCTCGGCACCGGACAATGCCAACATCATGTTTGCCGCCGTCGAGCGCGAAATCGATTCGCTGAGAAGAATGCCTCCATCTGCGGAAGAAGTGGATCGGGTGAAGGAGCAGCAGCGGCGCAAACTGGAAGTGGCGCAGAAACAGAACGGCTACTGGATCAGTCTCATCCGCGGCAGAGTGGAGAGCGGTGATCCCATTGATGGTACGATTGCTGACGGCGACCTGATCTCCGCTCTCACGCCCGAGCGACTGGCCGCTGCGGCGGCCAGATATCTTGTAGAGACCAACCGTGCGCGATTCGTGCTGCTGCCAGAGAAGTAGGCAGCTGCCCGCATGGCAGGGCAGTGAGCACGGACACAGCGGTTGTAGCAGATGCCGCAGGTTCCACAACACTCATGAATCACCTTGCGCCTGCACGCAGCGAATCCTTGTGCGAGGCAATGATCCGCTGGATGGCAAGCCTCAGATCATCGTCAGCCGCGGTATATACAGAATCGAACCGATCAAGTCGGTCGGAGTAGACGCGCTGCGCAAGAAGGACCGCATTGTCGAGCGGGAGGCGTCGGGTCCAACCGGCCGGGTAACCCTTCAACTGCGGACCGACCGAATCTACCAGACGCCGTCGCGCCCAAGCATAGATGGTATCGCGTGCGGCAATGCGTCTGGTGGTGGCCATTTCAGACAGCGACGAAAACACACTGTCGATCTCCCGTGACGTCCGCTCCCAGAACGCTCCGAGAATCAGGTCATTCCGCCAGTCTTCGCGAGCCCGGCGAACAAGTGCGCTGTCGCCACGCGTTTGAAAGAAGAGCTCGGTCCCGCGGCCGCCCACGAACGAGGCAAACGATTCGTTGAAGGAAACCTGCCCTTTCGCAAAGTAGGTGTTGTGAGTGAGCTCGTGGAGGACCGTGTTGACCAGCGTGAGGGAGTCCTGACGCACCGTGGTGCTCAAGAGCGGATCGTTGAACCACCCGAGGGTGCTGAACGCGCTCGATGCGCCCACGCTGACATCGAACCCATCGGCGCGCAGTTCCTGCGCAGCACGTAATGCCTCGTCAAAATCAAAGAACCCCTTGTAGGGAAAGCGGCCAACCACCGGGAACCACCACGTCTTGAGTTCCAGCCGATCGCGATAGGCAGCCGATACCACCAGCACCAGTGTATCGCGATCCAGCTTTGAAAAGGTGGTGAAACTCTCGCGTGCAGCGAGCCCCAGTGAATCGACTGCGAACTGTCGCGCAGCCAGCACCAGTTCCAGGCGGGCGCGCAGCATCGGCTCGGTATTCCCGCGGGCCACGAGTCGGGCGATGGGTTGTCTCCGTGCGAGAATGCGCGCCTCCTCGTATGCCGCACGTGAGATGTAGCAGCCGGTTGGCGTGAGTGTCAGCAATACGATCACTGTGGCCACCGCAGCAGTGGTCAGTCGTCGCAGCGGAAAACGCCAGCGTGAACGCCGTTCAGATGGCTCCTCCATACGCAAGTCCTGCCGTAGCGTTTGCAGTCGCGATATCATTCCATGTCCATGTCGTTCGTTCATCTGCACTGCCACTCGGAGTATTCTCTCCTCGACGGCGCCAACCGCATCGATGATCTGATCAGGCGCGCCCAGCACTTTGAAATGCCTGCGCTGGCCATCACGGATCATGGCAACATGCACGCCGCCTGGGAATTCCAGGAAAAGGCGAAGAGGGCCGGAATCAAGCCCATCCTTGGCATGGAAGCATACGTTGCGCCTGGCGATCGCCGCCAGCGTGGCCGTTCCTCTCCCGGAGCCAGACCGTACTATCATCTGGTGCTGCTGGCACGCGATACCGTGGGCTACCGGAACCTCGTCAAGCTCGCATCGCTCGGCTACACGGAAGGATTCTACACCCGTCCGCGCATTGACCGTGAGCTGCTGGCTCGGTATTCGGAAGGCCTCATAGTGTCATCGGCCTGCCTGGCCGGTGAGGTGGCCACTCACCTCATGGAAAACCGGGTTGACGAAGCGCGCGAGGCGGCATCCTGGTACTCAGAGCAGTTCAGGGATCGCTACTTCCTGGAGGTACAGGCGCATTCAAGCGCGGACCAGGAGACGCTCAACACTAGGATTTTCTCGCTGGCCGGTACGCTCGACCTACCCGTCATTGCCACGAACGACGCGCACTTTCTCATGCGCGAAGATCACGATGCGCACGATGTGCTGCTCTGCATTGGGCTTGGCCGCGATCGCAACGACCGGGATCGCATGCGCTATGACAAAGGTCTGTACTTCAAGAGTCCTGAGGAGATCAGTGCCTTCTTCCCGGAGCGTGGCGACGTCCTGACCAACACGCTCGCCATCGCGGATTCGGTGGATGTACAGTTCTCGAAAAAGTACTTTGTGCCTTCATTCCCGCTTCCGGAGGGAATGACCAGCGAGAACGAGCTGCTGGTCCAGCTCGCCACGGAGGGAGCACACCGGCGTTATGGAGATCCGTTCAGCGACGAGGTTCGTGAGCGACTGTCGTACGAACTCGATGTCATCACACGAATGGGATATGCAGGCTATTTCCTCATCGTTGCCGATTTTATCAAAGCTGCACGTGACCGAGGCATTCCGGTGGGTCCGGGTCGCGGCTCAGCCGCGGGGTCCCTCGTGGCGTACGCGCTTGGCATCACCGACGTCTGTCCGCTGGAGTTCGACCTTCTGTTTGAGCGATTCCTGAGCCAGGAACGTGTGTCCATGCCCGATGTGGACGTGGACTTCTGCTTCGAACGCCGTGGCGAAGTCATCGAGTACGTGCGACAGAAGTACGGTCGTGACAGTGTTGGCCAGATAGTAACGTTCGGGACAATGAAATCCCGCGCTGCAATCAAGGACGTGGGTCGTACCCTCGGCTTCACGCCTGCGGAGACAGATGCGCTTGCCAAGCTGATTCCCAATGCGTCCAATTTTTCGCTGACCGTCAAGGAAGCAATCGAGAAGGTGCCTGAAGTGAAGGCGTTCCATCAGAACGATGTACGCTACCGCCAACTGCTCGACTACGCAATCAAGCTCGAGGGTCTCTCGCGCCACACGGGTGTGCACCCGGCTGGCGTCGTGATCGCACCAGGCCCGCTCGATGAATTCGTTCCGGTCTGCACGCAGGCCAGCAAGGGCACGGGCAGCCACGGTGACGATCGAGTCATGGTAACGCAGTATGACATGACGGCGCTCGAGAAAGCCGGCATGCTCAAGATGGACTTTCTCGGTCTGACAACGCTCACCGTGATCAGCGATGCCCTTCAAGTAATCAGGGAACGCACCGGGCATGATGTGCAGCTCGAGAAGCGTGGCTTCACTGACCCGGATACCTACCGCATGCTCCGCACCGGCCGCACGGCTGGCGTGTTTCAGTTCGAATCCCCGCTTGCGACCGATGTGTTGAAACGCATGCGCTGCGACCGGTTCGACGACCTCGTGGCGTCAAACGCTCTCGTACGGCCCGGCCCGCTCGACGCCGGTATGCACAATGTGTACATACGGCGCAAGCTCGGTGAGGAGCCCACGTCGTACCTCCTGCCTGAGCTCGAGACCATTCTGTCCGGCACCTTCGGTGTGATCACCTATCAGGAGCAGGTGATGCGAATAGCCCAGGTGTTGGCTGGCATATCGCTTGCCGAAGCAGATGTGCTTCGCAAGGCGGTTGGCAAGAAAGATGCTGAGCTCATCCGCAGGGAGCTCGGAAAGTTCATCGAGAAGTCGGTGGCGCGCGGATACGACCCAAAGATCATAGACGAGCTGGCCACGCAGATCGAGACCTTCGGCAGATACGGATTCAACAAGAGCCACAGCGTGGCCTACTCCGTGATTGCCTATCACACCGCATTTCTGAAGACGCATCATCCAGCCGAGTTCATGGCTGCGCTGCTGTCATCCAGCATCGGGAAGACGGAAGACGTCATCAAGTACATCAACCATGCACGCGAAATGGAAATTGAGGTGCTGGCTCCGGACGTCAACGAATCCGGCTGGCGCTTCACCGTTGTCGGCGACAAGCGTATCCGTTTCGGACTGGGGGCCATACGTAATGTCGGCAGGGGCGCTGTAGACTCCCTTCTCTCGGCGCGAGAGAACGGTCCGTTTTCGTCGCTGCACGATCTCTGCGCGCGTGTCGACCTGAGGCTCTGCAACAAGCGCGTCTTCGAAGCACTGGTGGCCGCTGGTGCATGCGACACGTGGGGCGGTCACCGTTCGCAGTTGTTGGCAGGTCTAGACCAGGCCATCAGTGCTGCGGTGCTCAGTCAGGAAGAGGCAGCGCGCGGGCAAGGGTCGCTGTTCGAAGATCCCGTCGGGCTGGATTCGGGCACCTCTCCCGGTGACAGCGGACAACGGATCCAGGCGCTCCCCAACGTCTCGCCATGGAGCGAAAGCGAGAGGTTGCAGCGCGAAAAAGAGCTCCTCGGGTTCTACATCTCCGGCCATCCTCTCGAATCATACCGAACAGAATGCGAACTTTTTGCCACACACACAGTGTCGCAGATTGGTACATGGACCGCTGAGCCGGTCACCATCGGGGTTGTGGTCACCGCTATCCGGAAACAGATCTCAAAGCGCAGCGGGGCGGAGTTTGCACGGTTGACAGTTGAGGATTTTTCCGGATCTTCCGAGGTGTTGGTCTTTGCCGAGGCCTGGGGGGTGATCTCTGAGCGCATACGTCAGGACGTTCCCCTGCTGCTCAAGGGCGGCTACTCGCGGAAAGACCATGGCGTCGAAAATGCCACCTTCAACGTGAGCGATGTCACGCGATTTGTTGAGTTGCGGGCGAGCGGTGAGGTTGCAGTGGCAATCGACCTGGCTTCCGGGTCGGACCTGCCTTCGGCGGTGATGACGGATGTCCGCGAAGTGGTGGAGTCGCACGAAGGGTCGGCTCCGCTGGAAGTGCGGTGGCGTGATGGTCAGGGAAAACAGATTCGTTTCCGGTCACGATCACTCACCGTAGCGGCTTCCCCGGCAATTCTCTCTGATCTCCGCGCACTCCTGGGCGTCCACCAGGTGCGGCTCATACGCACCGACGGCTGACAGGCGTCGCGTCACCATTCCTGGACTTAAATGGCTGCAGCCACGGTACTCGAGTTCGAACGTCCCATCTCTGAACTCGAAAAGCAGATCGACGAGTTGAAGCGGTTGGCCGCCGACCGTTCGCTGGATGTGGCGAACGAGCTGGTCCCGTTGCAGAAGAAGCTGGTTGATCTGCGGGTGATGATCTACCAGAATCTGACCCCGCTGCAACGTGTCCAGGTGGCACGGATGGCGCGCCGCCCGTTCACATCGGACTACATCCGGCACGCCTTCACGGACTTCATCGAATTGCATGGCGATCGCCTGTTTCGCGAAGACGCCGCCATTTTGGCGGGCTGGGCGCGGCTGGATGGCGAGACAGTCATGTTGATCGGTCATGAACGTGGACGCGACACCAAGGAGAATCTCAGGCGTAACTTCGGGATGCCGCACCCGGAGGGTTATCGGAAGGCACTTCGGCTCATGAAGCTTGCCGAGAAGTTTCAGGTGCCGGTGCTGACGTTCATCGATACACCGGGCGCCTGGCCTGGCCTGGGTGCCGAGGAACGCGGCCAGAGCGAGGCTATCGCGCGCAACCTGTTCGAAATGAGTCAGCTCCAGATACCGGTCGTCGCGACTGTCATAGGTGAGGGCGGATCGGGCGGTGCGCTGGCACTTGGGGTTGCCGATCGTGTACTCATGCTCGAGAACTCGGTGTATTCCACGATATCCGTTGAGGGATGTGCGGCCATTCTCTGGAAGGACGGTAAGAGCCAGGAAATGCGCGAGAAGGCCGCAAGTGCCCTGCGGGTCACTGCAGCAGATCTGGTGGAACTCAGAGTGATCGATGAAGTCGTGCCGGAGCCGGTAGGCGGAGCACATGCAGATCACGCCGCAACGGCGCAGTCGCTGCATGAAGCTCTCGCACGCAACATTGAGGAACTGCGTCGCCTCAAGCCTGACAAACTGGTGAGGCGCCGCCGCGAGAAGTATCTGCGCATGGGACAGTTTGCCGGCTGACGCCGGCAGCCATGTGCAGCGACCGGACGATCTTATCGTGACGCATCTCATCGAAGTCGCATTTCGCGGCAACCGGAAGGAGTTTTTCGCCTGGGAGGGAGCGACACCGCCACCACTCAAGGCCGCGATCATTGTGGAGATGGACCGGGGCGAAGATCTGGGGCGGGTACACTCCACCGGAGAACTCGCCGACCGGCGCTGTCGTGGCTGTGCACATGGATGCGGTACCTCGGCACCGGCACGACGCGCACTGCGTCTGGCCACCGACGCGGATCTGCAAGTCGACCGCGAACTGACGGCAGAGAACGAGAAGGCCCGGCGTACGGCGATGGTTCGGGTCAGAGCCAACGATCTCGTCATGAAGCTCACCGATGCCGAGTGGCAGTGGGATCGACGCAAGCTCACGTTCTTTTTCACCGCCGACCGACGGGTGGATTTTCGTGCTCTGGTGCGAGACCTCGCGTCACAGTTCAAGACACGAATCGAACTCAGGCAGATCGGAGTGCGTGATGAGGCGAAGCGACTCTCCGGCGTTGGACGCAGCGGTCGCGAATACTGTTCAGCCTCATGGCTTTCCGAACTGCGACCAGTGAACCTGGGCGTTGCCAAGGATCAGCACCTGTCGCTCAATCCGCAACAAATCTCGGGTGCGTGTGGCCGCCTCATGTGCTGCCTCCGCTACGAGCACGAGTATTATGTGCAGAGCCGTCGCAGGTTTCCGAGGGAGGGAAGGATTCTCAACACCGCGCGCGGAGAGGAGATGGTGATATCGTGCGACATCTTCCACGACCGCGTCACACTTCGGACATCCGAAGGTGACACGCGGGTGGTTGTGCTGGCTGATCTGCGTGCCGAGGTGGAAGGCTTTGAGGCCATGCTATTGTCTGCCACTATGGACCACCGCATACCGACAGCCGAGATGCTGGACGCGGACACGATCTCGATGTTGGACACACAGGAATACGAGGTGGCTGTCCTGGCCGCTCCGGGGTTGACACGTACGCCACCACCGTCTCCCGAAGCAGAGATTGCAGGCGAAGTATTTTCACACGGATCTCCGGAGCACGCCGATACCGCCGACAACCTGTCTGCAGAGACACATGTGCTACGCCCCGAGGATCCAAAGAAGGGCGCAGCTGCCGATCGGGAAGCCGAACCCCGGGTCGAACCCTCGTCCGCGACCCCGCATCGCAAGCGGCGGCGCGGACGACGAGGGGGGCGTCGCCTGAGAG
>CAYSKN010000012.1:0-25022 GCA_964431565.1 uncultured Gemmatimonas sp.
ACTGGCTTATGGTGCTGCCTGGCTGGTAGTCGCGGGCGGCAGGGCGCTGGGCTACTGATCACATGGAGGCTATGATGTCAACGCTGATCGTCGTTCTGATCGTCTCTGCGGCGGCGCTCTACTCGGGTTCACGGATCTGGAAGGCGGTAGCCACCGGCCGAAAGTCAAGAGACGACGGCGGTTGCAGCGGGTGTGGTCACTGATCTCATGACGTGGCCATGGTGGCGCAGAGTTCTGCGCTCACCAACCCATTCACTTCCCGCCAAACTTCGTCTGCTGCAGAAAATGCCTTGCGGGCGGCAGCGATCCACTGCCGCCACTGGGCAATGCGGGTGTCACTGGTACCTCCGCCAAGTTCTGCGGCTGTCATCGCAACGTGTCTTAAGGCTTCGAACAGGGGAGCGAGCTCTTCTTCCATTGCCGCTTCCAATGCCCGCTGCCTGGCGGCGTCATTCGGTATAACTGTTGCTGCAATCGTACCAAGTGTTCCGTACATCCTGTCTGCCAGTGCCGTTCCGTCAAATAGGGTGGCCTGTCGTTGAGGATCGTTTACACCCTGCAAGGAGCGGCGCACATCAAGGAGAGGGGCAAGCCACTGCCTCTCCACATCATGCCATCGTAGATCGTCACCTTGGACGACGGCCATGCCACCGGTGCAGTTCCTCATCAATTCGGGTACACGGCACGCGAGTTCAACCAGCAGCTGCCCCATCTGTGGCAGCGAGCTGGCGCCAGACAGCTCGAGGACATCGTCACCCGACAGATAAAGCGTGAGCGTCTCCGGCGTGATGCCGACGCCATCAATACCATCAAGTGCCAGACGCCAGGTAGCTGCGGGCGGCCATGTAATTGTCAGCCCGTCACTCCCGAGCGAGACGGTACCCTGAGCGTCCATCTCGCGTCCACGGACAATGCCGACGATGCGTATGGGCTCCGATACGATGAAATTCATGAGAGCAATGACTCAATCACTGAATCGGTGTCTTCGAGTGTAGCAAATACTGCCGCCGGGCCATGCATGGCAAGCATGTCCACCGAATAACGACCAGTAGCCACTGCGATTGCCCGTACACCGATTGGCCTGCCACAATGAATGTCAGCGGGTGTGTCCCCGATGACCACGAGCTGTTCGCCTGCCACCGGGCGCCCCAGCAAGGCTTCCGCCCGGGCGCGAGCGATAGGCGGAAGTGCAGGACGGTGCTCATGGTCGCATCCGAACGCTGTCACGACGAATTGATCGAAGTCCAACCCCACAGCATCAAGCTTTGTACGGGCTCCCTCACGTACATTGCCCGTGAGGAGGCCGAGCAAGACATCAGTACGTGTGCGCAGACTCCGGAGAAGGGATTGAACACCAGCGCAGAGAACGGCCTGGTGCGGATCAGTGGACAACTCCTGATCGAGGTATCGCAGGTAGCTGATGAAAAGGCCATCCATCTCAGCCGACACGACCTCAGCACTGATACCAACCGCCTGCATCTGCTCACGCACGATTTGTCGATCTGTCTTGCCGTCGTAGCGATAGTCGGCAGGACCCGTTGACCCGAACGTCTCCTTCATCGCCCGTTCCATGGCACGACGTCCAGCGCCGTCCGTGCGCAGCAGGGTGCCGTCTATGTCGAACAGTACGATCCTCATGTTCGCCTCAGCCATGCGGGAGTAACTTTCGGGCCCGCAGGACGCAATCGCACCATTCGCGAAACCAGCAGGCCACCGAGAATGAGTGCCGTGCCCGTCCATTGCCATCCGGTGGGCTGCTCGCGCAGAATAATCCACGCCACTCCGATTGCAACCACGGGCTGCAGATTCCCGTACATTGATGTGCGCATGGCGCCGAGCACGCGAACACCGTGGTAGTACAGGAGATAGCCAATTACCAACGCGCCCACCGATGCATACGCCACCGCCCCCCACGCCGCAGCCGGCACAACGGAGAAATCTGTCCTCAGCAGATCCGGTACTGCAGCCATGCAGATCACGAATGCACCGCTTGCCATGGTCACGACCGAGAGTTGCATTGGGTGGAACCGGAGCGTCAAGGGTTGCATGAGTACAGTGAAGGCCGCCCAGCAGACACTCCCTGCTGCCATCAGCATGGCTCCAAGCATCGCTCCGCTGCCCTGAAAACCACGCGTACTTCCGACAACGGAAGCCACACCGAGAAGCTGCAGCGAAATGCCGGTCCAGGCTGCGCCGTTTATCCGCTCGTGGCGCATGATCTGCGAAATGATCGCTGTCCAGGCAGGTGTGGCAGCTACGATCAGGGCTGCGATTCCGGCGCGGGTGCGGGAGATGCCAAAGATGAAGAAGAGCTGGTAGACGCCGTTCCCGAGCACACCCAGCAACAGCAGTTGCCAGCGTTCACGTCTTGACGGCCAACGAGTCTCGTTCATGAACGCAGCGACCATGGCGAGCACTGCCGTGGCGATCGTCATCCGCATGGCATTGAACGTGAGTGGCGACAGATATTCCAGACCCACCTTCACCACGCTGTAATTCACACCCCAGATGATAGCAGTTGTCACAAGCCACAAGTCGGTCATCCCAAAGCCGTGATTCGAACCGTCACCATTCCACACAATCTGAGAGACCCGGACATCGATTGATTGCATGCCGAAATGTAGGTGACCAGTGGCAAGCGTTGGTAGCGCGGTTAGTTTGGGGAATGAATGTTTCCTTCGCACTATTCGCCGACGGAGCCAACATCTCCCAGGAGGGGAAGCTCAATATCCTCGGCATCTTCGATGCTGTCCACGTGGCGCAGCTGCCAAGTCTGCACCCGCGTGCCACCTTCATTATTCGCATCAAGGCGACGCCGGCTGACAAAGGTGTTCATCAGATGGTCTTGCGCTGGATCAATCCGCGGGGGACTGAGCTGTGGACCACACAGGCCGAACTGGATATCGGCGCTCCGCCACCGAATGCCACAGATCTTGACATGCCGGTTGTTCTCCAACTGGATCTTCCTCTGGACATGCTGGGCGACTACCGCATGACAGTGGCAATTGATGACCGCTCGCAAACCACAGCGGTGCTTCACGTCAAGGGGGGGGCTCCAGTGGTACCGCCAGCATCAGGGCAGATGATAAGCTGAACTGACGCCGCTGCCATGCGATACTGTGCCGATCTCAGCGGCTGCCGGACACACTTTCATGCAGTGGCAGCCGTCGCTTCACCAGTGCAACCGATATACACCCACACACTGTGAGCGGAGGCGGACAACGTAATCCTCAATCGCAGAGAGTGTCTCGAGTGTCACCCCGCCGCGCATGAGAGCACTGTGAACCATGCGTCCATTACCAAGGGCCATACCCACATGAGTAACACGTCGGTCCTGGCGATCCGAAAAGAACAGCAGATCAGCAGCCATCTGGTCGTCTGCAAGCTCCGATGATACCGGGCTGGCAGCCTCCACTTGCTGCCATGCATCACGCGGGAGGACGAGGCCGTGCAGCAGTACAACGCGCTGCACCAGTCCCGAGCAGTCCACGCCCCAGGGCGTCACACCGCCCCACAGGTAGCTCGCGCCGTTGAACAGCGAGGCCGCACTTGCAGCGACCTCATTCGCATCAGATGGGAAGCGTTCAGCGCGCATCGCAGCAGCAACAGCTTCACCCTCCACGACCGTCACCTCAGGCGCCACGCGGGCGCCCAGTGGCAGAGCCCTGATGCAGCCGGAGTGATCAGTAACCCTGCACCCCAGCGACCATTTCCATTCCGGCTCATCACCGCGCGACGGACCAAGGAATCCCTGATGGGTCCATCCTTCGTATCCGTCGAAACTACGTACACGAAGCCAGTCATCTCGGTGCTCAACGATCTCAACCTGCTCACCGGCCAGGAGTTGGGACGTGAGTGCCCGCGAGATGCGCGGCTCCCCGAGAAGTGGCGCTATCGCCGCTCTCACTGTTAACAGGCCCTCGAACCGCCCTGCCGGCTCACTCACAACTCACTCAACGCGCGGTATCCGGAACCTGTGCGATCCTGGCCTTCGCATCTTCGGGCGTCATGGGTCCGACCGACGCGCATGATGTGGTGGCAGTCGGTACCAGAGCCTCGACAATAGCGTCGAGGGTGGCAATACTGCGGGGGGTGAATCTTCCGTCCACCAGCGCAGGTGCACCTGCGACCGGGATCCGAATCAGGACCGTCACCCCATCACCAGCGGACGAAGCAATATCCATTCGTCCTCCGTGATCCCGGACAATTGCACTTGCGATTGTGAGCCCGAGTCCGCGTTGCCCAAGACCTGACCGCGTAGTGAACATCGGGTCCATCACATGAGGAAGATGGTGAGGCAGAATGCCCGGCCCGCCGTCATGGATTCGAAGGACGACGTTGTCTTCCTCCACACGAGTATCGATTTCGAGAGTTCGATTCCCATCAGTCTCGGCCAGTGCCTGCTCCGCATTGGTGAGCAGATTGACGAGAACCTGCTCGAGTTGCAGGGGATCGCCGTACACGCGTGGAGGTACATCCGGCAGTGAGATGCTGACCTGTATCCCCAGCCCCTTGAAACTTCGCGAAAACAGACCAAGCGATCGCTGCACCACGGCGCCGATATCAACCTCTGTGCGCGCACCTGTAACAGGTGTCATGCACGTGGTGTCAAGTACCTGATCAATCATATCCGACGCCCGGCGCGCTTCAGCCAGTATCTGCGCCATGGTCTGGCGATCGGAGGCTGACAGCGTGGAAGAATCCGCATACCGCCCCGCCGCAGCCAGAATGCTGGCAAGTGGATTGCGGAGATCATCAGCCATTCGACCAAGCGACTGACCCACGGCCGCGAGGCGTGCCTGCTGGAGCTGAGCCTCGTGGCGGATCTCGTCACTGGTCATGTCACGTACGATTCCCAGCACACCCACCACCTGCCCCCCCTCATGAATCGGCGCTGTGGTAACCATCGCTGTGCGGGTGCCCCTGCGGCTGATGTAGCGAAGGTGGAGCTTCCTTCGTTCCCCACGGAAGGTGGCATGCATGACATCTGTCGCCTTCACGCGATCCACCTCATCGACGAGCGCGTCGAACGTCAACGCCAGCGCTGTCTCCCTCGACAATCCGGTCTCGTTGAGAAATCCCTGATTGATCGAAGTGAATTGCCCTCTCACATCGAGAGTGAAAATGGCGTCACTTGCGCTCTCCACCAGGCGGGAATACAGAACCTCCGAGCGCTCCCGCGCCAGAGCATCCGCACGCTGATCGGTGATATCGCGAAGGCATGCCACAGTGCCACGAATGACCCCCAGTTCGAGCATTGGCGTCGAGCTGACCTGTACGGTGCGACGGGTCCCATCGACTCGGAGCACTTCACACTCGTAGCGCACACGTGCGCCACCACGTGCTGCCGTCTCCCGGGCAGAAACACTGGGCAACCACTCGCTCGGGATGAGTCTGTCGATACTGGAGCCAACGAGATCTTCGCGTTGAAAAAGAGCTCTCGCCGCCGGATTGGCGAAATCCACATGTCCATCCAATCGGGAGATAACGATTGCATCCGGTACAGCCTCGAGCACATTGCGATGCTGTTCCGCAAGTCGGGTCGACTCGGTCACATCATCAAAGCTGATCACGCAACCACCGGCTGGATGTCCACTGATCAGCAGCGCCAGGAGGCGTCCGTGAACGGGATCCCGGATGGTCTCTCTCACTGGAATACCTTCGCGCAACGCCCGGGCAATACCGGCCTCGACCAGAGAGGCCTCGGGACTCGCAGCAGCAACGCCCAGCGCGTCACGGAAACGACGTCCCAGCAGATCGGTAATACTAGTGCCGCAAAGCTCGGCAGCACGAGCGTTGCATCGGCTTACAGTGAGCGCCTCTTCCAGCACGACTATCCCGCTGGCCGTGCTGTCAAACGCAAGTTTCCATTCCCGCGTGGCCTTCTCTACTTCCTCGAAAAGACGCGCATTATCGATGGCTACGGCCACCTGATCAGCCAGCCGCCTCAGTACTCTGGCGTCGTCGAAATCAAAGGGACGCTCCCGGTTGATCACAGCGATTGCACCAATGGTGCCCCGTCCGGTTCCCAGAGGCGCCATGACGACCCGCTGCACGGGAGTGAGCTGCTGGATCATACGTATGACGGGTGCATCCTCGTCTATCCCATTGAGAACTATCATCTCGTTTTCCAGCACACACCGTCCTAACTGACCCGTATACAGGGGCAGATGCACACCACGCAGAACATCCGCGCTGCCAGCCGCTGCAACGACATTCAGGTAATCGCCGGTGCGAAGTGCTACCCCGGCTCCTTCCACGCCAAGCAATGATACCGAATGACGCAACGTGAGACGCAGTACCTCCCCAAGGCGCAGTGATTCGCCAACCGCACGCGCCACATCTGCCAGAGCCTCGGTGGTACGTCGTTCACGCTCGCTCTCGGCATACCGGCGCGCATTTGCCAGCGCGGTAGCTGCCTGCGCAGCAATGGTTGCCAGCATTTCCTCGTCTTCAGCCGTGTACATGTCGGCTCGCGCCGAATACACGGCAAGCACCGCCATGAGCCTGATACCAACCCTCATCGGTACCACCACTGCAGATGTGGCGGGGCCGGCTTCTCCAACGATGTCGTCCATCGTAAGCGGCGGTCCAAGCCCGCTCTTCTCACGGGCACGATCGGCCTCCCGGTCACCTGCACGCACGGAGTGTCCACTGCGGGCCACCTCGGCGATGAGGCCCGCTCCCAGGCGCACGGGGCCGCCCATACGCTCCACGTTGTGAGCGACGCGCAGCATGGGAGTAAGTCTGTCGTTCTGAAGATCCGGTACAGCGACTGTCACACCATCGCAGCGAACTGCCCTCTGAACCTGTCGCATGAGTTCACGCACGATCTCCTGTTCATCAAGAGACCGTGTAAGGGTACTGCCGGCTTCCTGCAGAAGCAGGAGTCGTTCGTGACGGCGACGGGCCAACACATCCAGTGCATCATGAGCAACACGCGCCTCAAGGTGTCGGATAACCACCCCGATCTCCCCCAGCCGATCGGAATCCGGCCTGCGACCATCATGTGCGCTTGCCAGCTTGACGACACCGATGACCTCCTGATGAGTACCACGCATCAGCCCCACGATGAGATCGGTCGGCAGCCACCTCTCGTCCGCCGCCTGCGCTGACGGTTCACTTCCGAAAAACTCCCTCGCGACCCAGTCGTCAGAGCCATCCAGAAAGTAGATATTGCCCACCTTGAACCGATCAAGATGCGGCAGGCGACGACGCCAAACTGCCCCCGGGAGCGGCTTGACAGTCAGCAACGGCGCATCCGCGCCGGGAGACGGGCCTGCAACACGGAGAAGGGTAGGATTCAGCGACTCATCCCTCAGGGAAATTGTAACCTGATCAAAACCCATCAGCCGGAGCTGCTCTGCCGCTGCCTGCAGCCGGACACCGCCGGTCTCGGCGCGATCTATCGCGTCAAGTACGTCATTCAGTGATGACTGCGCCAGCGAGGGTTCGGGAATCGAAGCTATGGACATTGGTATGACAGAGACGAGCACCGATGGCGGACAGAAACAAGGTTACCATCGTGAGAGCCCTGCTGAGAGAAGTGGATGTCCGATCCGTACAGCCGCGGGAAGCAAGGTTCAGTTGAAGGTCCAGTACCTGAAAAAATCGATACCGATCTGTGGCGGCGTCTGCTGGAAGGTGCGGCTGATGCCCAGACGTCCACATGCCTGTGCACTTGAACCAGGCTCGAGCCCCAGCGCAACACTGAGCCCTTGGCTGAAGCGCCGCTCGACCTTCACGCCGAGACCCTGCGCAAAAAGTGACAGCGCATCACCACTTCCGGTTTGTGGTGCAAGACCGCACAGACCGGTGCTGAAGGTAAGATACGTGTTGCGTGCTACCTGGCCACCTACACCGACCCTCGTGGTAGCCAGTATTCCGAGTCCGCTCTCGCGCAGATTTTCGACATCACCCGGGTTCAGTGCAGTCGGCTCTATCTGCACCACGTCAAACCGTCCTCCTGCCAGCCGGCTGGACAGGTAAGAGCCAGCCAGACGCAATGCAAGCGTAGCGCCCTGTTCTGCATAAGGTGTGCCCAGCAGTGCGTAAGCCGGTTCGCCGGTGACCAGGTAGCTCAGCATATCGCTCTCCGGCAGAGGCGGATTGTCTGCACTAGCGAGTGAGAGCGTCGGTTGGTCGATCGTACCACCGATGTTCACCCTGATCCTTACATCCTGGCGGTTCGAGTTCGGACGGGTCTCACGAACCACATGCAACGCCGTGATGTCGAGCGATGGCTCCAGATCAGGATCGCCGAAGAACCTCACCATGCCACGCTCAACTTCAAAACCTGGCCTGGCGATTCCGAGGTTGAGCTGATATGTGCCACGCTCCACGGTGAGAGAGTCAGCCAGCGCGAGGCGGGTACGTCGTCGGTCAGCAGAAACAGAACTCGTCAGCCGGAGCTGTCCGCCAAGTTTCAGATTTGCCTCGGGGGAGCGCAACCACACGTCATCGCCAACACCCACACGGACATCCTCTAGTCGCAGATTCTGCATGGCAGTGCCCGGTGCCGACGGCAACAGTCCCCTCACAACCGTGCGCGTGGTGTCTATCAGATCGAAGCTCTCGCCAAGATCCAGTGTACGTCTCTGCGCAAGTTCGCTGATGTAGATGCGACCACGATCGATACGCACGCCGCCACGCACAAGCGGTGCGTCAGTGTCCCCTGTAAGTGTGATGGGTGTTGGTGTCGAGATCGTCAGGGTAGCCACGCGCGGCTTGTCAATGACAAGGAAATCGTTGGCAGTCAGGCGAAGATCGAACGTCGGATGAGCAATCTCGGTAATCCCGATCGTGCCGGATATGCCAAGCGAATCGCGTCCGGGGCCACCTCGTGCACCTAAGCGGTGAACGAGTACGCTGTCTCCCGAAAGCTCGATGTCTGCGGTTGCCCTCTCCAGGCGTATCCCCAGACTTGTGAGAGTAAGTGCCGCATCGTTCACACGAAGCTGCCCTCTCAGGCGGGGACGGGTCCATGTTCCGGCGAACCGTACGTCCGTTTCCAAAGTACCTGCGGCAAGGGTGACGTCAGGAAAGAGCGACTCGATCAGGTTCAGATCCGCACGCTCGCTGAAGATGCTGCCGGTTATCTGCTCATCCAGCCGCCGCTGACGAACCGGCGCGAGCGCGAGATCAAGTGGCAGGGTCGCCGTCGCCTGCAGCGCAGGCACGCCATCAACGCGCAGAGCTCCGGCGACGACAAGGCGCAGTGAATCGTAGTGCGCTCGGGCCTGGAGGTCCCCGAGTCGCATGCGTCCCACAACGGCTTCACGAAAGCTGACGGTACCATCAAAGCGCGGGTGTGTCCTGGTGCCGGCCAGTTCCAGACGCAGATCAGTCGTGCCGCCCGACAGGGCTCTGGTGCGTGTGAGACGCCCGAAGTCGCCAAGCGGGACGCGATTGGCGTCGATGACACCCTCAACGACTTCACCCCTGCCCATTGCACCCCGCAAGGCAAAGCGTCCGGTATCCGTGTGCTGCAGAACAAGGGAGTCAAGTACCCCCACGCCAGCGGGCAGGAGATGCAAGCGGGCGGGTGCTGCAAGAGTGAAGCCCCTTGGACGCGCGAAACCGCTGTCGACTCTTATGGTGAGTGTGTCGAAAGTGATACTTGTCGAGTCACCATTACGCGTGACACCGCCGGCGATCATCAGCCGTGATTCGGACGGTGTGCGCATCGCAAGAGAGAATCGATCCGCCAGACCACCCCTCAGCGTCGAGTGGCCGACTGCTTCAGCCACTTCGATCCCTACGGTATGAGAGGAATCCACGATCACCGACAGTGCGCCATTTGCTGCACGCGTAACATCATCCACGCGTAGGTCGAGGGCTGCCTTCCGCACGTGAATGGCTGCAAGTACCAGCTCGGCCAGATCGGCATGCACGTCAATATCCAGACCACGCGCGTCAAGCGAGTCTACCGAGCCCGAAATGCTGCCTCTCAGCTCCACCGTACCCCGAAGCGTGTCTGTCGACAATAGCAGAGCCCGGGCACTGTCGGAACCGGTGGGTGTCAGCCATGGCCGCAATCCTCCAAGTGAATCGATATACGCCACGAAATGCACCGAATCACGACGCGACCGCTCAAGCCCGAGGCCACCCCGGGCCGCAAGGCGCAACGCTGAACTCTCGACAGCAAGGGTGTCGACGTAGACATGTCCCGAATCGAACCGGGCAGAGACAGTACCCCCGAAGAGCCTTGCTTGCGCCACACGTGAGAACTGATCGACGGTTGCCGTGAGAGGACCACGCAGCGTGGACAACAACTCGCCCTCAATGTTCACCGTCCCAGCCATCGACAATGTCGATTCCGGCCAGCGACTGTCTCCCAGCAGTGACTGGAGATTGGCACCGCGCATTCGCCACGTGCCGAACGCACCCATTTGGGGCTCAAGTGCGTCCACACGTCCGGTGAAGGCGAGCTCACCCCCCTCGCCAGCCAGTGTCGTCTGGAGATCGAAGCGGTCTGCCATGCCACGTGCGGCGATACTTCCGACCGCGGCACCCCGCAGCGGAAACGATGGATACGATCGCGACAGGGTCGTATATGACAGAGGGACAGCCTGCATGTCCACGTCGAACCATGTTCCCTCGGGAATGAGCGAGAAGCGCCCCCGGCCAGTGAAGCGGGACGGTTGCCCGGGCCCATCGACGAGTTCGATATCCGCATCCGAGAATTCAGCATCGTACCACAGCGAGTCGAGTCGCACACGACCACGCGCAAAACCATCGAGTTCAGCAAACAGGGGGTTCACGAACCGCGGCGTCCTGAAGTCCAGCGTATCGATGGAGAGATCCAATCCGCGCAGGATCGCTTCTGCCGGTGTGTAGATGTTGAGTACGCCCGTTGCCGTAGCCCTTGAGATGGCGCCGGGTACGTGCTCGTCAGCGAACGCAAGGCGAGCTTCATCAAGTCTCCAATCGGTGACATAGCCGCCTTTCGCAAGCACACTTCCCGTAAGTGCACCACGCCAGTCGTAGGGGAACGGCTCACCATTCATCCAGCGCAACAGATCGGTGTGAGCCGGCTGAAGATTCAGCCTGACGCCGGTAAGTCTCACAACCGGACCACCCACTCCCCATGTCATATCACCGCGGATACGCGAGTGCAAAGACCTGGCGTCCATATCTGTTATGCCATACTCTATGATCGAGAGATCGCGCGAATCATTACGGATTGTCAGATTGGCACGCCCGCTACCGCTATGCGGCATTGCCTTGTCGATCCATGCGAGATCGATCATGGATACGGTGTCGAGCCTGAGCGCTATGTCATAGCGCACCGGCAGGGCGCTTCCCCATACAACCCTTGCCGTGCCATGGGCTTCGGAGCCCGGCAGGCTCAGATGCGCACCGTCCACCCACATGGTATCCGCCAATATGTGTACATCGGCAGCGGATTTTCGGAACCAGAATGGCGGATAGTCCCACACCACATCGAGACGGCGTACAGGGAAGTGTTGCCCGACACTGTCGGGATCCGCGAGACGCGTGCGTCCCAGTGAAACCTGCCCCCTCACAAAACGGTAGACACGGACATACCGGCCATCCTCATGCAGGATGTCGCTGTCGCGTCTGGTGAGGTTGTGGGTCAGCGCACTGTCGCGTTTAGCTCCCCGCAACGTGTCAGACAGCTCCCAGGGAAGCTTGAGCACGAAGTTCAGTTCGTTCAGCGTCGTGGTGTCAATGACGATGTAGCGTCCAAGCTGCCCTAGTGTACCCGATGGCCGGGACAGCCGCTTTCGAAGGGCACGCTTCCAGTTCCAGTCATCATTACCGTAATCAACCAGTGTAAGGTGCGGACGATCAATCTCCAGCGACCTGATGATGACCCGAAAATTGAGAAGGTCACGGGGATCATAGGTGGCTCTTACACGCCCAACGCTCAGGAACGGAGTACCATCCGGCGTACGAAGATCGATGGAATCGACCGTGATATCGGTGAATAACGTGCCACCGATCCTGCCCACGTGAAGTTGTCCCGGTATCGCGGCCCGTGCTGCGGGAAGGACGGCGCGGAGTATCATTGCGCGCCCCAGGTCGGTCTGCGTAAGTGCGACTACCGTGCTCACACCGATCACAAGCAGCAGAAGCATCGCCGATGCGGTGACAAGTACGATCGTGCGTCGACGTGGGGCCATCAGAATGCCTGGCCGATCCAGATGCTCAAGTTCAGCCGTGCAAGGAGTCCCTTGCTCTGCAACGGCTGGAATGTTGAAGGGCATGTACCTGCATTCTGCACTGCCGGCGCCCCGGTTACGTCGGAAGCACGAATTGCAAGCATGTTACCCGGGCTCACGCAGTAGAGCGGCGCCACTTCTGCCTGAGGTCGTGCGTTGTAATAGGCGGCACCGGCGGGGAGCTGATAGGGATTGTAGCCGAAATCGATTCGAATGGCACCGAAAGGTGAAGCAATGCGTACGCCGGCTCCGGGCGTAAACTTCACGGCCGGTCCTGCCGCACGCAACGACACACCTGATGTCGTACCGCCACGATTCCAGAGTCGCCCACCATCGACAAATGCTGCCACCTGCAACACTCTTGGCACAATGGGACTTGGCCACTGGGCCTCGATATTGCCTACGACGAGTGTATTGCCTCCCGTCGGCACGACACGCTCGGTCCGCGTGTCACCATTCACGCGGTAGTAGGTCTGTCCATCCTCCGACATCTGCTCGAACGTGCTCACTATATATACAGCAGGACCAAGTTCGTTCTGCCGGAATCCACGCATGGTGGTCGGGCCACCAGCGTAAAGCCGCTCCTGCGGTGGAATGAAACGGCCGATACCGGATCTGCTCGCACTTCCCTGTACCGCACCCGCCTTGATATGCGCAGTGACAGTGGCGCTCCCCATCACACGGTACCATGAAGCGTCGGCAATGACGCGGTTGAACTGCTGCGAACGGTCGGATCCTATCATCGTACTCGCGTGACGAAGCGTGGCACGTACCAGCGTACCCTGTGTCGGACGCAGCTGATCGTTAACACGCTCTCGTGTCACTGCATATTCGAGTACAGCGAGCCTACTGTTGCGTTGAAGAAAGCTCTGCAGTTCGCTGTCGCAGGCATTGAAGACAGCGCAGAAGAAAGCCGGCTCTGCCTCGGTACGCCCAAGTTCGAGCTGATACGACAGTGTGCTGGGCGAGCGCGGTGATGACTGCCGCCCAAATGGATCACTGAGCGACAGGACACCGCCGATCGGTGTCCTGCGCAGATATGCCTTGTATTCCGAGAGCGTGGAGCTGAAGATGGTGAGCGATGGCACACGTGTCAGGTTCGCACGCACCGGCTGCCGTAGTGTCATCGACATATTGTAGTTCAGCGTCCGACTGTATGGATCCGAGCGTGCCTGTCCCTGACACAATCCCGGAGCGCCATCAAGGGGATCACCGATACCTATCTTGCTGAGCCGCGCAGAAAGCTCCAGTCGCTGTGCCATTGGCAGAAAATCGCGGTCGGTGAGAGTGCCCTGAACACGAAAACAGTCGAGGGTTGCCCAGCCAAGGCCACCGCTTGCGGCCCACCGATCTCCTTCCACCAGCCGTGCCGTGAGATTGACGATGGTGTCACCCGGAGGTTGAATCGCATCGGGCTGGAGATCCACACGCTGGAACGCGTCAGTTTGGTAGAGATTGCGTTGCGCATCAATGATTGCGCGCGCCGAGTACCAATCGCCCGGATGCAAGGCGAGCACCCGCAGAACCGTTGCATCCGAAACCCTGCGCTGCCCCGCTGTAGTATCCACATCGAGCGTGATCCGGCCTATGCGGGCACGTGCACCGGGCACCACAGTTACCTCGACGTCGGCGGTCCGCAGCGCGGTATTCGTGGTGTAGGCGAGTAACACCTCTGCCTGGGGCCAGCCACGATTGCGCAGGCGACGGACAAGCGTGTCACGCCCGGCCTCGAGTGCACCGCGGTCGAAGAGCCCACCAACTGCCATCGGGAAATCCTGCACGGCGCCCTTGATATCGGGGTCAGTGTCGACACCACGCAGGGCAAATGCGGAGATCCGCATGGGCTCGCCCTCGTATATTGCGAAGGTGATCTCGATTACACGGTCACGAACGGTATGCACGATCGTATCGACTGCCATATCGGGAAAGCCGCGTCGCCGATAGAGCGTCTCCAGGCGTTGCACATCCCGTACAAACTCCACCGGGTCGAGGCAGCGACGTTTGCCCAGCAGTGGCAAACCCGCAGCGGACGAGGGGATCGTGGCAATGGTGGCCGCGAGCCGGGATGCCGGAAACTCGTGATTTCCCGAGAAGCGCACGGCCTGGACTTCACGATCACCTGGTCCGCAGGAGAGATCCTGGGCGACAAGCGAGGGCGCCGTCCACACGAGTGTGAAGACAGTCGCCACCACGACCGCGCTGCCTGTGGCAATCGCGCGGACGACAGAGATCAGGCCATGGACGGATAGACGCACGTTCTATAGCCTACAAAGCTCAACATGCACCCTCACCCCGTCAACCTGCAATGAGACTTGCTTCGTGGCCCACAACACACGTGCGGATGTTTTTCGCACTGACTGCAGTGACCGCGATGGTTACCGCGGGCTGCAGTGGGTCCGGTGACAGAGGCTTGCCGCGAACCACGCTGGTGGATTCGCGTGACTGGTATGATCCTCGCTCCCTGGACCCGGCAAAGGCCACCGATGTACCCAGCGGTCGGGTCGTTGCCTATATCTTCGACGGTCTCACGCGTTTCACACCGGCGGGTGAGGTCGAGCCCGGACTCGCGCGGACTTGGGACGTTTCTTCTGACGGCAGGCGCTACACGTTTCATCTGCGGAGCGACGTGCGGTTCCATGACGGGACCCAGCTTCGCGCACGTCATGTGAAGCAGTCCTTCCGGCGTCTTCTGGATCCTTCCACCCAGGCAGGCACGCTCTGGCCGCTCTACCCCATCGCAGGTGCCCGAGCGATCGCCGCTGGCAAGGCTGGTCCGCTCGGGGTGGAGACCCCGGACGATACAACGGTCATTGTCACGCTCGAGGAATCACTTGCGATCTTCCCCAAGCTTCTCGCCATGCCCCAGGCAGTGATCCTTCCGGATCATGTGGGACCTGATTTCAGCGAACATCCAATCGGAACAGGCCCATGGAAGCTCGTGCGCTGGGAGCACGATGACTACCTCAAGTTCGCGCGTAACACCGACTACTTCGACAATGTGCCCATGTTCGACACTCTGCTCGCACGCATCCTGCCGGAACCGTCAACAGCTGTTGCCGAGTTCGAGACCGGTGCCGTGGACGTGCTCTACATTCCTGAAGAGCAGACGAGGTCATGGGAGGACTCCGATGGACAGCATGGGAGCGTGGTCAGCGCACCTGCACTCCGGCTCTGGTACATAGGGGTGAACGTGACGAGAGGACCGCTCAGGGATGTCAGGGTACGCCGGGCAATAGCTTACGCGGTCGACGTGCCTACATTGCTCGCACAACTGCTGGCTGGTCGCGGGAGCGTGGCGGCTGGTGTCATCCCGCCCTCGCTCGACGGTCACGAGGCAATGCGCAGTACGTTTGCCTATGACACAGCGACTGCCCGACGTCTGCTTGCAGAGGCTGGCCATCCCGGTGGCATTGATCTCGAGTTGTGGAGTTCGCAGACGGCACCATGGCCCAGGCTGGCGCAGACTCTGCAGGCCTACCTTGGCGCAGCGGGTATCCGCCTCAAGCTGGTACAACGGGACGCCAGTGCAATGCGCGCTGCTGCACGTGCAGGTAAGACAGATCTTGTCCTCAAGGACTGGTATGCCGACTATCCCGACGCGGAGAACTTCCTGTACCCTCTCCTGCATTCGGCCAACAAGGGCGCCGGTGGCAACGTGTCGTTCTTCAGCAACCCGGAGTTCGATAGGCTTGTAGACGCAGCACGCCGCGAATCGGATGGTACCCGGCGTGCCGTGTTGTACCGCAGTGCGGACTCGCTCGCCTACGACCAGGTGGGAGTGGTACCGCTGTTCTTCTACAACGAGATGTACGCAATCCAGCCATGGGTGAGGGGCTTCGAGGTGCCCGTGATCTTCAACGGGCAGCGCTGGACGAAGGTCACGCTCGACCGATAGTGGGCAAAGACTGATCTTATGACGGTCTTCCTGCTTCGCCGGGTGCTGCTCGCGATTCCGACACTCCTCGGAGTGCTGGTTGTGTCCTTCCTTCTGCTCTATGTCGCCCCGGGCGATCCCGTACAGGCCATGGTTGGCGAGCGTGCTGATGCCGAAACGATCGCCCGCTTGCGTGCCGACCTTCGGCTGGATGATCCCGTCTCAGTGCGTTTCACGCATTATGTCGCTGGCGTTCTGACCGGCAACCTCGGGAGATCTTACATCACGAACAGGCCCATAATTACCGATATCGCCGAGCGCTTCCCTCGCACGCTGCAACTGGCCGGTGCCGCGATGCTGTTGGCGACGACAATCGGGATAATCATCGGCACACTCGCCGCGATGAGTCCCGGCTGCTTGTTCGATCGCGTTGCGCTGGCAATCACCTACCTGGGTATTTCGTTCCCGGTGTACTGGATCGGATTACTGCTCATACTATTCTTTGCCGTTAGACTGCACTGGCTGCCAGCGTCAGGTTATGGACGGATCGAATTTCTCGTGCTCCCTGCCTTCGCACTCGGCTCGCGTTCGATCGCATATCTGGCCCGCATGACACGGTCGGCCATGCTTGAGGTCCTCGACTCGGACTTCGTCCGCACGGCACGCGCCAAGGGAGTAGCCGAAGGCGGCGTCATGATACGCCACGCTCTTCGCAATGCCCTCACTCCCGTCGTGACGATCATTGGGCTCGATTTCGGCGCATATCTGACTGGCAGCATTCTCACCGAGACCGTGTTCTCGTGGCCGGGAATCGGCCGCTACGTTGTCATGGCGATCTCGCGACGCGACCTGCCGGCGGTTCAGGGGTCAGTGCTCTTCCTGTCGGTGGTGTTCGTAGCAGTGAATCTCGTGACGGACCTGACCTATGGCGTCGTGGATGCACGAGCACGTACCCACTCAAACGGCTCTTAGTCGTCCGTCTGCCCGAAAATAGCCATGTTGGAGGAATGGCCCGGCGCCACCTTCTTTTCCGGGTAAACATGATGTACGGCCTGATTCACTGCAATTGCGGCTTCGCCGAAGCCAGTGGCAATCAGCTTGAGTTTCCCGGGGTAGGTTGTGATGTCACCGGCAGCATAGATGCCAGGGCGGCCGGTTTCCATTTGTGTCGTCACAACGATCTCGTCCTTCTCAATCGTGAGACCCCATTTGAGCAGGGTACCGAGATCCGAGACGTAGCCGAGCATAGGCAGGATCACGTCAACATCCAGGTCCCGTGTTGTCTTTGCCTTCACCTCCCGGATTGTCACGCCACTGATCTTCGAATCACCGTGTATGGCATGCAATTCATGGAATGTGAATACATTCACCTTGCCATTACCAGCGCCGGCGGCAGCGAGTACCTCGCTCACAGTGGCCGCGTGTGCACGGAAGCGATCGCTCCGATGTATGAGCGTCACTGACCTTGCCCGATCGCAGAGCTGCGCGCACCAGTCGAAGGCCGAGTCGCCGCCGCCGATGATCAGCACATCGCGGCCCCGATATTCTTCCGGATCGGACACCAGAGCATGCACTCCCCGCCCGTACCATTCGGCAGCAAATGCCTGGGGCAGCTTTCGTGGACTGAATGCACCAATGCCGGCCGCGATCAGCACCGATCGAGAAGGAAACCGATCGGTCTCGGTCACGAGTACGAAATGACCGTTCTCTTCCTCCAAACCGACAACTCGCTGGCCTAGGTGAGTAGGCAGTCCAGTGTCCTGATGGAACTGCGAGGCCTGCTCTGCGAGCGCCCTCACGAGATCCTTCGCCAGTATCTTCGGAAAGCCAGCCACATCGAAGATGTACTTCTCCGGATAGAGCGCGGTCAGCTGCCCTCCGACTTCTGTCAAGGCATCAACGATCTGCGCGGATGCACCACGCATTCCTGCATAGAACAGGGCAAAGAGGCCTGTCGGGCCTCCTCCGATGATCGTCAGGTCGCGAATGGGATGTGTTGCCATGTCGGGAAAGGTAGCCGGCATTAGTATTCAGTATGAAGATCTATACGCGTAAGGGCGATACCGGACAGACATCCCTGTTCGGCGGAGGGCGCTTGAGCAAGGATCATCCCCGTGTGGAAGCCTACGGGGATGTCGACGAGCTCAATGCAGCCGTGGGTCTGGCTCGATGCATCGAGAGTTTGCCGCGCATAGACGAGGTACTCACTCCGATCCAGCGTGATCTGTTCGCAATCGGCTCGCTTCTGGCCACTCCGGACCTCGAGAAGATGCGCAAGCACATGGAAAAGGCGCGCATAGACGAGGAACGCATAGCGGAGCTGGAGCGGGCGATAGACCAGGCGGACATGGAACTGGAACCGCTTCGCAACTTCATCCTCCCTGGTGGCACGCCCAAGGCAGCGGCGTTGCATGTGGCACGAACGGTATGCCGTCGTGCCGAGCGTAGAGTGGTGCATCTGGCGCAGGACATTGAGTTGCCGGCATTGGTCATCACCTACCTCAACCGTCTCTCGGACCTGTTGTTCACACTGTCTCGGCTTGCCAATCACCAAGGCGGTACGGGCGAGGTGACTTGGTAGGCATGGGGTCGGCGCACACCGATTCCCTGCGGCCCCTCGAGCTCCCGCTTGGATATCCGGTTTTCTGTCAGGCCGGAGTGCTCCATCATCTGGGTGAGGTTGTAGACCGAGTCGCGCCATCCCACAGGATTGCCATCATGGCCGACGAGATCGTGGCCGGACAATACTGTGACGCAGTGCTTTCGCAGTTCACTCGCGGGAGAAGCAGGGTCTTCCCGGTGCCTTCGGGGGAGCAGGAGAAGACACGCGAACGCTGGGCCTCCCTCACGGATCAGCTTCTTGAGTGGGGCGCGGGTCGTGACACCACTGTTGTGGCTATGGGGGGTGGAGTGGTGTGCGACCTGGCTGGCTTCGTTGCTGCCACGTACATGCGCGGTCTACCCGTGGTTCAGGTGCCAACGACACTGCTGGCCATGGTTGATGCCTCGGTGGGTGGGAAGACGGGAGTGGACACGCCTGCCGGCAAGAATCTCGTGGGTGCGTTTCATGATCCGGCGGCGGTGGCGATCGATCCTCAAGTTCTTTCCACTCTGCCACGGGCTATCCTGCGCAGCGGATTGGCAGAAATGTTGAAGCACGGGGTAATTGCCGATGTGCTCTACTTCAACCAGCTACTTGATGCGCTCCCGTCAATCTTGGAATACGGGGCGGATGCACCAGGTATGACCGAGCTGATAGCGGGGAGCCTTCGGATCAAGGCAGCGGTGGTGGCAGACGACGCACTTGAGGGAGGACGGCGCCAGATTCTCAACTTCGGACACACCATAGGGCACGCCGTGGAGAAGTTGACGAATTACGAGATGCTGCATGGTGATGCCGTGGCCCTGGGAATGGTCGTCGAAGCCCGCATTGCAGAACGGATCGGCCTCGCCGTTCCGGGACTATTCGCACTGGTGAGCGCGGCTGTAGCAGCTGCCAACCTACCCTCATCTCTGCCAAGGGGCGTCAGCGTCGAGTCGGTAGTCAGGGAGACGCACGGGGACAAGAAGGCTCGTTCGGGTGCGACGCGATACGCCCTACCTCGTGCCATGGGTGAAATGGAGTCAGCCGAGGGTAAGTGGTCGCTGTCCGTTGACGACGCTGTGGTCACCGAAGTGCTCGCGCAGCTTGGCTGAGCCAGTTCCGAGACCGCCTGGCAAGACCGAGGAAGGTCAGGTTTCCATAGCTGTAAACAACTCTGTTCGTGGCATTCCTCAGTTCCGCGATTTCTGGTTCCCGGCAGCCGACTCTGGCCCGGGCCTCCCTGGAATTAGCCACCTGTCATGCGGTTCTGTTTCAGGATAGACGGAGCCGGCCAAAAGTGCATCGATCGTGTCACTTATATGTCACATTGATGCATCGAAATGATACCATCAGGAAATATATGTTGACGGGTGCATCATCAAACATTATCGTGACAATCCCACCCATGATCGGGCCATCCACCGACCTGATAAGAGCTCACTACGGCGAGGGCGTATGCAGGCAGCTGCCGCGACCAGGATTCCCGAAGCTCGCTCCAGAAGCTTCTTTCGTTCCTCTCCTTCCACAGCTTTCGATCAGTACCTTCACGACATCCAGAAGCTGCCCCTGATCACCGATACAGCTGAAGAGCGTCGACTGGCACGGCTGGCACAGAAGGGCGATGAAACCGCGGCTGAGCGGCTGGTGACAGCCAACCTTCGCTTCGTCATCTCGTATGTTAAGAAGTACCAGGGGCATGGCCTTGACCTCTCCGAGCTTGTCGCGATCGGAAACGAGGGCCTGCTCAAGGCAGTCCGTAAGTTCGACCCTGATCAGGGGGTCAAGTTCATCTCGTATGCCGTCTGGTGGGTCCGGCAAGCCGTCCTCAAGGCGCTTGCGGAGCAGACACGCAGCGTCCGGATCCCGCTGAATCAGAACTCGCAACTCATCCGACTGGCGCGAGGAGAGGTGATTTTGTCGCAGGTTCTGAATCGCGAACCTTCCGACCACGAGCTCTCCCGAATGCTTGACGAGCCGGTCGAGCAGGTTCGAAGCGCACGGCAGATGAGCCGTACCGAAGTGTCGCTGGACGCACCAATCGACAGGCAGGACCGCGAGGCAGCCACGCTGGGTGAACGGTTCGCCGGCGAGACTCACACCGATATCGAGGACGGTACCGACTTCCGTCTAATGCGCGAGTTCATCGATCGAGTGTTCCGCAAGTACCTCACTCCCCGTGAGCGCAAGATCCTCTATCTCTACTACGGGCTCGACGACGGAGCGGAGGCGATGACCCTCGAACGGATCGGTGCCCTCATGGGTGTCACGCGCGAACGCATCAGGCAGATTCGTGAACGCGCGTTCGAGAAGCTGCGCGAATCCCCTGATGGGCATGCCTTGGCTGGTTTCTGGGGAGCCGCCTGAGAGCGTCGCCCTGCAATCAGCTGGCAGCCAGGCTGCCGCGGCCTGTGGATACGACGAGTGAGCGGGTAGCTGAGACACTGGTGTACTGCCAGTTTCCCTGCTTAATCAGGTCATGAACTGCGGTGAACGGCAGATATCCTGAGCCGAGATTCACCCTGTCGTACGGCCAGATGGCGTGCATCGACAGTCAGACGACCCAGACACACAACATCTCCGTCAGCGCCTGTCAGTAGATTACCCGGATGCGCGATGCACTCGCTGCGATCGTGGGCGCCGGGTGGGTGAAGTTGCGCCGCCAGGAGCTCGCCGCACTGGACTCTGATGGGCTTCCAGGTTACCGGCGGACTCCATCGCTGGCCGTGTTTCCAGGAAACCGCGACGAGCTCCTTGCCGTCATGCAGGTGCTCGCAAGGGCAAAGGCCCCTTTCGTACCCCGTGGCGCAGGTACGGGCCTCTCCGGTGGAGCCTTGGCCGACGGGATAGTGCTGGTGGGGCTCAATCGCCTCAACCGGATTATCGAGATCGACCCGGTCAACCGAGTGGCCCGGGTGGAGCCAGGGGTGGTTAACGCCAGACTCTCACGGGAGGCCGCGCGCTATGGGCTCCATTATGCACCGGACCCGTCAAGCCAATCTGTGTGCACCATCGGCGGGAATGTCGCAGAGAACGCCGGCGGTCCTCACTGTCTCAAGTACGGTGTCACTCTAAACCATGTTCTGGAATGCGAGATCGTCCTGCCCGACGGCTCACTCGTCCGCCTGGGCAATACGTTTGGAGAACCGGAAGGTTATGACCTGCTTGGAGTCTTCATAGGAAGTGAAGGTTGCTTTGGTATTGCCACCGAGATCACCGTGAAGCTCGTGCCGCTGCCTGATGCTGTTCACACACTGCTCGCTGATTTCTCCACCGTAGACGCAGCTGCACGCGCTGTGACCAGGATCATCGGCAGCGGGATTATTCCATCTGCACTCGAGATGATGGACAACGCAACGATACGGGCGGTAGAGGCCAGCATCTTCGCGGCGGGATACCCGGTCGATGCCGCTGCAGTTCTCCTTTGCGAAGTAGACGGCATTGCCGACGGACTCCAGGAAGACATGGCAATCATCCAGGAGGCTTGCACCGAGTGCGGAGCCCGCGGTGTGCTCATGACTTCCGACAATGAGGAACGAATGCGCCTGTGGCAGGGACGCAAGAAGGCCTTCGGCGCCATGGGGCGCATCGCTCCGTCTCTCGTGGTTCAGGATGCAGTGGTGCCCCGCACGCGGCTCCCGGAGGTGCTGGCTCATATCCAGGAGATCGGTATTCGGCACGACGTGGACATCTGCAATGTATTTCACGCTGGCGACGGAAATGTGCACCCGAATATTCCTTACGACACCACCGACCATGACTGGAGCAGGCGCGTGCACGCAGCGATGTCGGAGATCATGCACATTTGTGTCGATGCCGGAGGTACAATCACCGGCGAGCATGGCGTCGGCATCGATAAGCTCGCACACATGTCGCTGCAGTTCGATGACTGTTCCCTCGATGCGATGGACTCCGTGCGATCCGCCTTCGACCCCGATGGACGCGCGAATCCTGGGAAGGTGCTGCCACCTCGTGTGCTCTACGCATCATGCGAAAGGGCAACGACTGATCAATGACCCGGGTACAGCCCGTGCCGCGCATGGTGTCACCAGCAACTGCCGGAGAACTCGCCGAGATCATCCGCGAGTCCAGGGTGTCGCGCCAGGCACTGCGGTTCGTTGGAAGTGGCACATGGTTGCACGGTGGTGGTCCCTTTGCAGATGCCGCACTCATCTCACTGCGGAGATTCAAGGAGGTACTCGATTACACACCCGGCGACCTCGTCATCACAGTCGGGGCAGGCATCACGTTACGCGAACTGGAGACCATTACTGCGGACCACAACCAGATGCTGGCCATTGCACCCTACGGTTCGCACGACTCCACCATTGGAGCGGTGGTGGCCACATCGGCACAGGCGCCACTCGAGCTCGACGACCTCACGATACGTGATCTCGTACTTGGCATGCGTGTGGTGACCGGACTTGGCACAATCACACGCACCGGCGGAAAGGTAGTCAAGAACGTAGCCGGATTTGACCTCGTTCGGCTTCACACAGGTGCCTGGGGGTCACTCGGCGCCATAACTGAGGTCAGTCTCAGACTTCACGCATTACCGGTTCATGATCAGTTGCTTGCAGGAACACCGTCGCAGAATATCGAGGACATGCTTCCCGCGCTGGTGCGCAATCGTGTCCCGTTACCTATCCTGGTAACAGCCTCTCCGGCAGCGCCGATACGCATCCTCGCGCGTCTGTCAGGCAACAGCAGACGAGTGGAGGCGCTGCGCGAACTTCTCGTCAGACTGGATATCGGTGACATGACCGACGAGTCGCATGCTACGCTGTCAGCCATGCGGAGTGCCGACCCAGGGGCCACAATACTGCGCCTTCGAACTGCTCCATCCGACGCAGTGCCATTTTTCTGCGCTGCACGCGAGGCTTTCTCTCACGGCACTCTGGCATATTCGCCTCTGCGTGGTTCAATGCGGGTGGTACTAAGCGAAGATGTGTACCGCGCCGACTCCCGTGTCCTCCAGCATACGCTTACGCAGTTCATGCGGCGTGCCGTCGCTCTCGGCTCATCATATCCCATATCCATCGCGATAGATCAGTGGCGCAGGCACCATCCACCACGTACCATTCTCGAGCAGCGAGTGAAACAGGCCCTGGACCCTGATAACATCTGCAATCGCCTGCTTGCTGCGGAACTGGCCCACGCCTGCTGTGAAGAAGACACCTCGGCTCCGCCGGTGACGAACGGAGGGCGGGAACATGTCGGTGACTGATGGCAAGAGGAACAAAGCGAGAGACTCCTCTGACCATGCTTTCGACGCTGCTGTTGGAGACGACCTGCAGACACCCGACTATCGGCATGCAATTTCAGGCTGCGCCCTTCCAGGTACCCCTCTTGCCCGTGCGGCAGCCGGACTGGATGCCTGCGTGCATTGCGGTTTCTGCCTGCAGGCATGCCCGACCTATGTGAATATTGGCGACGAGAACGAGTCCCCCCGCGGCCGCATCGTCTTCATGCGGCGCATGCTCGAAGGAGAGATCACGCCCGACGATCCAGTGGTGCGTCATATCGATCGCTGTCTCGGATGCCGTGCGTGCGAAACCGCGTGCCCGTCGGGGGTGCCATATGGAGAACTGCTTGAGGCGACCCGCGCCACCTTGGGCCCGACGCGAGCCCTGCCGCTCGTCATTCGTCTGACCCTGTTCTTGTTCAGCCACCATTTACTCCTCCGGTTCTCACTCGCGTGCGCGAGACTCCTGAGATTCAGTGGATTGCCGCGAATTGCAGCACCTCATCTGCCCTCGAGGCTGGCCTTCCCAATGGCCATGCTCGCGTCCACAGCTCCATCCCGCATTTTACGTGGTGCTCGCAAGAAGTCTGAAACAGCGGAGCTGGCTCAGCGCACGACGGGTGCTGGTACAGCTTCAACACGTGGCTCAGTGACGATGCTCGATGGATGCGTGATGTCCGGATTGTACGGCCATGTCAATCGCGCGACCGCACAGGCACTCACACACAACGGCTATGTGCTGCACAGGACGCCTGGCCAACGGTGCTGCGGAGCACTACATGCGCATTCCGGCCACCTGAACGGGGCAAAGGAGCTGGCCCGGGCGAACATAGCCGCATTCGAGAAATCGGGGGCCGCGACGGTAGTTGTAAACTCCGCAGGCTGCGGGGCCATGCTCAAGCAGTACGGTCAGCTGCTTGACGATGAACCCGAGTGGGCGGATCGAGCCGCAAGCCTGAGCCGGCGAACCCGCGATGCGAGTGAGATACTGGCAGAAGCAGGGCCCAGACGAGGATCACTCCACCTGAGATTGCGTGTTACCCATGACCCTCCCTGCCACCAAATGCATGCACAACGGATCATTGCGGAACCGGTTCAGGTCCTCAATGCCATCGACGGACTCGAAATGGTCCC
>CAYSKN010000013.1:0-15490 GCA_964431565.1 uncultured Gemmatimonas sp.
AGCGGCCTTGTGCGCCTCGGATCCCTTTCCTCCGTGATGGCCTTCTTCGATGTATTTCTTGGCATTGTCCCATGCACCGCCGCCCGTGCACATCGAAATGGCAACGAAAAGTCCTGTGACGATGGTACCCATGAGCAGGCCTCCGAGCGCCGCCCCTCCGAGCGCCATGCCGACGAGCACCGGTATGACCAGCGGAAGAAGGGAAGGCAGGATCATCTCGCGGATGGCGGCCTTTGTCAGCAGGTCGACGGCCCGATCGTACTGCGGCTTCTGAGTGCCCTTCATGATGCCAGGCAGCTCCTTGAACTGACGACGCACTTCCTGCACCACCGCGCCGGCAGCGCGTCCAACGGCCTGCATTGCAGATGCGCCAAAAAGATACGGAATCATGCCGCCGATGAGCAGGCCGATCACCACCTTCGGGTCGTCGATGGAGAACGACACCGGTGCGCCAAGGTGTTCTCCGAGCTTGTTCGAATAGTCTGCAAACAGCACCAGTGCAGCGAGGCCGGCGGAACCGATTGCGTACCCCTTGGTCACGGCCTTTGTGGTATTGCCAACGGCGTCCAGTGCATCGGTGATCCTGCGGATATCGGGCCCGAGGTGGCTCATCTCGGCGATGCCGCCGGCATTGTCCGTGATCGGACCATAGGCGTCGAGCGCCACGATCATCCCTGCCATGGACAGCATCGCTGTGGCAGCAATGGCCACTCCGTAGAGCCCCGCAATCTCGTAGCAGCCGAAGATGGCAGCGGCAACCGCAATTACAGGTGCTGCAGTTGAGCGCATTGATACCGCGAGCCCGGCAATCACGTTGGTGCCATGACCGGTTTCCGAGGCCTTCGCGATCTGTTGAACCGGGTTGTACTCAGTGGCGGTGTAGTACTCTGTAATGACCACCAGTGCGGCGGTTAACACAAGACCGATGATGGCGCAGAAGAAGAGCGGCATGACCAGATCGGATGAGAACATCGCCTGCGTGACCACAAAGAACGCACCTGCAGCAAGCACACCCGACACCATGAGCCCCCGGTACAGTGCCGCCATGATCTTGCCGCCGGGCTTCACCGACACGAAGAAAGTGCCTGCGATCGAAGCGATAATCGAGACTGCGCCGAGGACCAGCGGATAAACCACACCCGTGTTGCCGTAGGCGGAGAAACTGAGCCCGGCCACCAGCATGGCAGCGATTACCGTCACCGCATATGTCTCGAACAGGTCCGCGGCCATGCCGGCGCAATCGCCCACGTTGTCGCCCACATTGTCGGCAATCACGGCAGGGTTGCGCGGATCGTCTTCGGGGATGCCAGCTTCCACCTTCCCCACCAGATCTGCGCCAACATCGGCACCCTTGGTGAAGATCCCACCACCAAGCCGTGCGAAGATCGAGATTAGTGACGAGCCGAAGGCAAGGCCGACCATGGGTTCGAGCGCGCGCCGGATGGCATCCTCACCACTTTCTCCGCCGAGCACGATCATGTAGAAGCCTGCAACCCCGAGAAGGCCGAGTCCGACCACCAGCATACCTGTGATGGCGCCGCCCTTGAAGCTGATGTTGAGCGCGGCATTGAGACCACCTGTTGCCGCCTGCGCGGTACGCGAGTTGGCGCGTACAGAGACGAACATGCCGATGAAACCGGCTACACCCGACAGCAGGGCACCGATGGCGAAGCCTGTCGCAGTCAGCCAGCTCCGTAAGCCGAGCCCGATGGCAAGGAAGAGAACCACGCCGACGATGGCGATGGTACGATACTGGCGCTTGAGGTAGGCATCAGCGCCTTCCTGGATCGCACCGGCAATCTGCTGCATACGCTCATTGCCGGCGGGCTGGGCCATGATCCAGCGGGCGGACAGGATACCATAGACAATGGCAATGCCGGCGCTGACGAGCGCGAGAATGAGGGCGTACTGCTCGAGCACGTAGGTTTCCGTGGTGGGGATTGAATGTGTCAAGAGCCCCGAAGAGGCCCGCACAGGGCCTCTGTTCAGGGATAACCTGCGAAAGATCACAGAAGAAGCGTGCTGATGCCAGTCTTTCGCCGTTCAGTCGCTTGCCTGTCTTTCGAAGTCGCGGCAGTTTCCACGTCATGCAGATCTGTCACCTGGGCCGTGTCGGATTCGGGGCGACGATGGGCCGGCGGGAGCGGTCAGGTTTGTCGGGAGCGCCCGTGCTGATGGTCCTGCTTCTGGCGATGGGATGTCAGTCAGGCGGCGTTCCTGCCACTGCTGGTGAGCCGGGACGGATACCGCCCGCTGCTTCTGACCCCGGACTGTCTCCGCTCTATCTCATTGTAGATGGCCAGGCTCAGGTTACGGCAGCCTTTGCCGATACGACGCAGTGGATCCGACAACAGCTCTGGGTGGAGACGGATTTCGACTCGGATTTCGACGGTAAACCCGACAGGATGCATGTGGATGTAACGCGACCCGGGCCGACTGCTACCGGACTCAGGGTGCCCGTGGTGTACGAGACCAGCCCCTACTTTGCGGGGACGCTCGGTAACGAAGATGTATTCTGGCCCGTTAAGCAGGAGCTGGGTCAGGAGCCGTCACCGCGGAAGGCTGGCATGGGCGTGCCCTTCAGGGCCGAACGCACGGTCATATCCAATTCCCGCGTGCGAACCTGGGTGCCGCGCGGTTTTGCAGTCGTTCACTCCGAGTCGCCGGGAACCGGACTGAGCGAGGGCTGCGTGACCATCGGCGGCATGAACGAATCGCTTGCTCCCAAGGCAGTCATCGACTGGCTCAATGGCCGTGCAAGAGGGTTCACCACGGCAAACAGCCCGTGGGAGGTGAGGGCGGACTGGGCCACAGGCAAGGTCGGGATGATCGGAACGAGCTTCAATGGCACGCTGCCGGTGGCAGCGGCAACAACAGGAGTGTCGGGACTTGAGGCAATCATTCCCGTTTCACCGAATAACTCTTACTACCGCTACTACCGCAGCAACGGGCTCGTACGGAGTCCCGGTGGCTACCCCGGTGAAGATGTTGATGTGCTCTACGATTATGTCCAGAGCGGAAATCCGGAGAAACGGACCATCTGCAACGAACTGGTAAGGGATGCCGAGATCCGAAGGGGAATAGATCGGATCACTGGTGACCTTAACGATTTCTGGACCGGGAGAGACTACATCCTCCAGGCCGCCTCCATCCGTGCTGCCATGCTCACCGCACATGGATTCAACGACTGGAACGTGATGCCATCACACAGTGTGCTGATGGCTGAAGCAGTGCGGGCCAATGGGGTACCTGCGCAGATGTATTTCCACCAAGGTGGCCATGGGGGCGAGCCGCCACTCCCAATGATGAATCGCTGGTTCACGCGCTACCTGCTGGGAGTGATGAATGATGTAGAGAGCGATCCGCGGGCGTACGTGGTACGCGAGGGTGCCAGCCCACAGTCTCCGACCCCATATGGCGCATATCCCAATCCCGATGCCGAGCTCGTTCACCTGTATCCGATGGCCGGAGGGAGATCGGCAGGCGGTCTTGCTCTTGGCAGACCTGGTGGCCAGGGGTTCGAGACAATCACCGATGACGTCGGCCAGAGTGGTACGGCGCTTGCTTCTGCCGCCTCATCACCCAACCGCCTGATCTACAGCACGCCGCTACTCACCCGGGCGGTGCACATGTCAGGTACTGCAAGGGTGACGCTGAGACTGGCTTCGAGCCGGCCTGCGGCCAATCTCTCGGTGTGGCTCGTGGAGCTGCCGTGGCCCGCCTCCCCTGCGACTGATGGCGTTTCGGCCAACGCAGGCGTTATCACGCGGGGTTGGGCTGATCCGCAGAACGCTACATCGCTCTGGGTCTCCGAACCGCTTTCCATGGACAGGTATGTAACAGTGGAGTTTGAACTCGAGCCCGACGATCAGGTCGTGCCGGCCGGCAGGAAGATCGGACTCATGGTCATGTCGAGCGATCGTGATTTCACGCTTTGGCCGCAGCCCGGCACAGTGCTCACGCTTGACCTGGATTCCAGCAGCCTTTCACTGCCTGTCGTAGGTGGTGCATCAGCACTCCAACAGGCCGTCCGCTAGCCGGGCAGAACCATCCTTGGGCCTCCATTTATGCAGCATCTGATGCGGTCTTCAGGGGCAGGTGTCCTCTGGTTGCCGGGTTTTGTCCTGTCGATCCTCGGTGGCTGTAGCGCGATACAAGGCCCGGCGGGGGAATCAGTGAGGGAAGGCGTGTCCGCACCGGCTGGCATTTCGGTTGGCATGACATCTTCGGGTCCGAAAAGTGTGGCCGATCCGGGTGGCGAGCGCTGGGCAGATTCCGTGCTCCGCACGCTCTCGGTGCGACAAAAAGCTGCTCAGATGGTCTGGGTGTGGGTGCTTGGCGACTATGCAGCGGTGGATGCGCCCGGTTTCCTTACCGTTGAGCGTCAGGTTCGCGAGTTGGAACTGGGAGGGATCATTGTTTCAGTTGGAGGGCCTGCCGATATTGCGCTCAAGGTGAATGCGCTGCAGCGCGCTGCGAGGCTGCCGCTGCTGGTCGGTGCTGACCTTGAAACCGGTGCAGCATTCCGTGCCCGCGGCGGCTGGTTCCTCCCCAACGCAATCGAACTTGGTGGAGCTACCTCTTGTCCCCACCAGATGGGGATGGGTGCAACGCGCGATACCTCGCTGGCTCATGAGATGGGGCGTGTCACCGCCGTCGAGGGCCGCGCCATGGGCATCCACATCGCTTTTGCGCCGGTGCTCGATGTGAACAACAACCCTGCGAACCCTGTCATCAGTGGCCGCTCGTTTGGTGAGGATCCTTCGCTGGTAGCTCGGATGGGGGTGGCGTTCATACGGGGTATCCAGGAAAACGGAATGCTGGCCACGGGGAAACATTTTCCAGGACACGGTGACACCGGGCAGAACTCCCATCTGGAGCTGGCGCGAGTGAATGCATCGCGTGCACGCCTCGACAGTGTCGAGCTGCTGCCTTTCAGGGCGGCCATAGATGCTGGTGTCCGCGGCATCATGACGTTTCATGGTGATCTGCCTGCACTTGACAGCACGCATACGGCGGCGACTCTCAGCCGCACTGTGATGACCGATCTGCTGCGGCGCGACATGCATTTCGGCGGCCTGCTCTTTACCGATGCGCTTGATATGAACGGTGTGCTTGGCAGCCTTACGATGGCCGAGGCTACCGTTCGGTCGGTCGAGGCAGGCAACGATGTCTTGCTAATGCCTACGGACGCGAGCGTGTCGATTCAGTCGGTGGTCGATGCAGTAGCTTTGGGTCGCCTGACTGAGGCGAGGCTCGATCGGTCGGTACGGAAGCTGCTTCTGGTGAAGCACGAACTGGGTTTGGATCGGGATCGGCTCGTATCCGTGAAGGACCTGCGTGAGCACGTGGGCACGCAGGCGAACCTCGCTCCTGCCATGAAGGCAGTGGAGAGGTCCATCACGCTTGTACGTGATTCTCTGTCACTCGTACCCTTTCGCATTACGCGCACGGCGAGCGTTGTGAGCATCACTGTTGCTCCCCGTGTGGATATCGCGGCCGGGCGTGGCTTCGACGGAGAACTGCGCACGGCGTACCCGAACCTGCTCTCCCTGACATTGACGCCTGAGGTGGTTGCAGAACCCACAGTGGCGGGAGCAGCGCTGAACAGCGGAGGCTACAAGGTAAGCCCGGATCCGTCGATTCTGCCCGCCTCAGTCCAGAACGCCCTCAATATTGCGCGCGATGCGGATCTCGTGATCGTGTCGAGTTACGTGGGTGCTGCCACCAATACAGCCAATATGAAACCCACGGCTGGGCTTCTTGAATTACTCACGGGGCTCAGGCTGGCGGGAATCCGGACGGTGCTGGTGAGCTTCAGCAACCCGTATCTTGCACTCGGGCTTCCGCCCTCGGACGTACACCTGATCGCGTGGAGTCCATGGACAACATCACAGCGTGCAGCGGCAAGGGCGCTTCTGGGCAAGGCACCTGTCACCGGTCTTCTGCCAATCACCATTCCGGGGGTGGCGGCGTTCGGTGAGGGGTTACAGCGTCCCGAATCCGGTCGTCGTTGACGGGCACGCCGGAGGAATCGCCGTACTGTTGCTCCTGCCGGCGAGCAATATTGCCATGACGGCCCCTCCCTCGGGTGCGGGTCACATCCGACGTGATATATTATCTGCTTGTCGCCATTGAATGGCCATCCCGGTTTTCCGGCTACCATCCCATGCTATGACCTCCGAACTGACGTGGCTTCTGGCAGTCGTTGCTGCTGTCGTCGTCGCGGCGGTACTGACGGTGTACTGGTGGACACAACGTACGCCTTCGGTCGGGAGGACCGATGAGGGGCCGCTGCCGCTGTTCGGAGTGATCGAGCCGGGCGAATCGTTCACCCAGTCCAGTCACCCTCGTGTGGCACGCGGGATCAACCAGGGGGTCAGCGCGATCGGAGAAAGCCCGACCCCACCGGCTTCGTTTCAGCCACCGCCTTCGAGGGTTGCGTCTGCCGAGATCGGACCCGGTGGTCGGGTAGCACCCGAGGCGAGCAGATCACCGGTAGTACCATCGGCAGGCAGGTCGCCGGCCTCAACACCGGTGATAGTCGAATTCTCGACAGCCGCGAGTCCGGCGGCAAGAGCAGATCCTGAACCAACTTCGCCGCAGACGCCACAACGCAAACCCTCGCGCGTTCCCTCATCTCCCGCCTTGCAGGTGCAGCAGCGTACAACGGCACGGCCTGCCGCCGCTGGTGGACCGTCCCGCCCACCGCTGCGTCCTGTGGAAGGCGGTCCACCTGCATCGGGTTCGCCCGTGGTGAGTGCTTCCGGGGTACCAGGGACCATGGTGGAAGGTCACGGACTGCGTTTCAGCGTGCCAGCGGAAGGGACACTGCAGTTTCTGCCCGGCCGGTTCGAGGTTGTCTCAGGCATGGACGCCGGCCGTGAGATTCGTTTCGTTCATGTCCCGGGACCCGACGGCATGGAGGTGACCTTTGGTCGCTCCGAGGGTGCACTGTACAGGCACATCCAGCTGCGGGACATGACCGTCAGCCGGCAGCATGCCCGTATGAGGCTGCATGACGGTAAGTGGCTCCTCCTCAACCTGTCAGGTACAAATCCGGTCAGATACAACGGCACCGAACTTGCGAGTGGCCGGGAACAGGTGCTGGTCGATGGAGACAGCATCGAGATGGGCGAGGTCGTCTTCACTTTCCGCAGCCGCTGATGACAGTCTCCCGCTACTGCTACGACGCGTCGGTGGCGTCGGCATGACAGTTCCGTTCGACGCTGATCATGAGCCGACCGATCTCTCCCGCGACTATACGTTGCTTGAGGAGATCGGTCGTGGTGCGAGCGCTATCGTTTATCGTGCGCGGGAGAATGCGCTACAGCGCGATGTCGCCATCAAGGTGGTGCGGCCGCGATTTGCTGCAAATGCGGAGCAGGCCGTTGAGCGGCTCGAGCGCGAGGCACGGACAGTGGCCAGGTTGCAGCATCCGAATATCGTCACGGTGTATGCGGTAAGGCGGCTTTCGGACGGCGGACTGGCTCTGGTCATGCAGCTGGTGCCAGGCAAGACACTGAAGCAGATGATACTTGACGGCGGCCCGTTCGATCCGGAGCGCGCCGAACGTGTCATCCAGGACATTGCCGAAGCGTTGGCGTTCGCACACAGGGCGGGTGTGGTTCATCGCGATGTCAAGCCTGAGAATATCTTCATCGACAGTCTCACAGGTCGTGCGCTATTGGCCGATTTCGGCATTGCACATAGCGCCGACGAATCGCGTCTGACGATGACGGGGGCTGCTATCGGAACGCCGGCTTACATGGCGCCGGAGCAGATAGATGGTGGGCCGGCCAACGAGCGTTCGGACCTGTACAGCCTCGGCCTGGTGGCCTGGGAGATGCTCACCGGGCACCGCCCCTGGGAGGGTGAAGCGCTCTACAACGTGATTTTCAAGCAGAAGCACGAGGAACTGCAGGCCATTGACTCGATACGGCCTGGTGGTGTTCCTCAGCGCCTGCAATACATCGTTGAGCGAATGATCCAGAAGAAACCTGCGGCCCGCTGGGCGGGTGCCGACGGTTTGCTGGCCGCTTTGAATAACTGGGTTGTTCCCAACGACTGGAGGCAGTGGGAGCAGTCTCATCGGCGTCGTCGTGAACGCGAGAAGAACCAGCCCAAGCCTATCCTGGGCCGACCGGCAGGCGGCGCAGAACCTACCATCCGGTTCACGCGACCATCCGCCGGTGCGTTGCCGGATGCATCGCCGGCCGTTGCTGTTGGCGTCACCGCAGGTGGGTCGGCATCCAGCGGCAGTGAAGGTGAGGCCGGAGACGACGAGGTGCCCAGCTGGGCCACGGAGTCAGTGCCCGGGCCCGCACGGCGCTTGTTCATGGCCGCTGCGGTAGCGGTGATGCTCGGTGGAGGTGGGTATGCCCTGTACCGGGCCAAGTTCGGTCCGCCGGTGCCGTCTGAGGTGGTACCGGTGGTAATGGCTGATCAGGGATCGGTTCGTGTGCCGGTACTCGCTGACACCTTTGTTGCTGCGGTCACCGGGGACCAGTCGGGGGTGGCCGGTGTTTCGCGGGATTCATTGCGCACACGAGCCGGGATTGACTCTGTTGTTCGCGACTCCCTTAAACGATTGCGCAGTCGCAGTGAGGCAACCGCCGGGCCGCCTGTCCGTGCAGTCGGAGCACCGGCGATCGCGGCTGGTCCACCCGCGTCCGACACAGCACCTTCATCCGCCCAGATGGTTCCCGCTGAGCCGGTACCCGTGGTGCGTTCAACGGACGATGCCGGCGTGATTGCAGCGGGCGGGCGCCACACCTGTGCGGTGGAGGGAGGGCGTGTGTTCTGTTGGGGGGCCAACGATCGTGGCCAGCTGGGTGATGGCGATCAGGAAGGTCGGGGAACACCGGAACCGATTGTGGGCGATATCGCGTTCACGCAGGTCACTACGGGTACGGCGCACAGCTGTGCCGTAGCCAGGGGAGGCGCTGGTTACTGCTGGGGCGGGAACGATCGTGGTCAACTGGGTGATGCCACGCTCAACATGCGCTCGGCGCCCGTGCGAGTGGCTGGCAATGATGCATTCAGGCTTCTGCGTGCAGGACAATCTCATACCTGTGGTCTCACCACATCTGGTGATGTGTTGTGCTGGGGGCTAAACGATCATGGGCAGTTGGGTGATGGCAGCACCACGAATCGTTCCACTCCCACCCGCGTTACAGCCAGCGGGCTTCGCTTCATCTCTCTGAGTGCGGGCTGGAATCACACCTGTGCAATTGCATACGATGGAAACGCTTATTGCTGGGGTGCCAACGCGGCCGGTCAGATAGGCAACGGGACACGTAGCGATATGCGTGTACCCACCCCGGTCGGCGGTACGACCCGCTTTACGAGCATCTCTGCGGGCAACGCACATACGTGTGCAGTGGGCGAGGCGGGTGAAGTTTACTGCTGGGGACGCAATACGTTCGGCCAGCTCGGCAACGGCGGTACGGCGGATGCTGCTACACCGACCGCAGTATCAACGCCGACCCGCTTTATATCTGTCAGTGTTGGTGGCGTGCACAGTTGTGCCCGCACGCGAGCCGGTCAGGTGTGGTGCTGGGGTCGCAATCTGTATGGACAGATCGGCGATGGCAGTAATGTGACGCGGGAAGCACCTGTACGTGTGAGTGGCCCTGCATTCACATCTATCAATGTCAGCGGATCACATACTTGCGGTGTGACCAGCACGGACGAGACATGGTGCTGGGGGTACAATGTGGAGGGGCAGCTGGGCGACGGAACCCGCAATCATCTTTCAAAGCCTTCACGGACAAGTGTGCGGGGAGAGAAGTAGCATGTTCGCTGAAGCCGGATCGTGGAGATTCTGGGCGAACGTAACCGCTGTACTGGTGATCGGTGGTGGCATGGTCGGCTGCAAGGGCCTGGGCGACATAACAGCTCCGAAACCGCTTGGGCCGTCGGTTGCAGCGATCGAATTGAACCCCGAGCAGTTAGCTGTTGTCGAAGGCGGAAGTGCTGTGCTGCAGGTAACGGTTCGTGACGCCAGCGCGGGAACCATCGCCAATCCGGAAGTCTTCTGGTCCAGTAGCGACACTCTGATTGCAGGGGTGTCCCAGACAGGTGTCGTGACAGCGTTGAAGGAGGGCATGACGACCATAGCGGCAAGCGCTGGTGGACGCAGCGCCACTGCTGTTGTCACGGTGGTTACGCGGCCGGTGGCTTCGGTTGTGGTAACACCATCGCCGGCCAGTCTTCTGGTTGGTGGGTTCGTACAGCTCACGGCACGTACCCTTGATGACAGCGGAGGCGACCTGGCCGCTCGCTCCGTGTTCTGGAGAACCAGTGAGCCAACCACTGCTGTGGTGGATGTGAATGGCCTTGTCACTGGTATCTCGCCAGGGGTGGCCACCATAACCGCCACAAGCGAGTCACGCAGCACGGTGGTGGGCGTCACTGTGATGCCGGTGCCGATCGCCACACTGGATGTGACACCACAGCTCGACACCATCGTGCTCGGGCAGACAACACAGCTCACTGCCATTCCTTACGACTCTGCCGGTGTGGCTCTGAGTGAGCGGGTGATCACGTGGCTCTCGAGTGGTCCTTCCACGGCTGCGGTCTCCTCGAACGGGCTGGTGTCTGCGCTGTCGCCTGGAGTCGTGACGGTGACAGCCAGCGCAGAAGGACGGACGGGCAGTGCGATTATCGTTGTTCAGCAACGACCGGTGGGAGCGGTCATAGTCTCGCCTACGACGAGTTCACTCACAGTGGGACGGACCGTTCAGCTCGACGTGCAGGTTACCGATGGCGTTGGTAACCTTCTCACCGGACGCCCGATATCCTATGTCTCGAGCAACTCGGACATCGCACGTGTCTCGACGAGCGGACTGGTGACAGCTGTGGCTCAGGGATCAGCCACGATAACTGTTACTAGCGAGGGGAAGACCGGAAAAGCATCAGTCACGGTTACTCCCTCACCAGTGGCGGCCTTGCTGATCACACCGCCCGCTGCCTCACTTGTGATAGGCGGAACAACGAAGCTCGTGGCTAGTGCTCTGGATGCGGGCGGTGCGGTGTTGTCGCAGCGGAGATTCACTTGGTCGACGGGTGCTCCGACTGTAGCCAGTGTGAGTGAGGACGGCACCGTCACCGCCATCACTGCTGGTACAGCACTCGTTTTTGCATCGGTCGATGGACGTATTGCATCCGCTACTGTCACGGTGACCAGACCACCGAGCTCCGCCTTCACCATGCTCCCGGGTGAAGCGACGATAATTGTGGGGCAGTCAGTCGACTTCACTGCGACGTTGCGGGATCCCAACGGCGTCGAGATTCGCGACAGAACCATTGCTTGGACAACCAATGACCCCACGGTGGCGGTCGTTTCCAGCTCTGGTCGTGTCCGAGCCATTGCGCCGGGCCGGGTACGCATAGACGCAAGTACAGAGGGCCTCACCGCTTCGGCCTGGGCAACGGTCGTTCCGGTTCCGGTGTCGACGGTTACCGTGACGCTGGCTTCACCGACGTTGTTGGTTGGGTTCACCACGCAGGCAACGGCAACGGTACGTGATTCCACGGGCAAGGTACTCACCGGACGTTATGTTGCATGGAGTTCGAGTGACAGCGCTGTTGCCGTTGTTGATTCACGTGGAGTCGTCAGGGCTGCTTCCATTGGGAGTGCGAGAATCCAGGCGACGGTGGATGGTATGCAGGCGTCGGCAGCCATTTCGGTTGTTGTTGGGTCGCCGACCTTCCTCATCGCAGCGTCAGATACCGTGCTGGCTTCGGCGGCCGGTACCTCGGTGGCCACAGCTCCTCGTGTGAAGGTCACGGATGCGGGCGGATCAGGTGTGGCGGGAGTACCGGTGGCGTTCGTGATCACCGGTGGTGGCGGTTCGAGCAATCCGGTCAGTCCTGCGAGTGTGGTGACGGACTCCGGTGGAATCGCGTCTCTCCTGTCGTGGACCCTTGGGATAGCGGCGGGGCCGAATGTGCTCACCGCTTCGGTTACCGGACTCGTTGGTAGTCCGGTCACGTTCCGGGCGCAGGGTAGCATTGGCTCGCCCAGGACGCTTGCAGCCTTGTCAGCCACTACGCAGACCGCCACGGCCGGCACCGCCGTGGCTGCCGCCCCGGCCGCGAAGGTGACCGACGCCTTCGGCAATCCGGTGGGTGGAGTGCCGGTGACCTTCGAAGTGGTGATGGGTGGTGGCCTTACCGTACCTGCTGGTGGGGCGGTCGTGCTTACAGATGCGGCGGGGGTGGCGAGGCTCACCTCGTGGACACTGGGCGGCAGCGTGGGTACCAACGCGGTTACGGCGACAGTCTCTGGACTCGCGGGCAGCCCGTTAACCTTTACAGCAACCGGCACAGTTGGTGTTGCTGCTGTCTTGTCTGCCGTTTCGGTGCTGTCGCAGTCGGCGACGGCGGGCTCGCCTGTTACTGCGCCTCCCGCTGTCAGGGTCACAGATCTGCACGGCAATGTTGTGGCTGGCCATGTTGTGATATTCAGCGTCACTGCGGGTGGTGGGAATATCAGCCCCGCCAGCCCGGCATCTGTTACGACGGATGCAAGTGGAGTTGCCGCGCTGTCGTCATGGCAGCTCGGCGGCGCCGTGGGGGTGAACAGGGTTACGGCAGCAGCGAGCGGTGTGAGCGGCAGCCCTCTGATCTTCGCTGCTACAGGGGTGGTGGGCAGCGCTCGTTCCATGAACGCAGTATCCACAACGACTCAAAGCGCCACGGCCGGAGCCAATGTGACAGTACCGCCGAGTGTGCGCATTACGGATGCAAACGGGAATCCGGTGAGTGGAGTGGCCGTTGGTTTCACTGTCGCCGGCGGAGGCTCCATCGTGCCGGCAAGCCCGGCGACCGTAAACACCGATGGCAGCGGTATTGCCACACTCACGTCGTGGACACTCGCTCCTGCTGTGGGCACGAATAGTGTGAGTGCTGCGGTGGGAGGTCTGGCTGGCAGTCCGCAGGTATTCAGTGCAACCGGCACGGTGGGGGCAGCAGCAAGACTGGCCTTGAGCCGTCAGCCCGCGGGTGCTGTCAGTGGTCAGGTGTTGGGTGCGCAGCCCGTTGTGGCGATACAGGATGTCAATGGCAACCTGGTTTCGACGAGTACGGCGTCCGTCTCTGTTGCGATTACGAGTGGTACAGGCGTTCTGAGCGGGACCACCACTGTAGGCGCTGTCAATGGTGTTGCGACGTTCACCAACTTGTCTGTGCACGGCGCTGGCACAAAGACCCTTACGTTCACCAGTAGTGGCCTTACAGCAGTCCTGGCGAACATCACGGTGAATCCCGGGCCCCCGGCGAAGATCGTCATCGGTACGCAGCCCTCAGGGGCGGTCTCGGGTTTGCCGCTGACCACGCAACCGATGGTGGCGCTGGTTGATGCCTATGACGATCTCACAACCAGTACGGGATCCGTTACCGCCTCCATTGCCAGTGGTGCAGGAACCATCGGCGGTACGGTCACAGTGAACGCCGTCAATGGCATCGCAACGTTCAGCAACCTCGCGATCGCCGGAAGTGGCGTACACAGTTTGTTGTTTAGCAGTGCGGGCGTCGCTGGTGCGACGTCGAGCAGTCTCACGGTTACCCAGAACGCTGCTTCGCTCAGCGTTCAGACTCAGCCGTCGACGGCTATATCGGGCGTCCCATTCAGTCCGCAACCGATGGTTCGCATACTCGACAATGCCGGCCTGCTGATAACGACTGGCTCAGGTGCGACCATGGCCGTGACCGCAGCAAAGGCGTCCGGCGCTGGTGTACTCAAGGGCAACACGATCGCGACCGCGGTGAATGGAGTTGCCACGTTCACCAATCTCGCCGTCACAGGCACTGGTGCACACACGCTTCAGTTCAGCACGTCTGCTCCGAGTCTCGCCGTGACGTCGGGTAATATCGCGATCAGTGCTGGCGCGCCTGCCAAACTCGTGATCGCAACTCAACCCGGTGGTGCCGTGTCGGGAGTGGCGCTCACCACGCAACCGGTTGTGCGTGTGCTCGACTCTGACGACAACATCGTCACCGATGCGGTTGGCATTTCGGCCGAGATAGCGAGTGGAACAGGAACCATCGGTGGTACACTGACCGCCACTGCCGTGAACGGCGTCGCCACATTCAGCAACCTTCGGCTCAATGGTCCAGGCAGTTTCACACTCAGGTTCGCCAGTGGTGCGCTGCCGTCGGTAACGTCGTCGCCGTTGAACGTGGCGCAGGCAGCAGCCTCACTTGCTGTGTCCACTCAGCCGGCAGGTGCGCTTGATGGTGTGCCGTTCGGTACTCAGCCCGTCGTTCGAATACTTGACAATGCTGGCCTGGTTGTCACAACCGGGAGTGGTGCAGGCCTGGCGGTAACGGCGACACGTGCCAGCGGGACGGGTACGCTTGGTGGTACCGTGACGATGAGTGCGGTAAGCGGAGTAGCGACATTCACGAATCTGGCCATTGTCGGTAACGGCCAGCACACGCTGCAGTTCACAACAGCTACACCAGCTCTGAGCACGACTTCAGCCAGCTTCATCGTCATCGGTTCGCCAACGCAACTTGCGATCACGTCGCAGCCAACAGGAGCGGTGAGCGGCGTTGCCATGATACCGTCGGTGATCGAGATCCGTGATGCGGCCGGTAATCGTGTAAACAGCAATGCTGCAGTGACTGCCTCGATAGCCAGTGGTACTGGAACGCTTGGTGGCACGATGACGTTAAACGCTGTGAACGGTGTCGCGACATTCAGCAATCTTGTTGTTGCCGGCAGTGGTGCGCATACACTGTCTTTTGGCAGCTCCGGTCTTGCCGGAGCCACGACGGGCAGCATCAACATGACTCAGAACGCCGTGTCGCTGAACATCCAGACGCAGCCGTCAACTGCGACCTATGGCACAGCGTTCAGCCCGCAGCCGGTTGTGCAAGTTCTGGATAACGCGGGGCTGGTCGTTACCACTGGTCCAGGTGCGACGCTTCCTGTTACTGCAGCGCTGGCTTCCGGCAGCGGTGTCCTTGCTGGTACCACGGTGGCGAACGCTGCAAACGGCGTGGCGACCTTCGGGGATCTGGGCGTTACCGGCGTAGGGGCACATACTATTCGCTTCACGACGCTGACTCCTGCGCTTGCTGTCACTTCGGGAGTCATCGCAGTAGCGGCGGGTGCTGCTGCGAACATTTCGGCCACTTCATCAGTTAGTCAGAGCGCAGCAGTCGGTACGGCCGTGAGTGCACCGCCGAGCGTGCGTGTGACGGACGTTGGCGGCAACGGTGTGAGTGGAGTGAGCGTGACGTTTGCGGTGAGCGGCGGAGGCGGAACGACGGTACCTGCGAGTGGAGGTACGGTGGTGACGAACGCTAGCGGTACGGCTGCACTGACGTCGTGGACACTTGGCGGTACGGCTGGCGTGAACACAGTTACGGCGACAGCGGCCGGTCTTGCGGGTAGTCCGGTGACGTTCAGTGCTACCGGCACGGCGGGTGCTGCTGCGAACATTTCGGCCACTTCATCAGTTAGTCAGAGCGCAGC
>CAYSKN010000013.1:15590-24773 GCA_964431565.1 uncultured Gemmatimonas sp.
CCGGTCTTGCGGGTAGTCCGGTGACGTTCAGTGCTACCGGCACGGCGGGTGCTGCCACACAACTTGCGGTGACAACCCAGCCGGCTGGGGCTGTGAGCGGAGTGGTGTTCAGCACCCAGCCGGTAGTGGAGATCCGCGACGCATCGGGTAATCGTACGAACAGCAATGCGGCGGTGACCGTGGCGATCGAGAGTGGTACGGGCACGCTGGTTGGTACCGTGACCGTCAACGCCGTCGACGGTGTGGTCACGTTCAACAACCTACAAATCAACGGGTCCGGCGACTTCAAGCTGGAGTTCACGAGCGGTTCACTGACCCCAGTCTCACCTGCGCCGATAACAGTTACCCAGGTTGCGGCTTCGCTGGTTGTTGTCACGCAGCCTGCAGGCGGAACAGATGGTAGTCCGTTCGCCACGCAGCCCGTGGTGGAAGTGCGCGACAATGCGGGACTCTTGGTTACCACAGGGAGTGGGGCCACGCTCACCGTCACTGCTGTCATCAAGACAGGGACTGGTTCACTTGACGGAACGACGGCTCGCGCTGCAGTGGCCGGAACCGTGACATTCACCGATCTTGGCATCACCGGTACCGGTAGCTTCATTCTGAGCTTCACATCTGAAGCTCCTGCCCTCACAGTTGACGCGAATCCGATCGCGATCAATCCCCCGGGCGGATCATGACGGACGGTGTATACAGTCTCGTGCGCCATGTGCGTCTGCCAGGAGTTCGATCCGCCGCGATCGCTCCCCTGTTGTTCGTCATGACAGCTTGCCATGATGACATTGGAACGGCCACCGTACCGGTTGAGAGTATCACGCTTACGCCGGAAACTGCCGATGTGGCCGTTGGTGCTTCTGTCCCGTTCACCGCAACGCCGAGAGACGGGGCGAACCAGGTTATGACGGGTCTGCAATTCACCTGGTCGAGCAGCAACTCCGCAGTGGCTTCGGTTTCCCGTGCAGGCGTCGTTGTCGCCCGCAGTCCCGGACAGGCGCGTATCGCAGTAAGCGCAATGGGCAGGAGCGCCACAGCCTCGATTGCTGTCTCTGCCCCTCCGGTTGCCGCAATCATGATCACACCGGCAGCCCTGAGCCTGCAGATTGGGGGCAAGGCATCCCTTCAGGCGAGGACGGTAGATGCAGACGGAGGCACCCTCATTGGTCGCACCATTTCGTGGTCGAGCAGCGATGCGGACGTTGTGACGGTGACTCAGAGCGGCGTCGTTACAGCACTTGCTCCCGGGGTAGCCACAATCACTGCGACAAGTGAAGGCCGAACTGCGCAGTCGGCTGTTACGATAACGCTGCCATCCGTCGCCACCGTCGTTCTGACACCGGAAAGGGACACCATTGGCGTGGGTGCCGAGCGTCAGCTGAAGGTAACGTTGCGTGATGGCGAGGGATTGGAACTCGTGGGGCGTGCTGTCACCTGGAGTTCGAGCAATTTCGCTCTTGCCAACGTCTCATCCACTGGGCTTGTGGTTGCACACGCACCTGGTACGGTCATGATTACAGCCACGAGTGAGGGACGATCGGGAAGAGCCACTGTTGTAATTCTCGAGCGGATTGCAAGTTCGATCATCCTCACACCGGGCTCGGGTGTACTGGTTGTAGGGACAAGACAGGCACTGATCACGCAGATCACCGATGCAGAAGGAAACCTGCTCCAGGGCCGACCAGTGACATACACGAGCAATGCCCCGGCCGTTGCGAGTGTCGCTCCGGATGGTGTGGTATCTGCACTAGCTCCGGGTACGGCACGCATTACGGCGACCAGCGAGGGAAAGACGGGCTCAGCGACCTTCACTGTGATTCAGGTACCTGTTGCCAGTGTCAGGATCACGCCCTCGCAGATGAACCTGGCGCCCGGAGCGGCGGGGCGCCTGTTTGCGTCAGCCCTGTCGGTAACCGGCGAAGAACTCATGGCAAGATCCATCAACTGGATCAGTGGTGCGCCGGGTGTTGCTGCTGTAGAGGATGATGGACGGGTGAGAGCTGTAGGTAACGGAGTGGCAATCATAGTTGCTGTCATCGACGGCATCTCGGGCAGTGCTACCGTCACTGTAGGGCCGCCAGCGGTGGTATCAATTGATATCTCACCAGCAGACCCTGTCGTGGATGTCGGCCAGTCGATAGTACTTGATGCCATTGCGCGTGATCAGTCCGGCAGGGACCTCGTTGATCGTTTCATTACCTGGGCGTCTGCGGATGAGCAAGTCGCTTTCGTATCAAGCACCGGGCAGGTCGTTGGCGTCACGGCCGGCGTCGTCCGCATTACGGCATCTTCGGAGGGAGTGAGTGCTTCGACACTGGTCACAGTTCGCTGATGCAGGCATGCGCCACCTGGCTGTTGTTGGTGTCGGATTCATGACGGTCGTATGCTTGGCGTGGCCGCTTCAGGCGCAGCATGGGTCGCCTCAACTCGTGCCAAGGCGCGCACTCACCCTTGGGCCGGCACCTGGGTGTGATGTTGTACCGGCAGGCCAGGCAGCAGCAGTGCGCCGAGACAATGCCGAAGCACGTCGTCTTGCTGCTGCCGGTCAGGAAGCGTCACTGGTCGGTGACCAGGTAGCTGCCCGGGATGCCTTTCAGCGTGCAGCCCAACTCAATCCGGGTGATGAACGCATTGCATACGATCTGGCTCGTGCCCTTGAGGAGCTAAGTGATTCGACGGGTGCCGTTGGCGAGTTCTGCCGTTATCTGACGCTGGCACCCGCTGGCCAGGAGGCCGCAGATGTCAGAGGTCGACTGCAGCGTCTTGTTTCAGTGGAGAAGCAGCGTCAAGCTGACAACGTAGAGGCTCAGTTTCGGCTCGGGCTCTCGTTTTTCGATGAGGGACGATTCGAATCGGCCGTCAAGGCATTCGATGATGTCGTACGAGACGCACCCTTGTCCCCGGAGGGGTTATTCAACCGTGCCCTTGCCCGCGCCGGTGAAGGTGATCGAGTGGGCGCGCTGGAGGATCTGGAGCAATACCGGATCGCCTCACCGTCGGTCGAGGATCGCATCGAGGTCGGTCGTGCCATCGACGTGCTGCGCAGGCCAGTATACAGTCCTGGTGGTGCGTTCCTGCGGAGTCTGGTTCCTGGGCTTGGCGAGTTCCACGTGAGTCATCCGATTCGAGGTGCCTTTGTCATGGCGGTCAGTGGTGCAGGTGCGGCAATGGCGTTCGCCCAGCAGACAAAGACAGAGAACATCAGTTATACCGATCCCAACGGTGTGCCTGCTCCCTACACACGCACCACAAGAGAACGCACATACTTCCTGCCCGGTATCGGTCTTGCGGGTGCGATGGCGCTGGTGGGAATGATTGACGCGGTGACAACCGCGAATCGTTCCCGAGTCGGTTCCGGTATACTCGCGCCACTCCCGGTACGTACCACCCTTCGACCAGTCTTCACGCCACGCACGACAGGGCTCATGGTTGCCATACGCTTCTGACCGGACCTGTCAGAGATCCGCCCGCGCGTATATCAACTGCTTTATCCGGCAGCGGCAGCTCTCACGCTGCCTCCCTCTGCGCAGCGCCACATACCGGACAGTGCGGGAAGAAGCTGTTTTTCCGTGTTTCGCAGGTCTGGCACTCATCGTACAGGCGCAGTCCGCAGTGAACACAGAAATCTACGCGGGTGCCTGCGAGGGTCACCATGCGGCGCTCACAGCCGGGGCACACACCAGCGTCCATGCGTTTGAGTGCTTCATCACGCGACAAGGTACGGCGTCGCTCTGCCTCACTCTGCTGCTCAACGTGGCGCCGTCGTGCCAGATACAAACGCATAGACCGAATGATGTACACGCCGGCCACTGCTGAGGCGACCACGCCGACAGTATACCGGACGTAGCCGCCATAGCTGGGCAGGTACGGTACGAGTTCAACAAAGAAGGCGAAGACGGCGAACAGCACGAAGCCGCGTATGAGTGGCCAGTATTCGCTGTGCCGTTTGTGTACGACAAGCAAGCCTGCAACGATCAGCAGTGGCAGGGTGAGGGCGAGTCTAATGCCGAAGATCCGAAGTTCCTCCCAGAAGCGCCCACGTTCCATTCGTTGCGCAGCCTCAGCCTCCAGGGCAGCCAGTGCTCTCCCGTTTGCTTCCCTGGCCTGGGTGAAAGTCAGCAGTGCTTCATCATGGCGTTCGATCACCAACTGAGCCGCCCGTTCACGGGCTCTGAGGGTGTCGAGCCTGAGCGTACGTCTCAGGACTTCAACATCCTGGAGCGGATCCGTCGTTGCGCGACGTGTTGCAACCCATGCATCGAATCCCTCACGTTCCGTCATGTAGGCATTCCGGGTCACTTCGTGCTGTTGCAACGCACGCTCGCGGGCGTCCTGTTCATTCCGCTCCGCTTCAACCAGCGAGTCACGCGCTGCCCGCAGCGCCGCAAGAGTGGTGGAGTCGATATGGACGCCAATGTCCAGGTTCTGCCTGACTCCGGGCAACTGACCAACGATCCTGCCACCCAGACCTATAAGAAAGCCTCCAAAGACCAGCGAGACCGTCCATGCGGCGATCGTGAAGAGGCGCTCGGGTACGCGCAGGAAACGGAACATAGGTGTAAGGTCAGCGGTGCAGTCATCTGGCCGTAAATGCGGATACGGCACTGCGGGCGAAAGGAGAAAGTGCGAGAGTGCCACTGATGGACGCACGGTCGGCCAGCATCACATCCCAGTGTTCAGTCCCCGCCCAGAACATCCGCTTCATCTGTGCCATGGCTTCGGGGTTTGAACGTGACAAGACCTCTGCAATTTCGTTGATGCCTGCATCGAGAGAAGCAATATCATCGTGCACGCGCGAATAGAGCCCACGATGCCCGCACCAGTTGGCGTCGCGCCAGTCTGCATCCACCGACATCTGACTGAAACTCGCCAGTCCGATCTTCCGTTCTATTACGGGACCGACGACGAACGGACCTATACCGACTGACAATTCGCTCAGTTTCGCCGATGCCGTACGAACGGCCATGCTGTAGTCCGACGCGGCGATCAGCCCCACCGCGCCACCAGCGGCCTTGCCATGTACACGGGTAATGACAAACTGCGGAGCGCGAATCATGGCCAGGATGACACCTGCAAAACCACTGAATAATTCGGTTCCCTCTTCCGGCGAGGACAAAGCTGCCAGTTCATCGAACGAGGCACCAGCGCAGAATGGTCCGCTACCGCCACTCTGCAGCACCATCACGCGAACGGAAGGCTCCATGCTAAGGTCCTTCACGCTGGCGGCCAGTGCACGCAGCAGTACGCCAGGAAGCGAGTTGCCGCGGGGATGGAAGAACTCGATGCGACCGATACCGTTGCTGACAGCGGTGCGAACATGTCCCGCCTCAGATGTCGTGGAGGGGCTTGGTGAGGACCGTGTCATATACATCAACATAGCGCACCACATTGATTGTCGGACCCCGGGAACGGGCAGTAAATTCATCCATGGACCAGAAAACGAGCCGCTCCGTCGAGGATCCGTCTCTCCTGGCTGCTTTCGAGGCCCGAGTAGAGGCGGGCGAGAGCGTCGAGCCGAAGGACTGGATGCCTGAGCGTTACCGTCGCCAGCTCATACGCATTATGTCGCAGCACGCTCACTCGGAGATTGTGGGCATGCTCCCTGAGGGCAACTGGATCACCCGCGCTCCCAGTCTGCGCCGGAAGCTTGGTCTGCTGGCCAAGGTGCAGGATGAAGCCGGTCATGGCCTGTACATCTATTGCGGAGCCGAGACGCTGGGGGTTGATCGAAAGGATCTCATAGAGCAGCTGCTCGATGGTAGTTCCAAGTACTCCAGCATCTTCAACTATCCGACGCTCACGTGGGCCGATATGGGGGCGATCGGCTGGTTGGTGGATGGTGCCGCGATAGTGAACCAGACGATGCTGGCCAAGGCGTCGTACGGTCCGTATGCCCGCTCAATGATCCGCATTTGCAAGGAAGAAAATTTCCACAAACGTCAGGGATACGAGATTTGCATGGTGCTGGCCCGTGGAACACCAGCCCAGCGGGAGATGGTTCAGGATGCAGTCAACCGCTTCTGGTGGCCTGCGTTGATGATGTTCGGACCTGGCGACAGTGACTCACCCAACAGCGCCGAACTCATGAAGTGGCGCATCAAGAGAAAGACCAACGATGAACTGCGTCAGCGCTTCGTGAACCTCACGGTACCACAGGCGATCGAGCTGGGCATTACGCTCCCCGATCCTGATCTTACGTTCAACGAGGCAACGGGCAATTGGGATTTCGGCGAGATCGACTGGGCCGAATTCCGCGATGTGATCAGAGGGCATGGTCCGTGCAATCACGAGCGCATGAGTGCACGGCGCAAGGCACATGATGAAGGCGAGTGGGTGAGGGTTGCCGCCTTGGCGTATGCCGGGAAGCAGTTGAATCGACAGACGGAGGTGGCATGATGAGTACCACGGCTTTCTCCAACGGACTGACTGCCGACAGTCAGTGGGATGTCTGGGAAGTATTCACACAGGGAAGTCACGGCGAGGCATTTATTCATGCCGGCAGTGTGCATGCGGTTGATGCCGAACATGCCCTGCAGAATGCGCGTGACGTCTACGCACGTCGTGGTGAGGCAGTCAACCTTTGGGTGGTGCCCGCCCGTGCCATCGTTGCATCTGCGCCTTCGGACGCAGGTCCGTTTTTCGATCCGGCAAACGACAAACCCTATCGTCATCCGCAGTTCTACATTGCTCCGCGCGGGGTGCGTATTTTCTGATGGCCGACGTCATCAACAAGCCACCGATGGTTCGGGTTGCGGCACCTCGCCGGTCGACCGTCGACGATCCGCTCTTCGAGTATCTGCTGCGGCTCGCCGATGACCGCCTCGTACTGGGTCACCGGCTGTCCGAGTGGTGTGGACATGCTCCGATCATCGAGGAAGATATCGCCATGTCCAACATCGCCCTCGACCTTGTAGGTCAGGCGGGTTCTCTGCTCACCTTGGCTGCCGAGGCCGAAGGGAGGGGACGTGACAGCGACAGACTGGCATTTTTCCGGGACGAGGTGCATTACCGCAATTGCCTGCTTGTGGAACAGTCAAATGGTGACTTTGCAAGGACAATGCTGAGGCAGTTTCTGTTCGACGCCTTCAGCGTATTGCTGTGGGAACAACTTCGGCGCTGCGCGCATGATGGTATTTCGCCGATCGCTGAGAAGGCTATCAAGGAAGACCGGTATCATCTGCGACACAGCAGTGAGTGGGTGGTGATGCTGGGAGATGGTACAGAAGAGAGCCACTCACGTGCACAGAACGCTGCCGATGAACTGTGGTGGTATACCGATGAGCTGTTTGACCGTGATGAGGTGGATGAGGCAGTGCTCGCCCACGGAATCGTCGTGGATCATGGCGTGCTGCGTGCGAGTTGGTACGAACTGGTTGGTGAGGTGTTCTCACGTGCGACAATGCATGTCCCGCAGCCGGAGTCAATGCGCCGCGGCGGGCGTCGCGGTTTTCACACCGAACATCTAGGGCACATGCTGGCAACCATGCAGAGTGTGGCGCGTGCTCATCCAGGTGCAAGCTGGTGATCCCATCATCAGGGTGATGGACAAGAGCTGCGATCTCACACGCGAGGAGGTTCTCGGAATCCTGCAAAGCGTGCCTGATCCCGAAATACCGGTGATCAGCGTGGTTGAGCTGGGTGTGGTACGAGATGTCGAGATCACCCGGGGTCGCGTGGTGGTAACGATGACACCCACGTATTCGGGCTGCCCGGCCATCCGTGAGATGGAGAATGACATTCGTGCGGCGCTGCTGGCGCGTGGCTTGCATGATGTGGAGGTACGGACCATTCTGTCACCGGCATGGACCACCGACTGGATAGGCGCCGAAGCGCGAGAGAAGCTGCGCCGTTACGGCATCGCACCCCCGGGACCGGCGGAACCAGAGGCGTTGGTGTCGCTCATACGAGCCCGCCGGGCGGCTCCATGTCCGTTTTGTGGTTCGGGCAACACCAGAATCGAAAGTGAGTTTGGCGCAACTGCCTGCAAGGCGATTCATGTGTGCAACCACTGCAGACAGCCCTTCGAGGAGTTCAAGGCGATATAGCGTGCCGTCCGCTTGACTCTCTGCAACACGGTCAGGCCCGTGGGGCAGACGCTTTGATGTCAACGCATTTCAGGTGGGCAGGATGCGCTTGCCCAATGGCGCAAACACAACGCCAGCGAGCTTGAAGTGGGCAAGACCGAACGGGATGCCGATGACTGTGAGACAGAGAGCGATGCCTGCAAGTACGTGAGCGATCCAGAGCCACACTCCAGCGAGTATGATCCAGAGGAAATTTGCTAGACCGGTCCCGATGACGGGTTGCTCGCCTACATCGCGGGCATCCACGAGATGTTTACCGAAGGGAAAGGCCGCAAATCGCGCGATTCGAAACGCTGCCCATGCCCACGGCAAACCCACTATCGTCAACGCCAGCAGACCACCCGTCAGAAGCCAGCCGAGCCAGGAGAAGAAGCCGCCACCGAGCACGAACCAGAGTGCGTTCCCAATGAGTGTCATGCGTTGAACTACGTTAAGCAACCGATGGCTGTTTCAGCCTTGGTGTGCGCCGTCATCCGCTGACGGAAAAACAGGGGTATCTTGCGGGTATCTTGATGGTACATCCGAAACAGTTCAGCATTCCCCACTGGCTGCCCCAACCCGGCGTGGCGAAGTGGATTGCTGCTTGGAGTGTGCGATGCCTGGCGGACCAGTGACGGTACGAGGACAACACCTCGATCCTTCGAGGATACCATGGGCGCTGTCCGTGCCCCAGGCTCTGAACTGCACCATGAGAATGGATCTCAGTCGTTCAGCGAGAGCGTTGGTATTGAGCGGGAATGGTCAGGTAACTGCCTTACGCCAAGCCGGAAGGCAGCGGGTTCAGGTTGTCCCACAGCCAACCGGGCCCTCTGCGTATGAGCCTGGAAACACTGCACACGGCAGGAAGGCGGGGAAATACATCGTACGGAATCCAGCGCGTGTTCTCGGGTCTCGCATACGACTGGCGCGAGAAATGCGTGATCAGTGGACGCCTCCAGCTCCCGTCAGACTGTCGCTCAGTGGGCTGACGCGTTCGGCATGATGCTGGCAGGCGGCGCCTCCCAACTCATCATTCTCAATACGGCAAGAGATCTGATGGTCACCCAGGTAGCCCAGCGAGCCTGCCTTACCCCGTATTGGACGAATACGAATCACTGAGAATACC
>CAYSKN010000014.1:0-13323 GCA_964431565.1 uncultured Gemmatimonas sp.
AGCATGGTATTTTCGCTGCCGGCGTCGAGCGTCGAGGCGCGCGAAGAAAGGATTGGTGATCCTTTCGCTCCGGCTGGGGAGCGCCGCTGGATTCCCGGGAGCCACATACGCAGTTCGGTTGCAGCAGCACGTGCCGGATCCTTGTTGATCAGGAGTACTCTCATGCGTCCACCGCTTCCACTTCCCCCACCAGGGCCTTGGGATGGGCCGCGCATGAACAACTCAGACCGCATCCCGGCAGACTGGCCACTCGCGCCGCCTTCGTGTGTAGCGAATACAGCAACTGCCGGGGTGGAGTCATAAGCAGGTACCACACCGATAGCCGGTGACGAAAGAGTCGGGCTTGCAATCCCGGTTCGCACGATGCGGCCTCGAAGCGCCTGCCGGTACGCGCGAAGGACGTGACTGACCGGGCGTTCCTCTCCCAGTATACCGAAGGCTCCGAACCACCCATTCCCGCTCAGTGACCAGTAGTTGGCCATGATCACATTCGGTGAAGAGGCAAGCACCCGAAGAACATCGGCGGCATAGATCGCCGAGCCCAGCGAACTCACATACCTGTCCAGCACACCACCGAGCGTGAAGACCGCACTGTACTCCGTAACGGCGATAGCCGCAGGTACACCAGGCCGATAGGCCGCCCACATCGTTCGAACCGCTTCGATGTCCTCCTCTACCACACGCGAAGCCGCCATCAGTGCACGGAATATCGATCCGGCGTCCGGCGATGCGCCTCCGGGAAGTCCATCAACGGTGAATGGCAGGTATCCGTTGTGCAACGCAATGAAGTCGACCTTCGTGGCCAGTGCCCGCAGCACCGCGTCTGCATAACCTGGAAAGCGAACCTGCTGATACGGTCCGAGCAGATCCCGACGGAGCGGGAGCCCCAGCTGAATCCCCGGATCAGCAGCACGCATTGCATTGGCAATTGCTAGGGCCTTCGCAGAGTAGGCCCTCGGGTCCAGCGTCAATTCCGGCCGGCTGGATTCCTCCAAGTAGGGCTCATTGCCGAGTTCCCAGTAGCGCACCTTGGTTGGCGTGCCAGGCGGCATCCCGGAGCCGGTGACGTCAGCACCACCGCCCACCGAGGCCAACCCCCTGACATTCACAGCACCAACCCAATCGGCCGCTTCCTGGGCGGTACCGGTGGGGACATTCACCGTGATGATAGGTTCAGCACCAACCCGCCTGGCAAGCGCCAGAAACTCGCCGGTTCCAAAGAGCATCTTCTGCTGCTTTCGCTGAAAGACATGCTCTCCTGAACTGCGTGCCGAAACCGGACCTACACCACCACGCCAATGATAGACATCCGACATCGTGCCACCGGGAAATCTCAAGGATCCCGGGCTCAGCCCCTCGACGGCATCCAGCATCCATGGTCGAAACAGCGCCAGTGAACCTCCAAGTCTGTTCACACCACCAGTCTCACCAGCAGCGTGCCAATCGGAAATCAGGTTATCACCACCATCTATCCACTGAATGTTGCTGCCCGCGACAGCCCCCCGTGCCATCATTCCGGAAGGATCAATGCGGAGATCCACTGTGGCCGCAAATGCACCCATAACCGATGATGCCATGGTAATGGTGTCCGGGTGGGCGGCGGTTGTGGATGACAGCGGAGCAATGGGCCCCAGTGCCTCATCAGTGCAGCCGTTCAGCCAGAAGACTGACATCACGAGAAGCATGCCCACCGCCAGGGCACCTGCTGGGGCTCGTCCTTGCCTTCCGGCCAGACAGTTGTTGATCATCAAGCGCATTCCGCGTCGCTTTCTGTGTTGTGACTCATGACCATCCCCGGTAGCCGGAGCAGTGTCAGGGGAGAGCACATCGGTGAGTGACGTTGAGGGGCGTGCATTGCCTCCAATCGATAGGAGGAACGCATTCTCAGTCACGCTGCACTGTGTCCATCTTCGGAGCGCAGTCGTATCGGGCCGACGGCCGACCTGCCGATGCGGCAACAAAAGCTCATGCCAATGAACACAACCGTCACACAGGAGGCATCCACAAGCGCATCAGGCCTTATCGCTGGCGGTCGCTCCGCACGATCACGGCGTGATATCAGTCACAGTGGACAGATACAACCAGTCAAGCGTGCCGCGCTCTCAACCGACCCGTGTCAGCCCGTCATTCATCGCTGATCTACGGGGCGAGCACCTGAAATTTCATTGAAACCAAGGCCCCGGTACAAGGGGGCAATTGTGACGACTGTCATGGAGGACGGTGGGAGGAGCAATCTGACTGTCGTGCCATCACCACGGACATCAACGGCCTGCCATGGCGCATCCCTTTCCCACTCGATGGCAAAGGGATCCGGTGACCCGGTCATCGTAACAGCGCTGACCACGCCAGAAACCGTGCCTCTCGACGAACGGATCTCCGTCGATGTCTGTGACGTGAGCGACTTGTTGATGATCACGAGGCGACTTGAATCGCTGGTCGTATCACGAACCGCGAATGCGGTTACCATGGGGATATCGGTGGAGGCCGGCACGACACCCATTGCCGGCGACGAGAACGCAGACGTCGTGAGCGACAGAGGTATCACCCTCCCTGACAGCACGTTCCTCCATGCACGGAGTACCGCGGCTGCCGGTCTGGCGTCTCCATCACTCGTCAATGCACCGAACACTCCATTGCCGTTCAACGACCACGAATTGGCCAGTATCACATCCGGAGACGAAGCCAGCACACGGAGAACATCTGCCATGAAGAGTGCAGAAGCGAATGAACTCGTGTAACGATCGAGTGACCCGCCAATGGTGAACATGCCGTTGAACTCGGTGACCGCCATTCGGAGGGGAGTATCGGGTCTCCACCTGCGCCACGCTTGTCGCACCGCTGCAAGGTCGCTCTCAACAACACCTGAGGCAGCCATCAGGGCACGGAACAGAATGGCACGATCAGGACTTGTTCCGCCCGCTCCGCCCTTGTACAGAAGCGGAAGATAGCCGTTGTGGAGTGCCACAAAGTCGATTGGTAGCGTCCTGGCTCTGAGTACGGCCTCCGCAAATCCGGGAAAGTGAACCAGCGGAAGAGTGCCAAGCCGATCAAGACGCAGCGGCACTCCCAGCTGGATACTCGGGTCTGCGGCTTTCATCGCCAGTGCCGTCTCGGCTGCCTTCTTGATGTAACCAGAAATGCCAAGTGTCAGCTCGGGCCGCAGGTCCTCGCGCAGATATGGTTCATTCCCGAGTTCCCAGAAGCGAACCGGAACCAGTGATGACGACGAACCGCGATCGGCGTTGACGACGTCGCTATTCCGGCCAGGCGAGTTGACAGCGCGAACCCAGCCCGCCGCCTCCTCCGCGGTACCGGTCGGGATATTGACCGTCAGCACGGGCTCTGCTCCAACCTGTCTTGCCAGCGCAAGAAACTCTCCTGTGCCAAAGAGCAGCTTCTGTCGCTGTTTTCGAAAGACGTGCTCACCATCCCCGCGCGTGCTGAATGGGCCAACACCAGCTCTCCAGTGGTACACATCTGCATTGGTTCCACCGGGATACCTGAGCGAACCGGGCCTGATTCCCTTGATCGCCTCAAGCATTCGCGCATTCACCGCAGCCAGCCCGGGAGCCAGGTCGGTGACACCCTCAGGCCTGGAGCCCGGTTGGCCAGACTGGATGCCACCAGTACTCCATTGGGCAATCAGTCCATCACCACCATCAACCCATTGCATGTTGCTGCCCGCTATCGCCGGCCGTGCAACATGGCCCGGAGCCGAATAGTCAATGATGATGGCAGTTGTGAACGTTGCGGTATCTGATGCAGCTTCGTTCCCCAACTTCACCGACCGGAAGATCTCATCCAGCGTTGGCATCGCACAGGACGATACCGCAATGAACAACGGCACCGCGGCAATTGTTCTTGGCAGCCACATCATGCAACGGCCTCCGGGGGCACCAGAATATCACCAACGATGAGTACAGCTAGGGTGGTACCCCTGATTCGTACGAGACTCCGGAACCGGACGTCATCCCTGTGATATTCATTGAGCGCCCGTGTCACTCCTGGCCATTCATCGTAGTCGTGCCAGACAACCATTCCGCGCACTCCAACGAGCTCCAGTGCCCGCTCTGTGTCGTTTCGCACGTAATCGTAGGCATGCGATCCGTCCACGAATACGAAGTCGCACGAACCGACATATGGAGAGAAGTCAAACGCCCCGGAATCACCCCACAACTGCCTGATGCGACCATCTAATCCTTTGACAGATGTGAATCTGCTGCCTGAATATTCCTTCTGGATAAGATGGCGTTCGTGTGGCTCTATGCGTAATGCAGTCGCGTCTATCGACGATGGTGGAAGGTCAAGCGTCAGCACTTCCGCTTGCTCGGCGTTGTCGGCCATGGCCAGTGTTGTCCGCCCATCGAACGTGCCGATTTCAAAGATCCGTGCCGGCCTGATCGCCTTCACGAGTTGACTGATAACGACCAGTTCCGCCACGGTGATATTGCCTTCGACCGCATCGGCAGCACGCAGGAAGACACCAGTACCACTTCCAATGAACTGAGAAGGCGTGACAGTCGGCAGCAGTGCCCTTTGACCCTGTCTCTCATAACCGAAATGCCTGGCAATGCGCCCTATTAGGGCCCGGTGTCTCGCCGAAAGCAAGCCCACTGTAAACAGGTACGGCATGCATATGAGCGCGTATGCGAATCGCGCGATCTGGTCCACGTTTCCTGTCATCAGTGAAGGACCATTGGGTGAGATGAATCGTGACTGCCTGATGATACAAGCTTCCGGATCGCAGACAACACCGACTCCGTGTCAATGGCCACCATGCACGGCGCTCCATCCTTGTGCCTAATGCGCTGGCACTGTCCACCGATACAGCCGCACGGTGCCTGTGGTGCCAGAACAGTATGTGTCGTACACCAAGGTGCATAATATTCGGGATTGGTCGGCCCGAACAGTGCGACGACCGGTACCGCCGTGGCTGCGGCGAGGTGCATGGTACCAGTATCCACGGCCACTACTACGGCCGCTTTGCGCATGATTCTTATTGTCTGTGCCAGTGTAGTCCTGCCAGCGAGATTGAGAGCTCCGCAGTCAACAACAGCATCCCCGTACGCCGCATCCGCTCGGCTGCCGAGAATGACCGTACCGAGCCCCATTTCCTCCGACACCCGTCGGATCAGGCCACTGGCATTCTGTACCGGCCATGTCTTGTTGGGTGCGTTCCCTCGTCCGATCAGAGCAACGAAGGGACGTGCGTTCAGTTCAGATCCGATGATCGGGTCCACATCGCTTCCCTCGCCGACCTCGAGCGGATGAGAACACGGCGAGGTCATGGCCAGCTCATCCTCACCGAGAACTCGGGCAATAAGTGACAGCCCTCGTTTCACCTCATGAACGCCCACCGCGAAGGGCTGGCAAACCGTGAGTAGAGACCTCCCTCCGGTCCGGTCAGTGCCGACTCTCTGCGGAGCCCCCGAACCAACCAGGAAGAAGAGTATCTGCCGGAGATCGCCACGAAGATCGATCGCGATATCGAATTGCTGCTTCCGGAGAGATCTGATCAATGGCAAGAGCCCCATCCAGGCCCGGAAGCGGTCACGTCTGCCAGCCCCCCTTGCCGACAGCCACCAGGGAGCCGCATACACAACCACACTGTCCACCAGTGCGGGAACGTCGACAACGTCACTCGCCCAGGGACCCGCCAGCAGCGTGACATGGGCACCGGGAAAGCCGCTGCGTAACCTGCGCAGCGCCGGAGTCGCCATGACCAGGTCACCGATGTGGTCGCAGCGTACCACCAGCACCCTGTTCACGAGCGATCCAGTAACGGATCGTCTGGTGATAAGTCCTGTCAGGGGCGCCAGCACACCGAGCAGGAGATCGGTGGCAATCGCCACCATGCGCCGGAACCGGCTGTCCATCCGAATCATGCTCTCACCAGCCGTGAGGGGTTGACGGTGTATTCCGGCTGCCCAACTTCACGGAGCCGGACCTGGTTGTTTTCATGCATGACAGTTCCACAATGCACTGCTGACAATTTCTGCTGAGACGATGACTGACGAATCGCGCGGGCAACCGCAGACCCGGCTTGAGTATCTCGATGCAATGCGTGGCCTGGCCGCGCTGTCCATAGTCCCGTATCACGTTATCGCTACCGTCCATGGTCCGTTACCATGGTACGGGTTCTACGTGCTTGCGGAAGGCGCTGTTTCCGTCTTCTTCGTTCTCACGGGGTTCATAGTGACGAGCGTGCATGGCAATGATATAGCAGCACACTGGACAGGAGCTCCCCCTGCGAGAACGCGGTTCCTTCTGAGGCAATTCTTGATGAAGCGCTTCGTGCACCTGTTCCCGTTTCTCTGGCTGCTGACCGCAGGCGTCTTGCTGGCATCGTTTGTTCTACCGGGAGCCATGCGCACCGAGAAGCACGAATGGTCGCACATTCTGGCATCGTTCGCTGTCTGGCCTGTGCATGATGTTCTTCCAATCCTGCCGCAGGCATGGATCCTGCCGCACGACATCAGATTTTATCTCCTGTTCGCACTGGCATACCTGATATCTGCACGCATGATACTCGCGATCATGACCTTCCTGGTGGTAGGTGTCGTGTTAAATCTGCTTCGACACCTGCAACTCGTGCCACTCGGGGAGTGGAACTATCTCGTGGATTTCCTTTTTCATCCGTTCAATCTGACCTTGGGTTACGGTGCACTGATCACTCTTCTGTTCCGAACACGGGGAGTACCCTCACGCAGTGCGCTCATGCTTGCGACGGGCCTGCTCGTCTTCGGTGCGGTGTACCTGGCTGACCTTGGCCGGCTTAGCACGAATTACGACCTGCGTATGCTTCTGTACGGGCTGGCATCCGCCGCGGTTGTTCATGGAGTTGCCGCCTACGACCTTGTAGTACGACCCCACATTCACCGATCGCTTCGAGTGCTTGGGAAGGCTTCGTACTCCATCTACCTCACGCACCTTCCGGTCACTGTGCTACTGACCCGCTTTCTTCGACCAATTGCAGGTGATCGATTGGGCAACGCCGAGTGGGTCTGGGCGCAGGTGGCAGTGTGCGTCCTGGCCGGGGTGCTCATGCACACGGTGCTGGAGCAACCAATAACCTCGTGGACAGCGAGGTATCTCAGAGGTTCAGATCCACTTTATCAGCCAATTCGGCCAGAGACGAGGTGATAGCATCTCTTGTGATCGGCCTTACCACTCCAGGCACTCCCATTACCACCGAATACGCGGGGACATCTCCTATCACCACGGCATGCGCTCCCACCACGCTGCCACGTCCGATACGGATGGGACCCATAATGGTGGCGTTCACCCCAACCATCACATCATCATCAAGCACCGGAACACCTGGACCGCCACCCACATCACCTTCGCCTCGCCCACCGCCGATTCCGGCTCGCGCATAAAGAGTTACCCGGTTGCCGAGGCATCCGTTGATGATCATACCGTTGGCGTGGGCAAGGAGGCACGCGCGGCCGATTGATGAACGGGGCGGAATATCCGCACCGGTCAGGTAGAGGTTGATGGTATACAGCAACCATGAGAGTGGCCTGAGCGAACCGCCGTAGAGCCATCGGGATATTCTGTACAGCGTCAGTGCAACGATCGACGGCGAAATAAAGGAAAAAACGGCTCTACCCACCGTCATCCTGACCTGCATGGCCTCTACAAGCCGTACGTAGTCCGACCTGATGTCGGATAGTGTCCTTCGCAGAGTCACCGGCATGTCGGTATTCGGTAATGACCGGCTCATTGAAAGTCAGTGTGGGATATTCAAGCCGTTACAGCGACGCGAATGGCACGTCCTGTGTATTTCCATGCCAGAGTGGCACGTTCAGTGGCACCGCGACGCCGCGCCAACGCTGCCAGAGACCACAGCGTGGCGCGCATGCCGAACGCAACAACGGTGAAGATGTCCCATACCATGACCGGCAAACGCGTGTTCAGTTGAACAAAAGCCCGCGGGCCGCGAAGCGCCGCCAGTTGTGCGCGCTCGGACTGCTCGGTACTCCGACCCTGATGGTGCGTTATGCTCGTACGTGGCGTGTAACGTATCAGCCAGCCGGCTCTGGAAAGTCGGTGGCACAGCTCCATGTCCTCACCGTACATGAAGTACCTGCTGTCGAACAGTAGCCCATCGAGAGCCTCCAGCCGCACAGCCATACATGCGCCACTCACCCAGTCAACATCCATATCTGCGCCGACATCAGATTCAAGAAAGAGTCCTGCACAGGGGCTGGATGAGGGAAAGGCGACGCCTATCAGAAACGAATGCCGCAGCAGCCTGCCAAGCGTAGGAAAACCACCAGCGGTCCATCGTTGGAGGGTGCCATCGGAGTTCAGGAGACGGCAACCCACCATAGCGACAGCGGGGTCCATGAGGAGCGTGTCCCTCATCACCCGCACCGTGTCCTTGTTCACGACGGTATCGGGGTTCAACAGCAGTACCGTATGTGATCGCGCGATTGCCAGGCCGTCATTGTTGGCCGCACCGAACCCCACGTTTACAGAATTTCTCACGAGCCTCACCTGCGGAAACTCCGATGCAACCATGTCCGCACTGCCGTCGCTGGAAGCATTATCGACGACTATGACTTCCATTTCAGTTTCCGGTATCTCACTCTGACCCAGCAGGGAATGCAGGCACTCCCTGAGCAGGGCCGCGACATTCCAGCTCACTATTACAACGGACACTCCCGGCGTCTGAACCGTCATGAGTCATTACCCGATCTGCGTCGCCCGGCGTTCTCTTCATTCCAAGTCTCGACCGTTGCCTCGTAACAGGCTTCCTGTGCCAGTGCAACACTATCCCAGCTGAACTGTCGTGCCCAGCTTCTACATTCACCCCCACGAGCTTTCAGCACGGCAGGGGACTCTTTCATCAGTCGGCGAATGGCCTCGGAAAGAAGGTTTACATCGAATGGAGGTATCAGCACACAGCCTACGCGGGATGCCACCTCGTTCATGGGTGGACGATCAAACACCACCACAGGTTTGCCGGCAGCACACGCCTCGGCGATCACCATGCCAAATGTTTCCTCCCGTGATGGCACGACGACGAACCGGCACGCACCGAAGAGGGCAGCCCGCTCGCCAGGCGCAACCCTTCCCAACAGCCGGACAGTCTCATCCAGCCCCAGAGTCCGTATACGCTGTCGAACCAGTTCGTCCTGAAAGCCGTGCCCGGCAATGAGCAGGGTGGATCGCTCCTCAGCAGGAATGAGACTCCATGCCGCCAGCAAGAGATCAAGGCCTTTCTGCTCCAGATCCACACGACCGAGATAAAGGATCTGTTGGCCGTCGTATCGCGGATTCAGATCGAACAGGGCCTGATCCGTCCCCGGAGGAATAAGAGTAATTCTCGCGCTGGGGCGCTTCCGTCTGATCAGCGCTTCCATGTCAGCAGTCTGTACAAGAAAGTCCGAGTAGAGCCGCAGACCCAGCGATTCGAACCAGTGAAACGGCAGGTGATACTTACGCGCCAGGATACGCGCAAAGAACCACTGCACAGAAGCCAGAATTGGCCCGCGCGCAAAGAGAGGGTTGAAGGTGACCGACGTCGGCGGCATCAGGTCTTCAACGAGCAGGTCGAATTCGGCATTGCGAATCGCCCGTGGAAGAGCAGCCATGAACGTGAAATGGTGAGATGATCCGTGATTGCCGATCCGACGTCCGAGCCTGACGTAGCGCACCCCATCGCGAATGAGCTCCGGTGTCGACCCGGGGAACGTGGGCGTAAGGACGGTGATCTCGTGGCGCCGCGAAAGCCGCCGATAAACCTCGAGAGTCCTGATCGGCCCACCGCCGGACATCGGATTATCCACATCGTCGGGATCAACATGAAGGATCCTCATGGGTGCATCGTGGCCACATGGCTTCGTCTCTCACCAAGCTGGTTCCAGAGCAGATGTGCCTCCTCAAGCGGCAGGACCCCAAGCAGGCTGGCAGCGAGCAGATAGGTAGCTACCCCTGCACCCACGGCAACGGAATGCGATACATACAGACCGGCTGCAAGGAAGGCGCCAATGGCCGCTCCCGCACCGAGTGCAGTTCGCATCGCCGTACGCGCCATTCTGCCTGAGAAGAGCCGGTCACGAACCAGAAACGCCTTGACTGACACCTGAAACACCGCAGAAATGATGGTGGCAAGAGCTGCACCTGCCTCCTTCCACGCATGAATCATCACGATCAGCAACATTGCGTAGACCAGGCAGGAAGCGCCAAGTACAGCTGCGTCCTCACGCGAGCGATGTGTGGCCAGGAGCAGGTTGCCAAGAACCTGGTCAATGGCGGAAAGCAGAGGTAGGGGCGAAAGTATCAGCAGCACCTTGCCGGCCGCCGAGTACGCTCCTCCGTAGAGAAAGACCACCAGCGGCATTGCCAGCAAGCCCAGCACCAGCTGACCTGGAACGCCGACTACCAGAATACTGTGAAAAATGCGGTCCACCAGGGGTGACAGCTCATCGCTCCCTGCTTCATCCACCGAGACCGCTCCACGCGACAGCCTGGGATACAGCGCCAGCGAAAAAGCCTGTGGGATCATCTGGATCCCTTCCACCACCCGAAAGCCAACGGCATAGACGCCAACCGCAACCGTGCCAGCGAGCGGCGCGAGCAGCAGCATGTCCATACGAACCAGAAGGCCGCTGAACAGAAGGATAAGGAATAACGGCGGCACCGAGCGGAGTAGGTCGACAATAACCGACCAGCTGATCACCGCATGGTTCAGTGCGATGCGGAGCATGCCATGCCTGCCAAGATAGAGAACGACAGCAACCAGACGTCCGATCAGCAAGATCACAAAGAGCGACGCCACACCACCACCCATCAGGATCGCAGCGATCCAGCCCACTGTGCGGAATGTGGTTTCGACGATCGTTATGCGCGCCACACCGGTCAGCCGCTCGTGTGAAAATAAATTGGCTTCGCCCACCACGATCAACCCGCTGGATGCCAGGGCCAACGCCATCATCGTCACCGCCAGCATCGAGTCGTCCGCTGTGGTTCCAAGTCCTGTCAGTATCACCCCCGTGGCCAGGATAACTCCGCATGCGATAGAAATTACGGCGGAATTAGTCACCAATGACACACGTGCATTCGTGTCCTGGATGAGATCGCGAATCAGGCGATAATGCAGACCAAGCGCAGGAATCTGCTGGAGAACGACGAACCAGGCGTAGAGGGTCGAATAGACACCGAGCCGTTCCGCTCCCCATGCCCTGGCGGCAATAATCATGAAAAGAAACGACAGAGCCGCCGATGCCACTCGCATGAGGATCATCGCTATCGCCCCGCGAGTCACTGTTTCCGCAGTCACTATGATTGTCCCTTTGTCCGGTCCGATGCCTGGAATGACAGACCACGATTATTGAGCTGGTATGTCACCGCCAGCAGGCCGAACACCACCCATAGTGCATCGGTTCTAAAGCCGAAGTAGAAATGCTCGAACATGTAGAAAGCGAGCTGGGCAACAAGCCCGGCCGTCAGTCCTAAAGCCAACAGTTCCAGACCGTGATCAGCCCACGTTCGCTGTCTGTGCCATTCCCTGAAGAAGACCAGATATACTGCTATCGTAGTCAGAAGACCCGGGATGCCATTTTCCGCCAGGGTGAGCAGGTACTTGTTGTGAACCACATTGTCGGTCACCCCTTGACGCATCTCGGGACTGAAGAGAGCGAATGAGCGGGGAATCGTCTCATGAGCGGCGCGATAGTATCCTCCGAGTCCCACACCGATAATCGGATGGTGTCGGATGATGAGGCCTGCCTGTTCGAACATCGCAAGGCGAACCTGCGTGGAGCGCTGATCATCCTCGGTGAGCCGGCGAAGCGCCGTCGGATAGAGCGCAAGCACAAGAAGGACACCAGCCACGGCTGCCACGCCCAGCGTCTTCAATTGCCGCAAGCCGAGCACACCGCGCCTGGCAGCTATGACCACAGTCCAGAGTAGACTCACGAAGCCGGCAATCCAGGCGCCTCTCGAAAGGGTGATCAGCAGAAGCATGCCACCAACGCCACCCACCATGAGTGCGGTCCACCTGACGCTCCGGCTCGACCCTCTGCCATTGTCCACAATGAGCAGCAGCACCAATGGCAGCAGAAAGAGAGGATAATCCGCAAGCTCGTTGGGGTGACGCATCAGTCCTGCAGGCCGGAATGCCGCGGCGTCACCTACTGATATCTGCGTACCTATCTCGGCACTTCTGGCGCCGGCAATACCCGATGGAATCCTGATCAACCACTGCGACACAGCGATCGGAGCCTGCAGCATAAGGCCGCCGGTGAACGCCACGAGCGCCAGACGCAGCCGTCGCGGACTCCTGACATCCAACGCCAGGCACAGGTACACGACGACAGCTTTCGTCAGCGCCAGCGCAGCCATCGCCCCGCCGAGACTGTTCTCTGCAGTGAGTGCTGACAGCCAGGTCCATGACAGAAACACCATGGCTGCCCTGAACCCAACGGGCCGCTGAACTGGTCGTCGTGATTGGAGCACATCGCTCATGACGAGCCCGACATACGGTATCAGGAACAGGTCGCTCGGCGCCACCGCCAGCGTCTGCCAGTATCCCTCGCCTGCCACGAAGAGTGTCTTGGCTATGGACACTGGCAGGGTGAGCAAGTAGCCGGCCAGCAGAGCACCACGGACGCTCTCCAGCCAGAACATGGTCGCCGATACCGAAAGTGCAGCGAACAGCAGTACCAGCTGGAGCTCGCTGCCTCCAAGGACGGCAATGATGGCAGTGGACAGCACAACCGCTGACAGAAGCACCCATGTACCAGCCCTTGCATCGACCAAGTCAATCCGGCTATTCATCACCGCACCGGCCTAAGGCTACGTCGGTCAGAAGCGATCCAGCAGCCACGGTGGTGGCTCATCGGCGATCTTGTTAAGCACCAACGCCACCGCCACCCCTGTCAGGTAGGAGACATCTGTAAGGGCATCAATCACTACCTGTGCCCCTGTACGCTGACTGTCGATCACCAGAAGCGCCAGATCAACCTGCTGCACGGCCTGCTCGGCAACGCCAGTGCCAAGCGTATGAGCGTCTATGATGACCCAATCGTTGGCGCTACCTGCCTTGGTAAGCCCGAACGGTACCCAGCCGCCCGTATCCGCAAGGGCGACCACATCACGGCCACCATTCAGAGGCCCTTGAGCCGTCGTCGCGTAATCTCCCGCCCGAGTCGACTCGGTTGCATCGGAGTGGATCAGGAGCACGCGCTCCCCCGTTAGCCGCTCCAGTGTTGACACCAGACAACTGGCAACGGTTGACTTACCCTCCCCCTTCCTGGCGCTCGTAACCAGAATCGTTCGCGCACGAAAAGCATCGCCCCCACCGCCGGTCTC
>CAYSKN010000014.1:13333-23853 GCA_964431565.1 uncultured Gemmatimonas sp.
CGCGTTGCAAGAAGATCCATCTGCTCCGCATACTGCTCCGCTCTGGAGCGCAGTTTGGGCGACAGCACGCGCACGCTCGCCCCTCGCTTAACTTCTGATGGCGGCGCTTCCGAACTCCGAAAGATCGTCATCACCCGTTCCGGCAGCATGGGCAGTGCTCCAAGCGACGGACGACCAATCAGACGCCTGGCTGCGTCCACAGAGCTTACAGTCCGGTTGGTGGCATGGCGAACTCCCGCGAGCGACACACCAAGCAATACACCACCGATTATTCCCATTACCACGTACGACAGGCGCACCTTCCAGTCCGACGTGCGCGGTAGCCGTGCCTCCTCAACCACCAGCCGATCGTTGTTGAGAAGTGCGTTCGAACGGGTCAACAATTCAATCTCGCGTTCCTTGCGCGACAACTCCTCCTCGCGCACCTCGGCCGCCCTCACCCGCGCCTGCTCTTCATCAGCGACACTCCGTACTGTGACACCCGCGCTGACGTCCCTGGCAAGCTGCTCCCTGAGCGCGTTGAGTCGTCTCTGAAGGCGGACGACAGTATCAGCCTGATCGAAGTACAGGGAGCGAGCATCGGCCAGCGTCAACTCAGTCTCCAGTATCTCTGACTTCAGCCTCGGAACGGAACCATTGTCGGTAAGAGCGGCAGCCCTGCCTGGTTCTCCCCGCGTCTGGCCCCGCAGCAAAGCCTTCTGAAGTCGATCACGGGCTTCCATCGTCTCGCGAGCGGCTTCGGCCTTCTCGGCTGCAAGCAGCTCAAGAGCCTCTCGTGCCGAACTTACAACCAGATCCGCCTGAAGCTGCATGTAATGTCTGACAAGCGACCCCAGCAGATCTCTGGCTATTGCCGGGTCAGCTGCGCGGAGTTCGAACTTCACGAGGTTGGATGTTACCTCGGCTCCCTTCGTCTTGACCGGACCAATCCTGATACTGCGTTCAAGTGCTTCAACCATCGACTCGCGGTCCCGGTCAGTGCTGGGAGGCATGTTGAACCACCGGACTGAGACACGTTCATACGCCAGCATCAGGGGCTCGATTGTGTGAGCCATCGGCGAATGATAGAGCTGCGACCAGGTGGGTTTGATCTCATCAATCGCCGCCTCAAGCACCGGCCTGGATACAGCCAGCTGCATTTCCGTCTCCAATCTGCGCTCTGGCGTATCAAAACCTGCCCTGGGCACTACGGCCGCAACTCCCGTGAGAAATGACGGGTTTCCCTGGGTCTCGTTGCGGATGAGTACCGTGGAATCCGCATCGTAGACCGGTGGCAACGCCATAACCGCAGCTCCGACCAATAGACTCACAAGGGCCGTGGCGGCAAGTACGAGCCATCTGGATTGCCAAACAGAACGGATCACATTGCGCAGCAACAGGCCCACGGAGAGGTCATCCTGACCGTGAAAGATCGGCTCGAACGTCTCCGATTGAGCGGTCACCTGAGAGGCTGATGGCAGCATCTCATACGGTCGCTGTTCCCTAACAGGGCTCACGGCCTGCGTCCACCAATATCGTAGAAGTAAGTGAAGTTCACGTTCCTGGTGGCAGGAATGAGCTGATACAGATACTGATCCAGGGCGTCCGTCACCTTGGCAATGCCCTTCTTGGGAACGATCACGATGTCGAACGGTTCGAGAAGCAGGTCAGTTCCCTCACCTCCGCTCGCCACCCCGCCCAGCGACACCGACTCCACCACCACCTGACCGTCCCGGCTGCGACGCAACACCAGAACATCATCGAGCTTGCCGGACCGTAATGGTCCACCCGCCGACACTATTGCCTGCAGGCTCGACAGACCCGACTGGTAAGTGACAAACCCTGGAACGCGTACCTCGCCAGCAATGTACACCTGTCTCGGCACGAATGACTTCACGGAGATGGTGGCCCCATCGACATCCTTGATCCCGCCCCGATCCAGCCTGCCATTCACGTATGTGCGCTCGCTCTGGTACTCTTTCACGATCACGACCAGATCGGTGACCTTGAGCTCCTTGCGAAAGGCGCTCAAGAGCAGGACCTCCAGATCTTCCGGCGCCAGTCCCTCTGCAAGGACACTCTTGATGAGAGGAAGCGAGATCCGCCCGTCCGGTCGGACGGGAACAGTCGCATCAAGCTGTGGGGCATCCTTTACCCGGACCTCTATGATATCGCCCACGTTCAGAAGATAGCGTCCGCGACCCGCATCCCTCCTGGGATCATAGCGCAAACTGTCCAGCCTGGTCGTCATCTCGGCTTCGATGGACTCAATAGAGCGACCCGCAACCTGTAGCGCACCAATGAATGGCACCGTGATTCTGCCATCTGGCCTGACAACGACGTCACGATCCTCTGCGGGCCTGTATGGGAAGTGAATGGACAGCACGTCACCGGCACTCAGACGTTCCTCAAGGCCAGTCAATGTTGAACCGGTTGGCTCGGGAAGACGCGCAAGCTGCACGGAAGGCACGCCGCCGCAAGCCGCAAGCACAGCAGTCAGAAAAACCGCAGCACGTCTCATTGGATTACACATGGCTGGTATGGGTGGAGAGTGCGCGAACAGTCCGCCGGAATACACCAGGGCCAGCCTCGCTCACGAACGGGTAAGGAGTTCCTCGTAATCATGCAGACGTGCCTCAAGACTGAACGCCTCGTCATGTCGCCTCCTCGCATTGCCCCGCAAGCGGGCCAGCATGACTTCTGCGCCCGGATCGACAAGCTGACGAAGAAGCTCACCACAGTCATCACTATTCCGGAAATACAAGGCCGCGTCTTCCGCCACCCAGCGATTGAACTTGTTGTCATGAGCCAGAATGGCAGACCCTGCACCCAGGGCCTCCACGAGCGATGGATTGGTCCCACCCACTCTGTGTCCATGGACGTAGACCCTTGCATGGCGCCTGAGAGAGTCGACCGTGTCACGATCGTAAATCGCCCCGGGGAAGAGCGTGCCTCCGGTACCTGCATCAAGCACTGCACGTTGATACCGGTTGCGTCGATCATAATTGCCAAGAACAACGAGCCTGCAGCGTGTGTCGCACCCGGCATAAGCCTGGACCACCTCGAGAATGGAGTTCTCCGGCTCCGGCCTTGCAATGACCAGAACATATTCGCCGGAAGTCAGACCGAGTGGTGGATGATCATGACTCGTTGCTGGTTCCGTACGCCGTGATCCATAAGGAATGACCTGAATGGGCACACTCGGCCGCCACCGGACCAGATGTTCTGCAATTGCGGGATGGTCGGCGATCAGTGTATCCGAGAGATGGCAGCCTAGGAATTCATTGATGATGAACCAAAGCCGTGCCACCAATCCATGCTTGCCCCGTTTCCATTCGATCCCATCCATGTTCATCAGACTCCGATGCCCCTTCATACGGAACACGGCGCTGAACAGGGCGGTGTTATAACCAAGCACAAGGGCAATGCCATCCTCCCGTGCCGCGTGACTGGTCGAGCGCAAGTCGAACAGAATCGAGCCCAGGCTGCCCCGGAATGGCACCGGAACCTGCATGAGTCTGACTCCACGCCAGTAGCACTCCCGCGGCTCATCACCCGGGCCACCCTGGCAATAGACAGTAACGCGCCAGCCTCGCGAAACCAGATACTGCGACAGGTCATACTCAAACGACACGAACCCTCCATGACCAGCAGGAATGCCTCTCGAACAAAGTATCTGCTGGTGTCCGGGCGCCGAGCTTCACTCAACCTTCACGCGGTGGCTCCGGCGGATGGAGACTGCTCACCGCACCACAACGGTAATGGTATCCGGCCTCACTGATGCCATAGGAACATGCATTCCATCGGCGAATACGGCTATGATACGATGTGGCCCCGGATTGAGACCCTCGATTACCTTGTCGTGCGACCCATCGCCCATGTGGATCACCACCGGCGCCGGAGGCAGCGGCAGCGTATCGGCTGGGACATCGTGGTCGATGATCAGGTGATGATGGCCCCTGCCTGACTCCACGATTCCGTTGACCGGCACAACCTCAACTCCCATGGCACTGAGACTCACCGTGAATGGTTGTGTAACGGTGTCACCATTGGCGGGTGCCATGATGTGTACCATTGCCTCCGTCATCGTGTTGGTGGACGCTGTACTTGCATCACCAGTTGCTGGTGTCTGATCGGATGACGTGCAGGCTGACAACGCCACAGCAAGGGCAGTGGCAAGAATGAGGGTACGGCTCATGTTCCAGGACCGGATACTTGGGTTATGGCGACTATTGCGGGCTCCGTCAGGTGCGGTGAAGCCCTTGGGGCCTCACAATCTATGGCAAACCGGCTCTGATTTCAGCCTTGAAGGTAAGTTTTCCAGGCCGGCATCCCGCAGCAGCGCGGCACGCGCCAATTGACTAGCATGTTCTGTGCAGCAGGCTGACCCATCGATCGGGCCCGAAGCAATCCCGGACGATCATCCGTCCCCGGCCCACTCGGCAGTGGACGTTCTTCGTGATGTCTTCGGCTATTCTGACTTCCGCCCCGGACAACGCCAGGTAATAGAGGCCGTCCTCTCTGGCCGCGACTGCATTGCTCTCATGCCCACAGGCGCGGGGAAGTCACTCACCTATCAGATCCCTGCGAGATTGCTCAATGGAACCGTACTCGTAATCTCGCCGCTTATCTCACTCATGAAGGATCAGGTGGATGCCGTGGCCGCGCTTGGGTATCGTGTAACGGAAATCAACTCCACGCTGTCCCTCGAGGAGCGACGACTACGCCTCGACGGATTCCGAAGTGGTAAGTACGAGCTCGTGTACCTCGCACCGGAAGCTCTCGACGGGTATCTGGGCGACTTCGTGCAGGGCTGCCCGATCTCGTTGTTGGTGGTGGATGAGGCTCACTGCATCAGCAAGTGGGGACACGACTTTCGTCCCAGCTATCGGCGACTGGAAGGGCTCAAGCAGCAGCTCGATGTGCCGGTGCTGGCACTCACTGCCACCGCGACGCGCGAAGTTGCACGCGATATCCTGCGGCAGCTTGGCATGAAGAAGCCGGCCGGATTCAAAGGCTCATTCTTCCGATCCAACCTCAGCATAGCCGTGCGAAAAAAGGGCCAAGGCGGCACGACGCGTGATGAGATTCTCGCCCTTGTGCGAAGTCACGCCGGAGAAAGCGGCATCATCTATTGTCAGAGCCGCAGGAGCGTGGAACAGATGTCCGGCTACCTCGTGGACAATGGTGTGCGCGCACTACCCTACCATGCAGGCCTTCCGGCCGACGAACGTGCAAGCAACCAGGAAGCATTCAGGCGGGATGATATGGACGTGATGGTTGCCACCATTGCATTCGGCATGGGCATCGACAAACCGGATGTGCGCTTCGTCATACACCGGGATATGCCGAAGGACATCGAGTCGTGGTACCAGGAGATCGGACGTGCCGGACGGGACGGACTGCCAAGTGACTGTGTTCTGTTCTACTCCTGGGCCGATGTAATAGCGCACGAACGATTCCTCGACAACATTGATGATGAATTACTGCGTCATCGCTCCAGGGCGGCTACTGTTGCCCTCTTCGATCTGGTGGAACGGGCAACATGTCGTCACCAGGCACTCGTGGCACACTTTGACGAAATGGTCGGCGCCTGTGACACCTCATGCGATCATTGCACTGGCATCACGGTGCAGGCTCGAATTGCACAGGAACGGGAACAGAAACGTGCTGCATCTGCACCCGGGAGAGCTGGGTTCACAGCCTCTGATGTCGCGTATCGGTCACGTGAGAACAGGAAACCCGGCCATACCACTGGCACAACAAGAATTCACACCGATATACACGACCTAGATGCCGCTGATCGCCGGCTGTTTGAAGCCCTGCGAGGCCTGCGCCGGGAGCTGGCCAGCGAAGCCCGTGTACCACCCTACATCATCTTCGGAGATCGTGTTCTGCTAGAAATGGCAGTGCGCAGGCCGGAGACTCCCCGTGAACTCCTCGACATACCGGGTGTTGGTCAGGTCAAGCTCAACCGCTTCGGCAATCACTTCCTGGAAATCATCCTCGCCCACGGCGACTCATCAGCGCCCTCGCACAGCAAACTCCTGTGAGCCCGCATGGCCCGGCTCTTGCGTTAAGAGCAAGCGGCCTGCTGCCTGGTGACTCATCGGCTTCCACCGATTAGCGACTCTTCCCGGTCACAGACTTGTCAAAGTGGGAGCCGAACCAGTCGAACATCCTGCTCCAGTGATCGCGGAAGTCGGCTTCGCTCCCATTTCTGCCTGCACCATGACCAGCGCCCGCATACTGCACCCACACTACCTCCTTCCCCAGGCGGCGCAGAGCGTAATACATCTCACGCTGATTGGTGTCTGGTACGTTCCAATCTTCCTTGCCTGTCAGCATCAGCAGCGGTGTGCGGATGCGATCTGCGAACATGACCGCCGAGTGCTGGATGTACTTCATTGGTGCCTCCCAGAGGGTCGCCCCGAGTCGGTCCTGACCGTTTTCCGCAGCACTATAGTTGCGCGTACCGATCTTGGGGCTGTCTCCCAAGAACGAGATGATATTGACCTTCCCTGATATGTTGGCAGCCGCGGCGAACCTGTTGGTCTGCGTTATCAGCAGGTTGGTTGCATAGCCGCCATAGCTGGTCCCTTCGACACCAAGCTTGCTGCCGTCAACAAGGCCGCGATCCTCGAGATCGTTTATTGCGTTGGTCACCGCCTTCACCCATGCTTCCCCAGGATACCCGGTCTCAAAATTCACGGACGGGTGGAACGCGAACCACCCCCGTCCGGTCAGCAGGTTCATGTTCTCGTTGAAGCCATTGTCGAAGTAGCTCTCGTATATCTCAGCCACCAACGGATATTTTCGACCTGGCTCATAGCCATAGGGATAATACAGCACGCCATAAAGCGTCTTCCCGTCGGCATCCCGGTAGTGCACAAGTTCGGAGTGAGCAAGCGCTACGTCGTCCAGTTGCGGGTTGAGCCTGGTCAACGCATGAGCATCAGTGAAGTCACGCCCTGCCACATACACCTCATTGGGTCTGACTCCATCCGAACGTTCGAACACGAAACGGGAACCATCGTCGGACACGCGCCAGCCTGCATACAGACTCTTGTCGTTCACAAGGTCAACCGACTGGCCGGCAACGATATCATAGCGTTCGAGTCCCCGCGCCCACCTGTCTCTGGCGGATCGGGAGAAGAAGAGATAACGACCGTCCCGGCTCCAGCCCACGAGATTCCGGACGGGTCGCGCTGCAGTATCAGCCTCGAGCCCGTATACGAACGACATCGAGTCCGTGCGCGCATCAATAAGGTGATAGCCGCCCCTCGTGCTCAACAGCAGCGCATCTCCGTCAGGCCGCCAGCTCACAAGGGAGAATGAGGTCCCACTCGTATCCTGTCCGGATCCTGCTTGCCGGTATCTGGCGGTAAGGTTGCGGGCGCTGTCCGCATCGACCCAGCGAACGAACACGTTGCCCTTATCGGCGTATGCGAATGCCGTCGCCTCCTCATTCCATCGCAGCGCAAGTCTGCGTTCGGTTGGTACCAGGAGCGTGTCCAGCCGCCCGCTACCGCCAAGCATGATTCTGAAAACACCATATGACGTACCGGAATTGTTGTCGTACGATGTTTTTTTCGGCTCAGCAGTGGCATACGCCAGATAGGAACCATCGAATGAGAACCGCATGTCGGTAACAGGTGCGTCCGGAAGAAGCTCACGGATGCCACCATCAGCGACTGCAACGATGGCGGGAATCTGTCGATTGCCAAGATTGCGCAACGCGTCCCAGGAGAGAAACGGCTCACGGGAATCCTGGACCACGATCGGTCCTTCGGTCAGGCGCAGATAGGCCGCCCGTGCTTCGCCCGCCCAGCCGTCCGGCCGCAATGCGGTCAGTATGGATCTGCCGTCCGGAGCCCACACAAGTGGTGCACTTGATGAGACATGCTTCGTGGTGCGAGCGACTACCTGCCGCGTGCGATTGGATGCAACATCGGTGATATTCAGTGCCCACTCATCACCATTGAGAAGATAGAATGCCAGGCGGCTTCCATCCTTCGTGAACTTCGCAGCACGAACCTGTACCTTGCCGGGAAGGATGGTTCGGATCTGGCCAGTGGAAGCGTCTATGAGCTGGAACTCGGCAATGGACGGGCTGTTGTAGGTAGGATCACCATAGCGTCTGTTGTCGACGGTAAGAGCATCACGTCGCACGCGCACAGTGATGGCCACCCATCGCCCGTCCGTGCTTACATCCTCCATGCGCAGAATACGCAGGTTCAGATTGTCATCGACAGTATAGGCGCGACCCTCCGACTGCTGTGCCTGTGACGGCACGCCGAACAGCACGACTGCGAGTGCTGACCATGCTACAGCGCTCAGAATACGCGGGCAGAGCCGACTGATGGCCATGTTGGCAACCTCTGCTGGCGGGAAACGACAATCAGGTAGCAGTCAGTATACGACCACGCATAGAATCTGGCGACCACCCGACCCGGACCATCGCTGGTGGTATTTCAGAGTGCGTGCGACAGCTCGGGTCAGACCTGGCCTGGCGGTGCCGGACTAAGCGACTGTACTAATCATCGCGCAGTCAAGGCCAGATCGACAGGCTCACGGAACGACCAGATTCACATCCGTAACCGGACGATTTGACGGCGTGGTGCTCACGGCAACGGAAACCTGTCTTGTCACTGCTGCTGCAGTCAGATACGGGGTCTGCACGGTACACATGAATCGCCCGCCGTCAAGCGGTTCAAAGGCCATTGATACAGTCACTTCCATCTCGAAACGGCCATTGGCGTCTGCATCGGACGTAATACCAAACGGCTCACCAGCTGATCCGAGGCACGACACACCCACGGGAGCCCGGGCCACCGCTGTTCCATTTGCATACGAGACTGATCCACGTAGCAGCGCATAATACCCACCACCGGAGTCGGACGCAGGTGATGTCAGGCACCCGGCAAGCGACAGTGCGGTACATACCAGCCAGACCCAGGACAATTGTCTTGTGAAATGCATGAACGAGGATATACCGCCTGCACCGGTCATGGGAGGTGGACACTCCATGAATGGTGTGATGCGCGTCGCGTAGCAATTGTCGCGGCGCCATCAACTCATACCGAGTCATCTGCCTTGCAGTATGCCGTGTGATGGCCCGCTATCCGGGGATCGGGTGCCATTCCTACTGCGGTGTTCCAGCCGGGCCGTGGGTGAGGCCACCGAGAAGAACAGTAAGTCTGCACTGCTCTCAGGCCATCGCCTCAATACTGAGGCGAGACAGACTATCTCAGGCAGGCAGAACAGAGCGGATGCCGGTCGAGGCCGGCGCCCGCCCGCCATCAGAACTGTTGTATCCTCGCACTCATCGCAGTCCCGATACAGTGTTTGATGCAAGTCATTCGAATATCAGCGCAGCCAGCCGCCTCACCCGCACTCACTGAAGCCGCATACATGGCACTTGACGCAGCCTTCGGCAAACTCCAGCTGACTCCCGCAGTCGGGGCATGTTCCCATGAATACCTCGCCCACCAGTTTGCCGAATTCAATCTGTGCCTGAGTACCCGCCGGGGTACGCGTACCGGACGATGAGACTGTCGGAGCACCAGCGGAAGCCGTGATCGACACCGCCTGATCGCCAGCCAGCAGATCCTGTTGCACCCCCTGCTTCTCCCGCCACCATTGTTCTAGCGCAATGCCTATGGCATCAGGCATTGAGAGAACCTTGTTGGGACCAAGACCAACCGCACGGTCACTGGAAATTCCACGCAACTGACGATGGATCTCCTGTACGGATATGCCAGAGCGCAAGCTGAGCGAGATGAGACGTCCTATGGCCTCAGCATCGGCCATGGCGCTGCCGCCGGCCTTGCCAAGGCTCAGAAACACCTCGAATGGCTGACCCTTTTCATCCTCGGTAATGTTCACGAACATGGTGCCGAGTGGAGTCTCCTTGCGGATCGTGGTGCCACGCATGACATCGGGACGTGCACGCTTGGCGCGGCGACTGGCGTTCTCGGCCTCGGCACTGAACAGCGCCTTCCTGTTGCGATCAAGCTCACTTTGCAGTTCAGCTATGGTGCCCTGCAGTTCACCGATCTCTCGACGAAGTGCGGTGGTCTCCGCCCTGTCAGTCTTTCCACGCTCTGGAGCAGCGGTCGCCAGAGTTGTATCACGCTTTGCTGTCGCGTCCTGCGTTGCGCCGGTGCTGAGCACCTGATTGTCACGTGAGCCATCACGGTACACCGTGACACCCTTGCACTTCATCTCATAGGCAAGCTCATAGATGGCACGCACATCGTCGACGGTGGCAGCATGACTGAAGTTAGTTGTCTTGGAAATTGCGGAATCACAGTGCTCCTGGTAAGCAGCCTGCATCCGGATATGATATTCAGGTGAGATGTGGTTGGCAGTATTGAACACCGTCTGCCACCTGGCCGGCACCTCCGGCTGTCTGACACTACCGGTTCTTGCGATGCACTCCATGAGTTCGTCGCTGTACCAGCCTTCTGCCTTTGCAACAGCAACGAAGTCCTCGTTGACATCGGGCATCATCACGCCGGCCTGGTTGCGCATGAAGG
>CAYSKN010000015.1:0-23310 GCA_964431565.1 uncultured Gemmatimonas sp.
AACGTGTACCGGATGATAGGTCAGGGCAAGATTGTACATCAGCGGTACATGCCAGAAGGCAAGCACAACATTGAACCACACGAAGCAGGCCACGACTGACGTGTTGAAGCGGGCAACCCTGAACAACAGGGGGCGTCGCAACAGCGGCCGGAGCATCCACCCCGGAGTCCCGATGATCAGGAGCGGCGGAACCACCAGCGTGAGGATCAGGTGCTGGACCATATGAGCACTGAACAGATAGTAGTCGCTCAGATCATGCAGCGGTCCGTTCAGAGTCACGAACAGAAGTACCAGTGCGGCGTAGAACGCCACCTGCTGTGCTGGCGACGGACCATCTGGCGCAGGGAATACGGAAGGTGCAATCGCAGCATCCCGCTGCGATCGATTCACCGCCCGGCAGTCTGCATTGGATGCTCCCTGCCGCACACGCCATGCATACGCTGCCCCGAATACGGCGATACCGATCACAGTGCTTGGATGCACCGAAAACTGCCTGAACGAGAGCTGTGCAACAGGATGCAGGAGAGCAAGCATGATGCCTGTCAATCTAGCGCAGTTACCATGACAGGAGCCAACGCCACAATCACGTATTCGGCATGTGAGGGCACCAAGGCGACCGGACAACAACAGCGAACGTGCGTACTGGAACTTCCGCTCACCCGCCACCATTACAGCAACCGCACATCATCCGGCAAACAACAAACAGACCCCGGAAGAGCACGTGATTACGCTCCGCCGGGGTCGGTATGGTGACACCCTGAGATCAGGTCAGTACCCCAAGGCGGATCACGAGCTTCGAGAACACGAGCAGAAGTCCAATAAGGATCAGGCTGGCAACAATAGCCGGACCAGTGAAGAGAGCCTTGAAAACCTTGTGGTCATACTTGAGATGCATGTAGTAGGCAGCAACGATCATGAACTTGGCTGCCGACATTGCCAGCATACTCGGAACATATACCCAGCTCGTCTCCCAGGGCGGAATGTAATACGCCGACACTTCAACAGCCGTGATGATGGTCAGGACCAGTGCAACCTTCCAGTACGTCGACCAGGTCGGATGTTCACCGGCATGCACAGTTTCCATCGCCATCGAATGATCAGCCATCATCGTCTCACTTGATGAGGTAAACGAGCGTGAAGATCACGATCCACACGACATCGACGAAGTGCCAGTAGAGTGCGGCGACGTCGACAAGTCCGGCATCACGTGGCTCCAGCCCACGTTTGTAGTCGATGGCCAGCAGCGTGAACAGCCATATCACACCTGCAGTAACGTGAGCGCCGTGGAAACCGGTGAGCGTGAAGAACGACGAGCCAAAGAGATTCGTACGTATGGTAAGCCCCTCATGCACGAACGATGTGAACTCGTATGCCTGGAAGCCAAGGAAAGTGATTCCAAGGAGACACGTTGCCCAGAGCCAGATCTTCGAGGAGCCAAGGATACGTTCCCATGTCGTATTTTTCGGGCTGTGACGGTTCTGCACAGCGGCCAGTGCAAGCACCATGGCCAGCGACGACATCAACAGCACAAAAGTCGACGCCGACGTGACCGGGATATTGAGAATGGCGGGAAACTGCTGTCCGGTTGACGGGTTGGTCCATACCTCGTGTGGATAGGGACCCTCCGGACTCTTTCCCTTGTAAATGAGGTAGGTGGAGATGAGCGAGGCGAAAAGCATGCATTCCGAACCGATGAAGGTCCAGATGCCTACTTTCCGGTTGTCTAGTCCGAAACTCGTGTAGTGTCCGCCTGCTTGAACATGCGCGTCACCCTGAACGACGGGAGCTGGGATTGCGGTCATCTCAGTGGTTGTCCTCGAGCGGCGTGAGCAGCCACTTATAGAGTGAAGCGATCCACCACATGGCTCCGCCGATGATGACTGCGACTCCAAGGGTGGTATTCTTGTCCAGGAAGAGCTGGCCACCGAACATCACTATGATCCCAGCCGCAGTGATGAGGGGCCAGATGGAAGGATTGGGCATCACGATTCCGAGTTCCTGCGAATTCTTAACGTGTCGGTACTTCTCTTCTTCATAGGTCGTTTCATGAACCAGTGGTTCGCCTTCCTTGAGATTCCAAAGGGGATAGCGCGACTTGATTGTCGGCAGCTCCGCGTAGTTGTAGCTGGGCGGAGGTGAAGGGATACTCCATTCTATGGTTGGCGCACCCCACGGATTGCTGGAGGCCCTCTTTCCATTTCTCCAGCTCTTCCAGAAGTTGATGAATCCAAAGAACAGACCGATCGCGAGGATCAGGGTTCCGATCGATGAAACCAGGTTGAATCCGTCGAATCCCTGACCTGAGTCATACTGATAGTAACGACGCGGCATACCCAGCATACCACTGAAATGCATGGGGAAGAACGTGAGATTCAGTCCGATCATCGTTAACCAGAAGTGCCAGCTTCCCAGAGACTCATCAAGGAAGCGACCGGTCATCTTCGGGAAATAGTAGTACATACCCGCAAACAGCCCAAGAACCGAGCCACCAAACAGCACATAGTGGAAGTGAGCAACAATGAAGTACGTGTCCGTCTGCTGAAGATCCGCCGGTGGAGATGCATGCATCACCCCCGAGATGCCACCGATGAGAAACATTGCCACGAAGCCGACTGCGAACTTGGCAGCAGTTGTGAAGTGAACCTGACCACCCCACATCGTAGCAATCCAATTGAATATCTTCACACCCGTGGGGATCGCGATGAGCATCGAACCCAGCCCGAACACCGTGTCGGCCACCGGCCCCATACCCACAGAGAACATATGATGGGCCCAGACACCGAAGCCAAGAAAGCCGATGAGGATGCCGGAATACACCATGACCGGATAACCGAACAGTGGCTTCCGCGAAAAAGTAGGCAGTACCTCGGACACCAGACCGAAGGCCGGCATTATCATGATGTACACCTCCGGATGCCCGAACACCCAGAAGAGATGCTGCCATAGCAGAGGATCGGCACCCTTTGCAATGGTATAGAAGTTGGTGCCGAAGAAGCGGTCAAACTGAAGGAATACGAGTGCAATGGTGATCGCCGGGAACGCCAGGACGATAAGGAACTGTGCCACAAGCGACATCCACGTGAAGATCGGCATGCGCATGAACGACATGCCCGGCGCCCTCATGTTGATAATCGTCGTGATGAAATTGAATCCGGCAGCCAGGGACGAAAGACCGAGGATCTGGATGCCGATTACCCAAAAGTCCATGTTGATCTGCGGCGAGAACGCCTTGGTGCTGAGAGGCGCATAACCGAACCAGCCGCCATCAGGTGCCACACCGAAGAAGATCGGCAACGTGATGAAGATGCCACCAAGCACGTAGATCCAGTAGCTGAACGCATTCAGGCGCGGAAACGCCACATCCCGTGCGCCCACTTGGAGCGGGATGAGAAAATTGAAGAAGGCAGCCGACAGGGGCATGACGGCAAGAAAGATCATCGTCGTGCCGTGCATCGTGAACAACTGGCTGTACATCTCCGCCGACACGAGAGTGCCGTTTGGAGTTGCCAGTTGCGCACGGATGATGGCTGCCTCAAGGCCGCCGACAATGAAGAAGATCAGACCAGTGACCAGGTAGAGCGCTCCGATGCGCTTATGGTCCACCGTGGTCAACCAGGACATAAGCCCGGTACTGGATCCGGCACTGGCACTGGTGTACGCAGGCGCAGCAGCGATTGTTGCCATCTTTTCGGGAGTCCGGAGTGACGGAGATGACTACTTGAGAGCCTGGAGGTAGGCTACGATATCGGCAATCTCTGGGTCAGTCAGACCCCCTGCATTGATGACGTTCTTGCGCACCGGATCCGTGAGGCCCTTCCCGACGGTAGGCATGATCGCGCCCGGCTTCATGTGAGGAGCGCTCTTGATCCAGTAGGCAAGGTGCTTCGCGTCGTTCGGATAGAGGCCTGCCGCTATGGTATGACGCGATCCTACATGAGTAAGATTGGGGCCGATCGGAGAATTGAAGGGCGTACCGGCAATCGTGTGACACCCGATGCATGTGGAGCGGGAAAACAACTGACGGCCACGTTCAGCATCACCCTGTGCAAGCAATGATTCGTCGAACCTGAGACCGACAGGCAGCTTTGCCGTCGGCATCGTGTACGAGAACGCAGAATCGATGCGCTCCTGAGGGAAGGACCAGACGGGTACGGGTTGCGCTGAGCCCGCATCAGCGGTGGCGCGTGAAGCCAACTGCACCGGAGTCGCTCCGCTGGCGGCAGCAGCGGGAGTACCTGCAGGAGCCGCTGCAGGCGCGCCGAACACAGCTGGCTGCTTCTGATGAGCCGCCCATTGCTCGAACTCGTCGGGCGTCACCGTAAACACACGGAAGCGCATGTTGGCGTGCGACGCGCCGCAGAACTCGGCGCAAAACCCATTCCATGCAGACGACGGAAGATCCGCGTTGGGCGTGAACCACATATAGTTCGTGCGGTTCGAAATCAGGTCACGCTTGCCGCCCATTTGAGGAATCCAGAAGGAATGCACCACGTCGGCAGTCTTGAGCTGAAAATTGACCGTCCGACCGTTGGGAAGGTATAGCTCGTTCGCAGTGGTGATGCCCAGTTGCGGGTACTTGAACTCCCACCACCACTGGTGTCCTGTAACTTCTACCTGCAATGCATCCGGCGCTGCCTTTGCCTGAGTCTCAAATACCGTGCTCACCGTCGGGATCGCAATGAAGATCAGAATGACGACCGGGATGACGGTCCATGTGACCTCCAGGGCAGCATTCCCATGGACCTGCTTCGGCTTCAGATCTCCAGGCCGACGACGAAAGCGAATGACCGTATACACAAGAGCAACTTCGACAACGATGAAAATGATCGTGCCGAGGAACAGAAGCCTGTCCCATAGTGCATCAATGGCTGTGTTGTAGTCGCTGTGGTGATTGAAAGTCGAATTCGGATACTCGCCGCACGCGGCGAGCCCAAGGCCCATAGCGGCCAGCAACGCGACGAAAGCCAATCGCCGTGTGCGAAACGTGCCAACCATGCAGGATCCTGATGTGGAGGAGGGAGGGACAGCTGCGAGCGGCGCTTGGGTCCCGGCTCTCTTCGGCGAGCCGCCGGTAACACCGCAAAGCGAAACTAATTCGTGACTTCCAACCATCGCAAGCAAACCCCTACATGTTCGCGGGGTTTACCCTACAATTCCCTCGAAAAGTAACCGCCGTTTTCTTGCATTGCAGGTTGCCTACATTCGATTCCAGGTATTTCATTACGTAGTTCTTACAGTCCTGACCGAAAACACAATCACCACATCTCTCCGGTTTCCGCCCGCTCCCGAAGATCGTCCTCAAGATGTGAGTCTTCTCCCTGCTTTCCAAACCCGCCCCAGGGTGAAACCGGAGTTTCAGTACCGCCGGCCATTCAGGGAAGCGCCCGACGTGCTGGCAGTTCCGTCCTGCCATACGACTCTTGTCGCCGCCAGTGTGGTGACCTCGCAGTTCACCCCACGTCCTGCGCGGCGGGGATCGCTGGAGGGGCTCCACAGCGACTCCGTGCCTGTGCGGGGTGCCTCAGGACGGTCTTCACCGTGAGAAACCCGTTACGGATCACCACGATCCGGGGGCGACTCATAGCCGGCTTTGGCACTTCGATCGCGCTGCTCGTTGCCGCTGGAGGGCTAGGCTGGTATTGGCTCTCCCGCAGCAGTACTCAGGCGGAAGCTACACTCCGCGACATTACGGAGAGATCGGAGTTCATCGAGCGCACCACCAATATCGCATTGCGCGAACTGGTTGCGGGCCTTCGATTTCTGAACACAGGCACATCAGCGGACGAACGCCACTACCGGACGCTCATCGCGCAGGCCAATGAGTTGCGCCGCGAAGCCACGTCCAGAAGCACACTGCGGGAAGGCGAGCGTCGGCGACTGGAGACGGTCGCGCAGATCCAGGCAGCACTTGAGGCACGAATCGCCGCCACCCGTACGTGGCAGGCAGCTGGACGTACCGACCAGGCGGAACGTGCTCTTGAGCTGACGACACGTGACATTCAGGCAATTGACTCAGAGCTGCAGGCATTGCGAAGGGAGACAAGAGAGGGTGCCACAGAAGATATCGACCGGATGCGTGACTGGCTTCGGAATGCGGAGGCGAGCCTCGCTGTGGTAGTGACACTCGCCTTCGGTGTGGCGGCTTTCTTCGGTCTCTCGACTGCGCGAGCCATTACACAGCCGATGGTGCAGCTGCGGGATGAGCTCATGGCAATCGGCGCTGGAGATCTGCGTGACCCGATACAATCCACCGTCGGACACAATGCCCAGGAATATGCTGAATTGATTGATGCCATGCGTCAGGCGCGGGAGCGTCTGCGGCTGCTCTTCTCGCGTGTGCAGGAAGAGGCGGATCAGGTCACCTTGGCTTCAAGCGAGCTCACGGCTTCCGCATCATCGGCAGCAGCATCCTCGCAGCATGTCACCTCTGCCGTAATGGATATCTCGCATGGTGCTGCAATGCAGCTCACCTCGCTCAATCACGCCGGCGATACTGTCAGGGAGCTTGCCGAAGCCGGTGTCACGATCGGCGAAGCTGCTGAGGAGACCGACCGTGTCGGAAAAGAAATCCGCCATACCATCAACAGCGCCCGGAACCAGATCCAGACGGCCATAGACACCCTCCTCGGCGCTCGCGGGGTGGTACAGACCTCACGCGAGGAAATGGGCACCCTGCGTGATGCCACGTGCGTGATCGATGATTTCGTCAGCATGATTTCGGAAATTGCCACCCAGACGAATCTTCTGGCACTAAATGCGGCGATTGAGGCGGCCCGCGCAGGAGCAGCGGGGAGGGGATTTGCCGTGGTGGCACAGGAGGTACGGGCACTTGCCGAACAAAGCGCCCAGGCAGCTAATGACGTGACGGAGAACGTGAAACTCTTCAGAGCACGTATAGCCAGCGCCTCTGCCGCGGTGGAGTCTGGCGCCAGCCATCTTCGCGATGCAGAGACTGTCGCAGAGGCGGTTCGCGCAGCTCTTGCCAGTATCGACCATGCTGTCGCACAGGTTGATGGAGCCACCGCACGTGTAACAGCCGCAGTCGATGGAAACCGGCGGTCACTCCGTATGGTACAGAAATCACTTTACGACGCACGCGACACTGCAGAAGGACACGCTACAGCCGCAGAGAAGGTTGCCGTCAGCACCGGGCTGACGTCAGTGTCAGCCCAGGAGGTGTCCACCACGGCGGAGATGCTTCAGACAGCGAGCCTGAGAGTGCGCAGTCTCATCAGTGAATTCCGCACCTGAAAGACCGCACAACTCATTCCTGCTGACCCTGACCACCTATCCCAGTTCACGCACCAGAATGCCACGCGCGCCAAGCATCTCAAAATAGCGGCCTGCAGGCATGCATTCATCGGGTGTGTGTACACCCGGCGCGATCGCGCCCGACAATTGCAGCAAACCGGTGATCGCCAGCGTATAGCCCGTTGTCCTCATCATGGCCGATATGCCATTCACCTCGTCGTAACGATCCACCACCTCCCAGGTGCGTGTCCGCCGTACACCACCACGGGAGCCGGCCACCACGACCCTCAAGGCAACCAGATCGGGCTTACCCCTGCGCAGAGCCGCCCCGGCCACCCTAACAAAGACATCCCGTGGCACGATCTGCTGGCCCTTAACATCCACCGCTGCGCTGCTCAGTAAACCAAGATCCCGAATGCCACGCATTATCACTGCGTGACCCGGATAACGCAAAGTCTTGTACTCCATGACCTGGATCTTTCCGGCGTAACGATAGACCATCGTGGAAAGACCACCTGCCGTGTGAAAAGCCTCCAGCAAACCAACCGTCTCCCCGAAATCGATCGTCTCGACTTCGGAAAGCGCCTCCATGGTAGTTGGCTGACCATCGCGGGCGACCAAAGACGGCGTCGTGTAGTAGTCCACCAGTCCTTCAATGGAGTAGGCGATCTGGTAGCCAAGCGGTGGCTCCGGTACCTGAGGCAAACCGCCAACATAAAGTCTTACTGACTCAACCGTGTCAAACTGGGCGATACCATGCTGGGCAATGACATTCACCATCCCGGGTGCGAGCCCGGTGTCGGGAACCACAGAGACACCGATCGCACGCGCGGATGCGTCGAGCTGCCGTTGTTGCTGGACGATTGCGGTATTGCCGCCGAGATCGGCAAGATGCACGCCTGCTTCAACAGCAATGCAGGCCAGAGTCCCATTCAGATAATAGGGGATGGCGCTAAGCACACAGTCACACTGCGTCAGGACTTCACGAACCGCATTCTGATCCCGGACATCAAGGGAAACCGGCAACAGCCGCTGGCCAGCCTCCTTGAGGAGAAACGGAGGAAGCACAGGCAACCTTATGTCGGCAATGATTACCCGCTGTACCCGAGGGTCATTGAGGAGATCGAAGGCGCAGGCAGTGCCCTGCAAACCAGCACCAAGAACCAACACACGCATCAAGAGACTCCGCCCGTGAGATGCAGCATCACAATGTCATCGTCCGAAAGTAACTCCTGGGTCAGACAGCTGACAGGAATGACAAGATGGTGCTCGGCAGAAAATGGAAGCTGACTCTGTCAGGACCGCAGTACCACACCGACGACAAGCCACACTTCCCAATAACGCCTGGCGAAGCAGTCACATCCTCACGCGGTCGCGCCCCTCGGCCTTCGCACGATATAGCGCTGCATCCGCACGCGCGAAGAGGTCCTCCACACTCTCGATCATTGCTGCCGGAAACACGGCTATGCCGATGGAGACTGTCATGCGGAGCGGCATACTCACCGAACCTCGCGCGAATTGGTGCTTCTTGACCGCAATTCGAATACGCTCCGCAAACGAGACGGCACCGACATCATCCGTTTCCGGCAAGAGCACGAGAAACTCTTCACCGCCGTATCGTGCGGCGATGTCATGGCCCCTGACGGTCTGATTCAGCAACTGCCCTACATCCCTGAGCACGTCATCTCCAACGAGATGACCAAATGTGTCGTTCACACCCTTGAAATGATCAAGATCGATCATGAGCAGAGCGAGGGTGGAGTCGTAGCGCAGTGCACGTTCCATCTCCGCCGTTATTCGATCGGTCAGGGCTCTCCGATTGAGAAGCTGCGTCAATGAATCCGTCTGGGCGAGCTGCTCAAGCCGGGCATTGTCAGCCATTGCGCTCTCGACAATCTGGGCACGCTGGATCACGGCAACGGCTGTGTTTATCACCGTCTGTGCGAACTCGAGATCAGTCGGATTGAACGCTTGCTGATCACGGGTGCGACGTACAAGAAACACTCCATGCTGAGCGCGGTTGACCAGGAAAGGCAGAGCGATGACAGACCGGATCGGCACCTCGATCCCCTCTATTCCCCACACGTGCCGTACACCTTCATAAAGCGGGTGCCTGTCAATGTCCTCCACAAGCACCGGATCTCCGCTGTCCAGCGCCGCGCGGATCTCGGGGTAACGGTCAAGCTGGACCGGAAGATGCTGCAGACCAGGATTCTCGAAGGCCGCCACCACCACGGCGGTCGACTCTCCGGGACGTGCCAGCACCACCGAACAGTGGGATACATCAAGCGCACGCGCAGCACGACGCACCAGCAGGTGGAACAACTCATTCACCGACAGATCACCGGTGACCTCATGCAGGATATCAACGAGCGTACGGCGGCTATCGGCATCCTGCTGCGCGTGAACCAACGCCTCTTCGGTACGCGTCAACGCCTGACGAGTTGATCTGAGCATCGCCCCCATTCGCAGCTGGGCCTGAACGCGAGCCAACAATTCCCTGGGTCGGTAGGGCTTGCGGATGAAGTCCGCCGCGCCAAGCCCGAGCGACCTGACCGACGCTTCCTCGGGCGGCTGTGCCGAGAGCATGAGCACAGGCAGATCACGCCACCGCTCCTCGCTCTTGATCCGCTCAAGCAACTGGTAGCCGTCAGCATCCGGCATCAGTATGTCAAGCAACAGTAGATCCGGCGGGCGCCGGTTGAGCTGCTCGAGACACGCTGCACCTCCGCTGGCCGGAATTACTTCGTACCCGTTCTCTGCCAGTAGCCACGTCACCGACTCGAGAACCGCCTCGTCGTCGTCAGCCACCAGAATGCGGGACGCAGACATCACGCCTTTACCTCAGGCCATACCGACGGCCAGGCACGACGAAGAGATTCTTCAAAGGACAATTTGCGGGAACCCCCCGTCATGAGTGCGAGCCTGTGTGCAGGGAGTAAGCTGACAGGGTGGTTTCATGGAAAAGGGAATCATAACCCCAGACAAGGTTCGGTGCCCCTGGCAAGCGAGTCACCTGAGGGCACCTTCGTCAACCCAACCCGATCCAGCGTCAGACGGTGACCCTATCGATCTACGATACCACTCCCATCTTCACCCGCCTGAATCAGCCTCGCTCTCACCAGCACCCCGGGATCCGTCATCGTCTTCCCCTTCATCCCTTTCCTCAGGTATGACTCGAGCCACAGCCGACACTACGTCGTGCTCGTCGAGTGAGACCAGTTTCACCCCTTGCGCCGCACGCCCGGTAACGCGGATCTCACTCACCTTGGTCCTGATGGCGATTCCCTGACGGGTCATAAGCATGAGTTCGTCCTCGGGGACCACCTCCATCAGGGCAACCACGTCGCCCGTTCTGGCCGTCCGGTTCAGCGTCAGGATCCCCTTGCCTCCGCGCTTTTGTACCCGATATTCGCTGACCTCGCTGCACTTGCCAAGTCCTAGCTCGGTAACCACAAGAAGCGTCGCCTCACGCCTGATGACCACCATACCCACCACCTCATCCGAAGGGCGGAGATTCACGCCTTTCACACCGGTGGTGTCACGGCCAGTCTCACGTACGTCGCTCTCGTGGAAACGGACCGACAGACCATGCTTTGTGGCAAGCACTGTGTCATTGTTGCCGCTGGTGAGCTGTACATCAATCAGCTCATCCCCGTCCTCGATTCTGACCGCCTTGATACCGGTGGCGCGCGGGTTGGAGTACCGCGACAGAGCGGTCTTCTTTACTGTGCCGTTCCTGGTGCAGAACAGGAGGAATTCGCTGTCCGAGAACTCCTTCGTTACCACGATCGCGCGTATGCGCGTCGTCGGCGTAACGTTGATCAGGTTCACTATCGGCTTGCCACGCGTGTTGCGTCCGGCCTGTGGCAGCTCGTGTACCTTGAGCCAGAAACAACGCCCGTCATCGGTGAAGATGAGCATGTACGTGTGCGTACTTGCCACGTAGAATCGCTCGATGAAGTCGTTCTCCTTGAGATCGGCGCTCGCTCTGCCCCGTCCGCCGCGCCCCTGTCTGTTGTAGAGTGACAGAGGGGTGCGCTTGACATAGCCGCCGTGGGTGATGGTCACAACCATCTCCTCCTCGGCGATCAGATCCTCAATTGAGAATTCACCATCATCACTGACTATCTCCGTGCGCCGCTCATCACCATAGGTCCCGGCCAGCCTGAGAAGTTCTCCTTTGAGAATCTCCATTCGCCGCGGTCTGGACTCGAGTATACCGCGCATTTCCACGATGAATGCCCGCACCTCGCGCAACTCTTCCTCGAGCTTCTCCCGTTCGAGCCCGGTTAGTTTCGCCAGACGCATGTTCAGAATTGCTTCCGCCTGCCGTTCCGTCAGCGCGAATCGTGACTGGAGCTGTGCACTTGCAGTCGGCGTATCGGACGCAGCCCGGATCAGAGCAATCACGGCGTCGATATTGTCGACCGCGATCTTGAGCCCTTCAAGTATATGCTCACGCTCAAGCGCCTTGTCGAGATCGAATTGCGTCCTGCGTACGATCACCTCATGCCTGTGCTCTACGTAGTGCTGGAGACACTGCCTGAGGTTCAGTACCTGAGGCACCAGTTGTCGCGTCCTGGAATCAGGTACCAGCGCCAGCATGATCACACCGAAGGTACTTTGCATCGCGGTGTGCTTGTACAGCTGATTCAATACAACGCGCGGGATCGCATCGCGCTTGAGCTCGATCACCACACGCACGCCATCCTTGTCGGACTCGTCACGCAGGGCCGAGATACCGGTCAGTTTCTGCTCGCGCACAAGCTCGGCAATATCAGCCACGAGCTTTGCCTTGTTGACCTGGTAGGGCACCTCTGTGACCACGATCTGCGACTTGCCGCTCGACTCCTTTTCCTCAATGACAGCGCGCGCCCGCATGACTATGCGTCCGCGTCCTGTCTCCTGGTAGTCCGTGATCCCAGCGCGACCGTAGATGTAGCCGCCAGTCGGAAAATCCGGACCCTTTACATACTTCCTGAGCGCCGCGCCGTCGAGATCAGGATTGTCTATCAGCGCCACGACAGCGTCGATCACTTCACGCAGATTGTGTGGCGGAATGTTGGTGGCCATGCCCACCGCAATACCGGACGATCCATTCACCAGCAGGTTCGGGAACCCCGCCGGCAGAACCCGTGGCTCCTGGAGACGATCATCGAAATTGGATGCGAAGTCTACCGTATTCTTGTCGATATCGGACAGCATCTCTACCGCCATCCGCATCAGCCTGGCCTCCGTGTAGCGGTAGGCAGCAGCGCTGTCACCATCCATCGAACCGAAGTTCCCCTGACCATCAACCAGCGGATATCGCAGGGAGAAGTCCTGCACCATCCTCACCAGCGCGTCATACACGCTGCTGTCACCGTGCGGGTGATACTTGCCCAGTACGTCACCGACCACCGTCGCCGACTTCTTATAGGGTCGTCCCGGCAACAGCCCGAGCTCATTCATCGCGTAGAGCACCCGACGATGCACGGGCTTGAGTCCATCACGCACGTCAGGGAGGGCGCGCGATACGATGACACTCATGGAGTAGTTGATGAACGATTCCTTGACCTCCTCATCAATGAGGCGAGGCAGGATACGCTCACGGGCGTTCGGTGCGGTCATGTCGCTACTGGCAAAGGATGCGGACGAACAGGGTCTAACCTGTGGAATCTAACCGCCATGCGGCGGTGATTCAGGCCGATAAACCTGATCGTTGCCCTTGCACCGCCCCATCAGAACCTCAGGCGCCACCCCTGACGAACGGACGTTCCCTGCCGAGGCTGGCCGCACGCAACTGACGTGCCTCTTCGGCCTCGGCTGCTGCTTCAGCAGCCTCGTCCGACCTTTCCTCTGCTATTTCCTCGGCTTCCGCAGCCGCCGCCTCGGCATCTATGGCCCTACGCTCGGCACGATACCGCTCGTACCACTCACGGGTTATCTCTGCCGCCAAATCACGATTGCCCAGCCCGAACGCCAGAGACAGGGCCAGCGCGACTGCGCCGAAGAGTATGCCGAAAGCCATCGTCACGATGTCGGTGGCAATACCCAATTCCTGCAGAGACATGAATACTGCAAGAACAATCACCCCGCCCCGCCCGGTTCGGGCAAGCCATGGACCACCGTACAGACCACCGGCCGAGGCCATTATCAGACCGCCGACGAAACCGCCCAGCACGATACCCAGGATGATGATCACGATCGCAGCGATCACGCTCGGTATGTAGCTCATCAGCTCCGTAAACACATTGGCCAGTGAATCGAGACCGATGGCACCTGCTGCGACCAGCAACACAGCGAACATGACCACCCAGAAAAGCAGGTTGGCAATCACCCTCGCGGGATTGAGGTGCGAGCCAGAACGCTCGACCGCCTGCAGAACGCCGCCACGCTCAAGCAGCTGATTGAAACGCAGACGCCGAAGTAGCCGTGCTGTTCCTTTCTCCAGCACCTTGGCTACCAGATACCCAGCGAACAGGATGACAAGGGCACCGAAAAGCGCAGGAACAAACTCGCTGAGCAGCGAGAAACTCTGTTCAAGACGCTCGGTGAAGGTACTCGAACCGGAGTTGGTACCCGAGGCGCTCTGTACCGCAGCATCGGCGAGCGATAGCGAATCCGGAAACAGCGATTGAAACGACTGGAGCAAAGGAATTCCTGAAAGAGACCTGGGAGTGCACCGACACTCCGCCGGGGGTCCGGAGGCTCCCGGAAAAACCGCACACCGAAAGCTAGCAATAGCCACCAGCTATAGCAGGTGATCCCGCGCTGTGCTGCGACCGGCGCCAGCCTGACGATGGCGCCACTTTGCAGGCCCGGCTTTGATCCTGCCGAAGGCAGGGCCAACGGCCGCTGCCCTACAGCGTGATAACCACCTTGCCGAATTGCGCACCTGATCGCAGGCGCTCGTAAGCCCGTCGTGCCTCCTCAAGCTTCCACACCGAGTCCACCGGTGGTCTCAGTGCACCGTTGCGGAAGAAGCCCGTTATGGCGTCAAACTCGGTATCGTTCCCCATGGTGGAACCCATCAGAGTCCACTGATTCCAGAACATGCGACGAACATCCAGTTGAACCATCGGTCCGGAGGTACCACCACAGGTCACCAGACGCCCCCGCCTGCCCAGCGCAATGAGCGACTGGGGCCATGTGGCCTGGCCTACCGTGTCAATTACGACGTCCATGCCCCGCTTGGCAGTACGTGCGCGAATGAGGTTGCCAACATCGGGCTCACGATGATCGAGCAGATGATCAGCGCCAAGCAGCCGCGCTCGCTCGAGCTTCTCCGGACTTCCGGATGTAACCCAGGCCGTCGCGCCGAGATGCCTGATGATCTGCAGGGATGCCAGAGCCACCCCGCCGCCAATGCCCCAGATCAGCACCTGATCGGATGAACGAACTCCGGCACGGGTAACGACCATACGCCAAGCGGTCAGAGTCGCCAGCGGGAACGCAGCCGCCGTCTCCCATGGAATCTCTTCGGGAATAGTGCGCACGTTAGCCACCGGTACCACCACGTACTCCGCCAGCGTCCCGGGATGATGTTCCCCTAGAATGCCATATGTGAGGCAGAGTGGCTGATCGTCGTCACGACAGTACTCACACCCGCACTTTCGGTCGACGATTCCTGGATTGATGATGACATGGTCACCGGGCCTTATGTCGGTCACGGCAGATCCGACCGACTCCACGACTCCCGCACCGTCCGAACCAAGTGGCCAGCCCGGAACCACCAGCGCCCCGGGAATCCCGCCAAGGACCCAGAGATCCAGTCGATTGAGTGCTGCCGCACGAATTCGCACGCGCACGGAATCAGCAGCCACAAGATCGGGCATCGGTATGTCGCGGATCACCAGCTGGTCCGGTCCGCCAAAATCATTGAAAGTCAGGACTCGCATTCTTTCAATCTACCTTCTCCCGAGTCCGGACATGAACAACAAGCGAATCGACGCACGGACCACGCACCAGTTCGTATATTTCAACCAGTCACCGCTGATCCGGCACGCCTGCAGGGAATAGCTTGGATTCAGCCAGGCACCTAGCCGTTTCTTCCTCTATCGCTCAGCACCATGCCGTCCATCAAGGTTCCTCCTCTCGGCGAATCCATCGTCGAAGCGACCGTTTCCCGCTGGCTCAGGAAGGAAGGCGACATTGTCGCCGCGGGCGAGACTCTCGTGGAGCTGGAGACCGACAAGATCACTGTTGAAGTCCCCGCACCCGAATCGGGACTGCTTTCACACCGCGTCAGAGCCGAAGGCGATGTTGTCGCAGTGGGAGACGTACTGGGCGAGATCGCTACCGACGCTGCGACGACCACCCCTCCCCTGACGGTAACAACACCAGCCCTGGGCGTCGATTCGGCTACAACCGCCCAGGCAGTCAGCTCTGCACCCGGGACGATCCTCACCCCTCCGTCTGCTCCAGCTCCTGTATCGCCAGCGGCAGCTCGTCTGGCTGCCGAGGGCGGGATCGACACGGCAGCCATTGCCGGAACCGGCAGGGGTGGCGTGGTTTCCAAGGCCGATGTGGTGGAAGCTCTCCGCGTTCCGGTTCCACCCTCGCCCGCATCGACTCCGACTGTTCCCGTGCCGACGTCGACCATTTCGACATCGATAGCACCGGTGACAGGCCGGGAGACGCGAGAGAAGATGTCGACGCGGCGCAGACGCATTGCCGAAAACCTGTTGCAGTCGCAGCAAGCCACTGCTCACCTGACCACGTTCAATGAGATCGACATGTCTGCGATCTCCGAGTTCCGGCAACGCGTGAAGGAGCGCGTGGAGAAGGAGCATGGTGCGAAGCTCTCCTTCATGCCGTTCTTTGCCAAGGCTGTGTGCCTGGCGCTGAAGACATATCCGGTCGTCAACGCGCAGATCGACGGAGACTCGATTCTCTACAAGCATTATGTGAATCTGGGCATCGCCGTCGCCAGCAGTGCCGGCCTGGTGGTACCGAACATCAAAGATGCCGACAGCATGAGCGTTGTGGAAATCGGCCGAGAGATCGGCGCAGTTGCCAAGCGTGCTCGCGACGGCAAGCTCACCATGGACGATCTCACGGGTGGTACATTCACTGTCACCAACGGTGGTGTCTTCGGATCGCTCGTCTCCACCCCCATCATTAACTATCCACAGTCCGCTATTCTCGGGCTGCACAAGATCCAGGACCGTCCTGTAGCTGTGAATGGCAAGGTGGAAATACGCCCAATGATGTACGTCGCGCTGTCATACGACCATCGCATTATTGATGGCGAGCAGGCAGTACTTTTCCTGGTGCGGTTGAAAGAACTAATTGAGGATCCCGCCGCGATGCTCGTTTTCTGAAATCTGGGCGGATCACATTGAGGGAGGACGGGCTTACGCCCGCCTCCCGGTCCGTCAGGCAATCGCGGATTCAACGAACCGGACCGACGCATCAAGCACCGCCTCGCGTATCTCGCGATGTGGGCTATGACCGACGCCCGGGAACAGAAGCGGGCCAGCCTGCCCACCCCACTTTTCAACGATGGCGTGGACCTGTGCGGGCGTTCCGTATTCGTCATCCTGCCCCTGCATGATCAGAGCGGGGCAGGCTGAACCGGCAAGCTCATCCTCGATGCGCCAGTGACGGTACAGAGGAGAAAGCCATGTATCGATCCACGCTGAGAGCAGGCGATCGGTCTTCTCACCATGATAGCGCTCCAGCCGGGCACGTTGATCTGGCTGTCGGAATAATGTCCGTGCCGCACGAATCCCCTCAAGCGTCCTCTCTTCCACGAAGACATGGGCACCCTCCGTGAGCACCGCACACACACGCGATGGCTGTTCGGCGGCGGCGAGGAGCGCAATGGAGCCGCCATCGCTGTGACCAAACAGAATCACCTCATCAATCGCCAACGCTTCCAGTAACTGGAACAGGCCGTTCATCTCGCGATGGAGATAGCGTGGAGTACGGAACCGGTCGGACATCGGTGATGAGCGGCCGTGACCCGGCCGGTCGTAGATCATGGCATTCAGCCGGAGACGCATCACAAGTGCCAATGGAAAGTCACGCCAGGTATCAATGCAGCCGAGCGAGTCGTGGAGAAAGATCAGTGTGGGCCCCGGGCGCGGTGAACCGCTCACAGTGATCAACTGAACACACAATTCACAACGTTCCTCTTCTGCGACACCATCCGCTGTACTGTGCGGTAGGTTCACTTCGTTAGCAGGCGGAACGACTTGTCGGGTCTCGATCAGGACTTCGGGAATGTCGGGGATGTGCTCATCGCACTTCGCCGGGATGTGTTCATGCATCCCACAAAATACCACGACGCCCCTGCGCGTTTCCGCCGGGACGTCGGGATTCGCCGACAAGCGTTTTCAATGCGAAGATTGGAGCCGCCGCCAACGATCATTGCTCAGTACTGATCCAAGCCTCCAACGCCAGGACGCAGTAAGAACCAAGAGAGTCACCATTGGGGTGCCTGGGACCGACTGGCTTCCAGGCTGATCTCTCAATATAGGTACTGCAAACTACTGCATCCCTCGGCCATGTCACCGTGATGGCCTGCGACAGCTGCCCACCGTACAATACGCACCATGCCAGGATATGATGGGGTGCAGATCCCACTCTTTGCGCAATCTACCGATCACCACCAGCGGTTCATGAGGGAGGCAGCGACGCTCGTTCGTACTCTGCCAACCCGGTTACGCTTCGGCACATCCAGCTGGACGTACCCGGGCTGGGCCGGGCTGATATACAGCCAGAGTCATCCTGTCACCACCAAACCCTTGCAGATGCTGGCGGAGTATGTGCGCTGCCCGCTCTTCCGTACCGTCGGGGTTGACTCATTTTTCTATCGCCCGCCAACGCCGCGGATGCTGGAGCAGTACAGAGAGGTATTGCCCGTCGAATTCCCACTCGTGATGAAGGTGTGGGACCAGATTACTTCTCACTCGCTCAGGAGTCCGCGCCATCACGGTGGCATTCCATCGCGTGCGGGGAATGCCAATCCGGCCTGGCTCGATGCCTCACTCTTCGTGACGGCCATACTCGAACCGGCTCTGGAAAAGCTTGGTGAACATGCCGGCGTATTCCTGTTTGAATTCGAGGCCGTTTCACGCTTTACCCACCTCGGTGCTGACGAGTTTGCCGAACGCCTTGATCTCTTCTTCAGTTCGCTACCGCGGGGGCCACGATACGCAGTCGAGTTACGATCGCCAGAGCTACTCGGGCCATCTTATTTTTCCGTGCTTCGTGTTCACGGCGCCGCCCACGTGTTCAACTCATGGACGCACATGCCATCGATCGGCGAGCAGCTTGCACATGAGGAGTCACTCACAGCCAATTTCACATTGGTGCGTGCGCTGCTGCGACCTGAACGCACCTACGCCAGCGCAGTGCGGGCTTTCGAGCCATATGACCGTATCCGCGATCCCTTTCCCGAGGGTCATGATGACATCCTGACACTGATCAACCGGGCAGTCTCACGAGACCTGGATATTTTCGTCATCGTCAACAACAGATTCGAGGGTTCATCGCCTATGACGATCCTGAACCTGGCGCGACGGATTCCTCGCGCCGAGTAGCGCCTGCTTATCTTCCCGATATGACTTCCTACACACCCAACACAGCCGATGTGGTCATTCTCGGCGGTGGACCTGGCGGCTATGTGACCGCCATCCGTGCAGCTCAACTGGGGCTTTCCGTGACGTGCGTGGAAGCCAACAATACCCTGGGCGGTACCTGCGTCAACGTCGGTTGTATTCCGTCCAAGGCGCTGCTGCAGTCATCCGAGCATCTCGAGTGGCTCAGGCTGCATGCCGCAGAGCATGGTATCAGGGTTGAAGGCGCTTCGATCGACCTCGCCGCTATGATGGCACGGAAGGACAGCGTCGTATCACAGAATACCAGAGGCATCGAATACCTCTTCCGGAAGAACGGCATCACATGGGCATGCGGTTCTGGTACACTCCTGCCGGGCAACGTCGTCGAAGTCCGTAGCGCCGACGGCGTCGTAACGGCATGGCACGGCCGATCAGTCATCATCGCCACCGGATCGCTGCCCATCCAGCTTCCGTTTCTGCCGTTTGATGAAACGCGCGTGCTATCAAACGTCGGAGCCCTGTCTCTCCCTCAGGTACCGGGGCACCTTGTCGTCGTAGGCGCTGGCGTCATTGGTCTTGAGCTGGGTTCCGTGTGGCGCAGGCTGGGCGCGAAGGTCACTGTTGTCGAGTACGCACCAACAATACTCCCAGGCAATGACCAGGAACTGATCATGGAAGCCGACAGGATCATGCGAAAGCAGGGTCTCTCCATTCATACTGCAACCAGGGTTACCGGCGCTGACATACGCGCTGAAGGGGTCACTGTTCACACCGGGAAGAACGGCGTAACCTCGACCATCGATGCGGATCGTGTACTCGTGAGCATAGGACGCAGACCATCGTTGTCAGGTATAGATGCAGCGAGTCTTGGACTGGCAATTGGCCCGCATGGTGAGATCCTTGTGGACAGCCAGCAGCGAACGAATCTTCCTGACGTCTATGCCATAGGCGACGTGACAGGTGGCAAGCTGCTGGCACACAAGGCCGAGGAAGAGGGTATCGTAGCCGCCGAAGTGATTGCCGGGAAGCCAGTGCACATGCATCAGCACATCATGCCGGGAATCGTTTATACGTGGCCCGAAATTGCCACGGTGGGGCTAACCGAGGAGGAGGTGAAAGCCAGCGGCCGACCGTACCGGACCGGCAAGTTCCCGTTCAGCGCCAATGGTCGCGCGCGAACCATGGGAGAGACGCAGGGTTTCGTGAAATTCGTGGTCGATCGGGACACCGACGAAATACTCGGTGCACACATGATCGGACCGAATGTGGCCGACCTCATGAGCGAAGTGGTGCTGGCGATGGCTTACCGTGGAAGCGCCGAGGATATCGGCATCACGGTACATTCACATCCGACACTGAGCGAGACGGTAAAGGAGGCAGCCCTCAGCGCTCTTGGACGTCCCATTCATATCTAGGCCAGCTACACGACCCTGTTTGCCCGGGGTGTGCCGAACAGTGCCGGGATCAGAAGATAGCTTCGAAAACTCATCGACCGTGTTCGTGCTGCGAACACGGTCGATGGTGCCTTCAGGGTGTTCCGTCGGACGCGGTCAGTTGCCTATAAGGCGACAGATGCAGCCGGTGGGGGCGCGTCAGATCATGCGACCTACGACGATTCCGATGGCCAGCATGATTGCACTCACAAATGCCACTTGACCGAGTGTCATTCCGGTTGCCCGATGAACACCCGCATCTCTGTTCGCAGAAGCACCGACGGCAAGCTCTGCGGCGCCAGCCACCGGCGACAGAGCTTCCATGATCGCGACACTCACATGAACCGGCGTCCGCATTCTCCGCAGACGATCGGCATCAGCATCAACGCGCTTCCAGAATTCCACCTGCCGGGCGTCAGCACGCCGGGCATCGGACTCGGTGGCCTCCCCATCCAGCCACTGGTGTATGAGGTCAGTGCCAGCCGACGTGCCGCCTATTCCCGGCAGCGGCACCTCGCGATCAATCAGCGGTCGACTGGTCAACGGGCGATCTGCGTGTTGTGTTCCATCACGCTGCGGGCCGCGAATTGTCACATCCGGCTCGGTCTGTGGTTCGTGACGGTCAGGCATCAGTTGTATTTCTCCTCTAGCAGCGCCTGAAGCGCTTCGCGTGCACGATGCACGCGCATCTTCAGTGCACCAACGGTGGTTCCCAATAGGTCCGCCATCTCTTCGTAGGAGCGTCCCTCCACGTGCTTCATGATGAACGCCTCCCGGAGTGATGGCGCCAACTGCGCGAGAGCCGTGTCAAGATCCTGCCGCAGCTCGGTACGGTCCAGATCTTCGTCGGGCGTCGCAAAGCCGGACGGTTGGTCATCTTCGTCGTAGCTCAGATGCGTTCGCCGGATATTCTTCAACCAGTCCTTGCATCCATTGGCTACGATCCGGAACAGCCAGGCGTCGAATCGACCGCGGACCTCACCGAGATGATGGTAGGCCTTTATGAAGGACGTCTGGAGAATGTCCTCGGCAACGTCGGGACTGCCCGTCATGCCAAGTGCATGCCGATACAACGGATCACTGTATCGGCCGATCAGCATCGCAAAGGCGTCACGATCACCCGTCAACACACGGGAAATCACGTCCTGGTCTGTATCGACGTCGCCGAACGGGAGTTGTTGGGATTCCATCATATGCACGGCGCTAGGATAACGCCCCTTGCACGGGATGAACACCCCTTCGGACAGAAGTCGAGCAAAACCTGCTGACCAACTCGTTCTGAAGACGACCTGCCGGAGGGCGGGTCACACCCGTGTTCACCTGAGTCTCGGCACGACGTCGAAGGAACTCCAGCCGTTTTCCCGGATCGTGACGCCATGCTCGTCAAGGAGCGGCGGCTCGTGGCGTACAGTGCCTGCCCACAGCGGTGGAACGCCTGCACGTGCCGAGGCAGTGACATCACCCAGCGCTTGCCAGACCGTACGAACCAGCCCGTACGGGACGTTCTCAGCATTCAGGCTCATAATCCAGTGTTGCGCTGACGCCTCACCAACTCGTCGGCTAATGACATCGACGATGCGACCGCGTGCTGCCAGCCTGCCGGAGTTCGAGGCAAGTTCGGGGTCATTCGCCATGTCGGAAAGGCCGAGCGCCTGCATCGCCCTGCGCCACTGCCCATCGTTACCCACCGCCAGCACCATCGAGCGGCCGGCTGCCCGGAGGAGCTGATACGGCACCAGGTTAGGATGCGCATACCCCATCGTCCAGCAGGCGCACCTGAAACGAGAACGGGCTGTGCGACATTGACAAGGGCAGCACGCGTCGAATCGGCCAATGTTACCCTCACGCGCCGCTGAACTGCCGGAAGAACCTCGTCACGTGCACTGGCGACTGTACGAGCCGCGAGGGCGGCAAGCATGCCGATGGCCGCATCCTTACCTGAGATCACAGCTGCGAGAGCCACCCCAACCTTCTACGGAGTACCGTCCGGCTCACCCGTTATGGACGTCAACCCCGACTCCGCCTGAACGACAAGATCATATCCTGGGCGTACACTTTCTGCACCAAGACCGGTGATGGTACACCATATGAGCTGTGTATTACGAGACATCAGCATCTCAGTATCCAGCCGATTACGCGCCAGTGTACCAGGAAGTTAGTTGTCGACCACAATGTCAGCCTCCAACGCAAGTCCGCGGCCAAGGGCTTGGCCATCTGGATCTCTGAGGTCAGCTGCAACCGAAAGCTTGTTCCTATTGATGGAGAGAAAGTACGCCGAGCGCCCCGGCTCGTCGAAGGGCAGACCCCAGCTCCGGGTATCGTCACCACTGCCCGGACGTTCCACCTCGATGACATGAGCACCAAGATCCGCCAGCATCATGGTGCAGTACGGACCAGCCAGAACCAGCGACAGATCGAGAATTCTCATACCCGATAACAACTGTGCCGCCATGGTGATTTCTATATGCGTTGAATCTGACGTATCCAAACCTCATGACTCCGATCGTTTCCGAGCCCCGGAGTATGCGAGACCATTATCATCAGGCCACCTTCCGGTTCCATAATTAGGGAGAAGACGTGGCACCGGCCTGCTAATACCTTGCGTATGGCAGCCAAAATCATATAGTTACCCCTTTCCGGCGAATGCAGACGATCAGCGGCCCAGTTGTGCTTCGGGAGATCTTCTGGGTTCACTCCCTTTTCAATGTCTGGCGGACGGAGCTTGCTCCAACCATGGCCGATTTTTCAGAAACCGAAGACACACTCGCTGAAGACAACGCGCCTCCCTCGGGTGCGACACCGCGGCGCGGACCCGGGCACAGAGCTGCCGATCAGCGGGACACCGCCGCCGAGATGGCACAGCGTGCCCACGAAATCAGCCTCGAGGCCGGAAGTCGTATGGCAGGAGCCATGCGTGAGGTGATTGGAGCCGCCGCAGGACTGAGCCCGTTCGGTATCGAGAGCGCGCGCGATCTGATCAACTACATGGTCCGACGCGGCCAGATGAATCAGGAGGAGGCCGATGTCCTGATTGAGCAAGCCGAAGGAGCTTACATAGCCAAGCACGGGTCACT
>CAYSKN010000016.1:0-23035 GCA_964431565.1 uncultured Gemmatimonas sp.
CCACCGCCGCATTCACCAGGCGTGAGCCGGGATCCGAAACGAGCGGCGTCCCGGCATCGCTGATCAGGGCGAGGGCGTCGCCACGTTTCAGACGCTCCACCAGCCCGGGTGCCACTCTGGCCTCGTTGTGTTCGTGCAGAGCCAGCGTGGCGGTGTCGATGCCATAGTGATCAAGCAGTACCCGGGCATGACGCGTGTCCTCGCAACAGACCGCAGCCGATTGCTGGAGCACCGCGAGCGCGCGCAGCGTGATGTCGCCAAGGTGCCCTATGGGAGTGCTGACGATATGCAGCGCTCCGGGATTAGCGGCCTCCGGCCAGAGCGCAACCGCGTCCGCGGTCAGAAGGGAAGCACGGGCCTCTCTCCTGACCTCCTCACTGCTGCCGCCTTGAATCAGATGTGCTCCTTGAACTTCGACTCCAGTGACTGGCGCGGGACTGCACCTATGACCTGGTCAACCACCTTCCCACCCTTGAAGAACAGGATGGTCGGAATGGAGCGTACACCGAAGCGGGCTGCTGTCTTCTGGTTGGTGTCCACATCGAGCTTGGCGACCTTGACCTTGCCGGCATAATCCGCGGCAAGTTGCTCCATAATCGGTGCGATCATGCGGCAAGGCGCGCACCAGGTTGCCCAGAAGTCCACCACAGCCAGCCCTTGGTGCTGTTCGATTTCGGTCTCGAAGGTGTCGTCCTTCACTTCCACTGAGTTTGCCATCTTGCACTCCATAGAGGTTCAGTGCAGTAGGGATGGTATTCCCGCTGCATCGGTTGCAATCTGTCCGTCAGGAACAGTGGATCCGTCACCCTCCTAACAAAACCGACCATGACCGAATCCGTTCGCCGGGGCACGCGCATTGCCCACATAGGCATTGCGGTCCGCGCGCTCGACGAGCTGCTCCCCTTCTATCGTGATGTACTGGGCATGCCGGAGGTACCCCTCGATGACGCTGACGGTGCCTCGATTACAGGGCTCGCCGCCGGGGAATCACTCGTGGAGCTGCTCGAGGCAAAGACCTCGGACACCCCTATCGGCAAGTACGTCGCCAAGCGAGGGCCGGGTATTCATCACGTGTGTTTTTCGGTGGACGACCTTGACGGTACTCTCCGGAAATGCCTCGATGCCGGCCTCCGACTCATCGACGAAACACCCCGAACTGGCGCCGAGGGCAAGAGAATTGCGTTCCTACATCCGGCCAGCACGGGAGGTGTGCTCGTCGAACTATCCGAATACTAGTCGCGGTGCGCAGCGGAATCACCCCGATTTCGGAGCAACGCGGGGTAGAGCAGTGCGGCAGGCCAGACGACTCTTAGGACCTACCAGGAAGGCGGACAGATCGGCCCGGGGATGAAAGGGGGCGTTCAGCAACCAACCGTGAGGCGGGAGCGGCTGCCCGTCAATGGTCCCGAGGGAGGGAAAGGGGAAGGGGAAGGAGGGGACGTATGGGTCAGCGGCAGAAATCGCGCAGCTTCGTCACGTCCACATCCTCCACGAGCCAGCTGCCGCCGGGGCCCTGCACCGTGGTAAAGGTGGTCTGGGCCTTCGTCTCTCCCTTGATCAGCTCCACGAGGAATTCCTGGCGCCCGCCCAAGGCAAGACGCGGTTGGTCCTCCACGTATCTGTAGCGATCGTGCTGCATGAGGCACTGCATCACGACAAGCCGCTTCTCCAGTTCATCGCGCCTGAACTGTTCACGAGCAAGTCCTCTTGAGTTTCCCCACATCGCCGACATACCCTGCAGATCCTGGGTATTCACGGCCTTGAGGAAGCTGTCGATGGCGATCCTGCCAGTCCCTCCCCCGGTTACCGACGGGCCATCAGGGTTCACCGCAGGCACCGGCGCCGCTCCGGGGAGGGTGGTGCTTGTTGACACCACCTGTCTTGTGCATGCCCCGAGCGTCAGTGCCAGGAGCGTCGTCAGCAGCAGCGTCAGCGCCAGCTGCGATCCCGACTCATGACGAGCGCCGTCGGCACCAAGGTGTCCGGCTTCATGCCGGTTTCGGGATACAGAATCTGCTGCAGGACGGTTCATCAAGGCCTCGTTTCCTCCACCCTTCATATTGTTCCCATTTCGTTCCGGATACTGTCCGGCCATCATCTTTGCACTCCTGCGCTTGCGAAACTACGACGATTTCCCGGTTAACTTGCTGTCGGCAGGCCATTTCGGCACCGTGACCGGATCGCGCGGCGCCGCTGGTCAACCAACGGTATCCGAAAGACCCCCAAGGACCGATCATCGCGGCAACTTACCTGAGACATACCCCCAAGATGGCTCTTCGCTACCAGCGTCTCTACGTGAACATCGATCATGTCGCTACCGTCAGGCAGGCCCGTCGTGGCGAGGAACCGGATCCCGTCAGCGCCGCCCTCATCTGCGAGCAAGCCGGCGCCGACGGGATAACCGCACACCTGAGGGAAGACCGGCGTCACATCCAGGATGACGATATCCATCGTCTCATGGCACAGGTGACCACGCTGCTCAACCTTGAGTGTGCCACTACTGACGACATTCTCTCGCTCGCCGAAACACTTCGGCCCGCTCAGGTGACACTGGTGCCAGAGCGTCGCGAGGAGATTACAACCGAGGGCGGCCTCGATGTGGTGCGCCACGAGACCGCACTCCGGGCCGCAGTGACTCGCTTGCGGGAGGCGGGGATACGATCGAGTCTCTTCATTGATCCGGACGTGGTATCGGTGGAAGTGAGTAGCCGGATTGGCGCGGACGCGATCGAACTGCACACTGGCAGCTATGCCCAGGCTCCCCGCAACCCCGCGACTCTGATAGCCCTGCAGGCTGCTGCCAGGCATGGCGCATCCCTCGGGCTTGCGGTGCATGCTGGTCATGGCCTTTCCGTCGTGAACGTGGGTCCGGTGGCGGCGATTCCCGAAATTGAAGAATTGAACATCGGACACTCCATCATCGGACGCGCCATCTTCATCGGACTCGCAGCAGCTACCGGTGAAATAAGAGAAGCAATGGACGAGGCCCGTGCTGCCGACCGATTCTGACAGGCCCCAACCGATCGAGCTTTTTTCTGGAGTGCTATCGAGATGAGTGTACCGCAGGCACTGATTGAGTTCTTCCGTAAGGAAGCAACAGAATATCTTGACCGGCTCGATCAACTGATCAGCGAAGCCACGACCGCCGCACCCGATGGGGCGACATTCCTGGCAAACTCGCGTGCTCTCCGGGGCAGCGCCACGATGACGCGCCTGGAGGGACTTCCTGATCTCACCATGGCCGTCGAACGTATTGCCGCTGGCCTGCGCGACAGGGATCTGCAATGGGATGAACGCCTGCAGTTCGCCGTCCGGGGCGCACTGGCGGAGATCAGGGCGCTGGTGGCGCGCACTCCAGTGTGGGGCGAGCCGGAGCAGCGTCGCTGTCGAACACAATCGATCGCTCTTGAAGCAGTTGTTGCCGGATACCTGAGCGCCATGTCACCAACGGGCTCACCGGCGGCGCAGGTGGTGCCGATATCGCGGTTCTTCCCCGATGACGGCATCCCACCCGTCACCAGACGCAACCCGGAACCCCAGGTGACGCTGGCACAGCGCTTTCGTGCGGACATTTCGGCTGCTGCTGATGGAGTCGCACGAGAGAGCGCGGCCCTTGCCACCAGCAAGCCCGGTCCTTCGCAACTGGCACTCACCGACGGAGTTCGTCGCGCACTGATGGGCCTCGCTGATGTCGCGGAAAGTTATGGAGCGTCGAGCATATCCACGCTCGCGACGCGTATGGGCCGCGCCCCGCTGCTGGCCAACCTGCAGCGCGCCGATGTTCAGGGTTTCGCGCAGCTGCTCATGAACCGTGAACTGAGCGATGCACAACTGGCCCAGCAGGTCCGGCAGGCAGCGCTGACCTGGGCCGGAACGCCTGCACCCGAACCGGCTGTCGTCCCGATCGAGTCCTTGCTCTATCGCGGGCACTCCGCAGTCACGCGCGCGCGCGCCGTACGTGATGAGCTCGCGCGCCACTGGCAGCGGGGCACAACCGCCATACCCGATGCCTACGCTCTCTTCGAAGAACTGAGCGACCTGCTCGATCTCGCGATAACCAAGTGAACCACAGCACTCATCTCCCTCGGAGACAACCATAGTGCGGGACTGGAAGACGTGGGTGGGCTTTGTCCTCAGTGCCCTCCTGCTCTGGTGGACACTGAGAGGAGCCGAACTGCCGGAAGTGTGGAATGTGCTGCGCAGATCGAATATCCCGCTCTTCCTTCTCGCAGCGACTGTTGCCACATGCATCTTCCCGCTCCGTGCCCGTCGCTGGCGGCCAATCCTTGAGCCCGTTGCAGGAACGCTGCCGTTCGGCCCTCTGTGGAGAAGCACCGCGATAGGAATGATGATGAACAACGTCTTCCCGATGCGGGCAGGGGAGTTCGGACGAGCCTTCGCACTGACTCGAGAGGTGCCGCGTGTTGCACTCGCGACATCACTGAGTTCGCTCGGCGTCGATCGTGTTTTCGACGCCATGGTGCTCTTCGGGATGATGTTCGCAGCGATGCTCGATCCGCGATTCCCTGTTGACGCCACTCTCGCAGGCAGGACGATTCCCGATCTGGCCCGCGGCGGCATTATCCTGTTGCTGTTGCTGCTGGTGGTGTTCTACCTGATTGTCCTGCGACCGGCATTTTTCACCGGCCTGATGAGCGCAGCTTCGCGGCGTACTCTGCCGCGTCTTGAGGGGACCCTGATGCGCTTGGCCGACCATGTACTCAAGGGCCTTGCCGTTCTGCGTGACACCCGGCGGTTTCTGGCCGTACTCTTCTGGGCAACGGCACATTGGATCGTCCATGCGATCGGCCTCTACCTGGGTTTCCTGGCCGTGGGTATTGATGTGCCTCTCAGCACAGCCTTCTTCCTGCAGGGGGTATTGGGGATCGGAGTGGCACTGCCCAGCTCGCCGGGGTTCTTCGGCGTCTTTGAGGCAGCCGCGGTGGCGGGGCTCGGTATCTACGGTGTTTCGCGCGATGTCGCCGTAAGCTGGGCCCTGGGCTTCCATCTCCTGAGCTTCATACCGATCACGGTAATGGGAGCTGTCTATTTCGCTCGGGCCGGTCTCAGTTTCGGCAACGTGCGTGGTGCCCGGGCGGATTCGGTGGACTGAGCCCGCCATAATGTCAGCCTGAAAGGGCAACCACATGCGATCGTGGATGACGAGCCCATCACCTCCGCATGACTCAAGCATGGTTTCCGCATGACCTCCCCATCAGCGAGCGATTTCAGTCAGTCCGGCACACGCACCGAGCATGCATATGCCAAGATCAATCTGCTGCTGCGCGTCCTTGCGCGTGGACCGAGCGGCTATCATGAAATCGAAACGCTCTTTCAGCGACTCGCCCTGCACGACGTCGTACGTGTCACCGTCAACGCGGGACCGCCTTCGCTCCATTGCAGCGGGCCGGCCATGCCCAGCGGCGGTCTGGGGGCAGCAACTGACAATCTTGCATGGCATGCGGCCGAGTCCTACGCTCGCCAGGTGACCTGGCTCAAGTCGTGGCAGATCACGATCGAGAAACACATTCCCGTGGGTGGCGGAATGGGCGGAGGCAGTGCTGATGCGGCAGCCGTGCTGCGCGCTCTCGATTCGCTCGCGCCGGTTCCGCTGGGTTCTGACCAACTACTCGAAATCGGAGGCAGACTAGGGTCCGACGTTCCCTTCCTCGTGTCCGGCGGTTCACGTGCATGGGCCTGGAATCGGGGGGATCGCATGCTGACCTTGCCCTCGCTGTGTCGAATGGCCGTCATTCTCATCGCATTCGACGAAGGAGTGAGCACCGCAGCAGCATATGGCGCACTTGCGGCACGCCGAGCCATGATCGACAGCACCGTCCCGACTTTCCGGTCGCGGAGCTACTCGCTCGATGATCTGTCCTCGTGGGAAACAATAGGGGTGATCGCCACGAACGATTTCGAACCGGTTGTTGCTCAGTTGCACCCAGGTGTTCAGAGAGCGACCACCCTGCTCCGTGACCAAGTGTCTTCGCTCCGAACCAACGGCCACGAGGTCATGGCAATGATGAGCGGAAGCGGACCAACCTGCTTTCTGCTTTGTCGGGAGGATCTCACCGTGGATCTTCACCCGCCGGATGGAGCCCGTGTACTCCGAACGACCACGTTCTAGTGCCTTGATTCCATGATGCCTGCATGCGGGAACCACGATTCACACCCAGCCATCACATCAATTCTGAAAAATGCTACCCCCGGCGCGCTACTGCCGATGCGGCATCACTGATGTTGCGTGTTCAGCCAATCCGCAACCTCCCTGCGGCGCTCCACAAGGGCCGTGAGCGACGCCCACACCAGCAATGATGCTCCAATGTGCTCCAGCGTTTCCTCCACACTCGCCATCAGATTATACAATGGCGGATGGTAAAGTACTTCCCAGAGGGGCTGGAACTCGATGATGTCAGACCCCACTGCCGTTATGAAGAACACGGAAAGCGCGACCACGTAGCGTTTCCACACGTTAACGGAGAAGTAGTTCTCCCCGGCAAGCCGCCACACCGCGAGTCCGACCGCGGATATTACGGGCAGCCCAAGAAACACGGGCCAGAGAAAGCCACCTTTGTTTGCCATGGTCATACCGGCAAGAAGATGGACGGCTAGAAAATCCCCCACGCGTTCGTGAAGCGACACGGCATCATCGAGTGAGAGTGCAAGGAAGAGTGCAGCCAGGAGGTACGAGCTGGCACATCTCCGAAATCGATCAGCTACCGCCGGCATACCGACCAGGATGCCGGCAGCCACGAACTTGGTACTCGACCACCAGGTTGGAATGTTCATCTCATGGTCCATATCGAACAACAGATACGCTTCGCCTCGGATAAACCAGCCCGACACGTGGGCAACAAGCAGAAGCAGGTCGATTGCAAGAAGTACGATAAGGATGTTGCGAGGGCGCATGAGTATTCGGGTTCTTGGATACTTCGCGTTGAACTGCTACAGCCTGACGCCGCGATCCGAACGGAACAACAAGTGCAGATCGATCAGAGGAGACCTCTTTAGCCATGGAAGCGTCGTGCATTTCGTGCCAGCTGGGTGCTGCCTGAAGACCTCCCTCCCGATTGAAATAAAGAAAGGGCCTATTCACAGAACACCGCGGCTCAAGTCGAGGTAACTGTGAACTCCACTCCATTCCCCCGGAACCTTTCTGAACACATACAAGAGTGCACGACGGTCCGCGCGGACCTGACAGTCATTCATCGGCCTCCCAGCGACCCACTGATACTGCGGGTGTCATCGGTGCAACCGTGGCTCGGACGCGACACCGTGAACGAGCCCACCGGGCAGCGCCGGCATTGTCCCCATCCGCTCATTGAGCGGCCGGCTCGCCCCGGGGGGCTTAGCTCAGGTGCCATCGGACTGGCAGGCGCCAGGACGGCCAGGCCCCCGTCTCACATCGGCATCAGCAAGGGCTTGAGCATGGCAGCATCGTCAACGCCTCACAGTTGATCGTCGCCTCTGCACAATGTGCCTGGCAAGTGGAAGTTCCACCCCATCCCGCGCGTCACCTGGCACCATCCGGAAAGCTGCACGGGGATCCCGCCGTCACCGTAGCATCAATGCTTGTCCGGTCAGTTTCCCGGCGTGACATTGGGACGATGACATCGACAGCATCAGTGGAACCAACCATCGACGACATTCGTGCCGCTGCGGTTCGCATAGCGCCCTACGCCATGGTCACGCCGCTGCTGGAGTCTCCAGCGCTGAACGCCGCGGCCGGCGGCCGTGTACTGGTCAAGGCGGAAGTATTGCAGCACACCGGGTCGTTCAAGTTGCGGGGTGCGTTGAACTGCCTGCTCCAGATTCCGGCAGGTGAACGCACGCGCGGAGTGGTTGCCTACTCCTCCGGCAATCATGCACAGGCGGTAGCATACAGCGCAACGCTGCTCGGCATGCGCTCCACCATAGTCATGCCGAGTGATGCTCCACAGCTCAAGATCGAGCGTACGAGCGCGTTCGGTGCAGAGGTCGTGCTTTATGATCGTCACACAGAGGACAGAGTTGCCATCGGTGCTGCCATAGCAGCGAAGTCCGGAGCGACGGTGGTGCCTCCGTTCGAGGACCCACGTATCGTTGCCGGACAGGGTACGCTCGGGCTCGAGGCCCTTGCACAGGCCAGGGCGCTCGGCCTGCATCCGGATCGCATTTTCGTGAACTGCGGCGGCGGCGGTCTCACCGCGGGATGCGCGCTCGCTGCCGAGGCCGTCTCACCTGGCACCGTCGTGCATCCATGCGAGCCAGCCGAGTTCGATGACACCGCCCGATCACTGGAATTACGGCGAAGGGTGGCAAATGAACCCGGCCATCATTCGATATGTGACGCAATCGTTACCGACATGCCTGGTGAATTCACCTTTTCAATTAATCAGCCACGGGTTGGACAAGGACTGCGCGCCACCGACGAGGAGGTACTGGCAGCCATAGGTTTTGCGGTGCGGGAACTCAAGCTGGTGGTGGAACCCGGTGGGGCCGTCTCGCTTGCTGCACTGCTTGCCGGACGACTCGACGCCCGCGGGCACACCACCCTTGTGGTTGTAACGGGTGGTAATATCGATCCAGTCATGCTTGCCAGAGCCGTGGGAGTGTGCCGAAGTTGAACAATCAACGTGACACGCATGCAGCTGCCTGGCGCACTGCACCGCTCCGCCGGACGCTTCCACGGCGCTATGCAGGCAGCGGTCACCGCAACAATCGTCACGACAGCGCCTTCATCGATCATCGATCCTGCGCGGGCCGACAATGGCAACTCCAAGACCGAGGTAACGATGCATTCAGGACATGCACATGATGCGAACAACACACGGACTCATGGCAGACCTGGATCTGCGGACGGCAGCATGAACGTCCCGCACCAGCCTGTCATGGGAGAGATGGTTGAGTACACCACCATCGATGGAGTGGCTGTGCGTGGCTACCTCTCCAGACCGACCGACGTCGGAAAGACCGGCCCGGCGATCGTCATGGTACATGAGTGGTGGGGAATCAACGACAACATAAGAAACATGGCTGATCGCTACGCAGGCGAAGGGTACGTAGTACTCGCGGTGGATCTCTTTGATGGACATGTCGCTACAACTGTGGACGCCGCCACCAGGCTCTATCAGACAGGAATGGCAGAGATCGGGAAAGGAGAGCGTAACGTCGCCGCTGCGGTCAATTACCTCCGCAGCCATGGTGCCTCTTCGGTGGGCAGCATGGGCTACTGTTTCGGCGGCCACTGGGCATTGCGCACCGGCCTTGCAGCCGGATCGGCGGTCAACGCAGTTGTCATCTATTACGGAGCGCCCATTACCGACCCGGTCAAGCTCGCGCATCTCAAGGCTCCCGTCTTGGGCCTCTTTGCAGCAAGAGACGCCAGCATACCCATTGACCATGTACATGCCATGGAAAGAGAGATCGGGAAACTCGGCCTGCCGATAACGATCCACGTGTATCCGGGTGTCGATCATGCATTTGTCAATCCGTCCAACAAGACCTTCGACGGACCAAGTGCAGAAGATGCGTTCGACCGCACTCTCGCCTTCTTCAAGGCAAACCTGAAGCAGCTCCCTGGCTGAACCGAACTCGCCGGGACCCGATCCCGACGAATACCGAAACAATCATCATGAAGACATCAATCAACGTAGCCGTATCCCGGAGCAACCTGTGAAATCCATCCGCTCATGGCATCAACTTGCAGTTGCGGCATCGGTGCTTGTCATTGCCGCCTCTCTTCCGGCACAACCACCTGCAACGGGCAACACACCCAGTTCAGCGTCGTCTGCAACCACACCAAGTGACTCTGAACGACCGAAGGTAATGGTCATCGCCACCGGGGGTACCATTGCCGGAGTACAAGACGCCCCCGGCACACTGGCCGGCTACAGAGCCGGTACCCTCACCGCTGAACAGATCATTGCATCGGTACCTGAGTTGACCCGTTTTGCGCGCATCGAGACCGAACAGTTCTCGAACGTCGCGAGCGGATTCATCACGCCCGTCATGTGGGTGAAACTGTCCCGGCGAATCAATGAGGTACTGAACCGTCCGGACATAGCAGGCGTGGTAGTGACACATGGAACCGACAGACTCGAGGAAACGTCTTTCTTCCTGTACCTCACGATTCGCTCGGACAAGCCCGTGGTGGTTGTGGGAGCTCAGCGCCCGGCAACTGGTATCAGCCCGGATGGACCCATTAACCTGCTCTCGGCCGTGCGCACAGCGGCAAGCCCGCGGGCAGTGAACAAAGGCGTGCTGGTGGTGATGGACGATCGCATTCTCTCGGCACGGGAAGCCCGCAAGTTCTATCAACGTACCGGAGGGTTCAGCACCGGTGACATGGGCATGCTCGGTGTGGTGGCCAGCAGCGGACCCGAGTTCTTTTTCGCACCCGCCAGACGCTTCGGACCGCAGAGCGAGTTCGATCTTTCCGGCATCGATTCACTGCCACGCGTGGAACTGACCTTCAGTTACCCGGGCGGTACAGGTCACAACTTCGATCCGCTGCCGGATGGGCTTGTCGTTGCCTCCACCGGGATGACCCGTGAGGAGAGCGAGTTCTACCGTGCAATGCGACAGAAGGGCGTGGTGATGGTCACCGTATTCACGTCGGGTGAGAACGTAAATGGAGGCGGCACACGCGATGCTCCACCACTGCCGTCAATCAAGATGACAGGTGCCCAGGGCACAGCCCCTGGCACCGTGCAGCCACCGGGAGCCGGCGGATCGACAGGCGGCCCGAGCCAGATGCAGGGACCTGTATCATCGACCGCGCTCCACCTCACACCAACGAAGGCACGAATCCTCCTCATGCTCGCACTGACACGCACAAGGGATCCTCGCCAGATCCAGCGTTTCTACGACGAGTACTGACCGACAGCCGAACATGATTCCCCGCACCAATCAGACCTCATGACAAGCAGACGGGATTTCCTCCGCACCGGCTCAGTGATGCTGGGTGGTCTGGCAATCACCCCATCGGTACTCCCTGCCTTGTCCGAAGTGACGGAAAGCAGCCTTCCAGCTGCTCCACGGTTGGGCCAGCGGCCACTCCCGAAGCTTCGAACCGATCCGGCCACGCGCGAACTCATGATGGAAGCGCTGGACGCAGCCGGACGCGCTGGAGCGTCCTGGGCGGATGTGCGCATCTCACGTAACAGGAACAACAGCGTGCAGACGCGCGAGCGCCAGGTCACCGACGTAGTCGATACGGATACGATGGGGTGCGGTGTGCGTGTCCTGGTCGATGGGTGCTGGGGTTTCGCCGCCACCCAGGAACTCACCAGGACAGGTGTGGGCGGTGCTGCTCAGGAAGCGGTGGCCATAGCCAGAGCAAATCGTGTAGCTCGCGATCGAAAAGTGGAACTGGCTCCAACACAGCCATACCCCGACGCAACGTGGCGTTCGGGCTACAGCATAGACCCCTTCACCATCGAGGTCGAGGAGAAGGCCGATCTTCTCCTGCGTGCGAATGCTGCGGCCCTGACAGTGGCCAGTGTACAGTTCGTGAACTCGGGACTCTCGTTCGTGAAAGAGGAACGGAATTACGCAAACACCGAAGGCTCTGTGATCACGCAGGACTACGTGCGCAGTTGGGTCACCATGAGCTGCACTGCGGTTGCTTCCGACCGCACTGGAACCGCAGTGCGTGGCCCCGAAGTGGTTCAACCGGCCGGTCGTGGCTGGGAGTACGTGCTTGAGGCCGACATTGTGAACAACGCGAAGGTGTGGGCTGCCGAAGCAGCCGAGAAGCTCACTGCGAAGCCGGTCGAGCCCGGGCGCTATGATCTCATTCTGCATCCATCACAGCTGTTCCTAACAATTCACGAGTCCATCGGTCATTCCACGGAACTCGATCGCGCCATGGGTTACGAAGCCAATTACGCCGGTACCAGCTTCATTGCCCCGCCCGGGAAGGTTCTTGGTTCACTGAGGCTTGGGCCACCGATGATGAATATCGTCGGCAACCGGAGCGAAGCCGGCGCTCTCGCTACCATAGGTTATGACGATGATGGCGTGCAACCCGAAGACTTCCACATCGTGAAGGACGGGATATTCGTGGACTATCAGACCACGCGCGAACAGGCCCCGTGGTTGCGCGAGTGGTACGAGAAGTCCGGCAAGGCGGTACGTTCGCACGGATGTGCATATGCCCAGAGCTGGGCCGATGTGTCATTCCAGCGAATGCCGAATGTATCGCTGCAGCCGGATGACAGGGACATAGGCTGGGACGACATCATTGCGGCCACCGACAAGGGTATCGCGATGATTGGTCGTGCCTCGTATTCGATTGATCAACAGCGATATAACGCACAGTTCGGCGCGCAGCTCTGCTTTGAGGTCCGCAATGGCAGGGTAGTTGGTCAGGTGAAGGACGCAGCATATCAGATGCGGACACCTGATTTCTGGAATACGCTCGACATGCTGGGTGGAAAAAGCAGCTATATGCTTGGCGGCACGTTCAACGACGGCAAGGGGCAGCCTGGCCAGGCCAATGCCGTCAGTCATGGCTGTCCACCAGCACGTTTCCGCAACACCAACATCATCAACACTGGACGCACAATATGAGTGATGCCATGGATCCCGGCAGCTCTCACGATGCGGCCAAACCGCATCCCGAGCGAATGTCCATTTCGAAGCGCACCACCGCCGCCGGCGTGCTCTCGCGCGATGGAGCTCAGGATCTCGTTGAACGCGCCATCAGGCTCTCCCAGGCTGATGCAGTCAGGGTGACCGTCCGCAGCAGCCGTGAGGCAAATCTGCGCTTTGCAGACAACCAGCTCTCGACCTCGGGTGTCACCACCAACACCACCATTCGTGTTCAGAGCGTCTTCGGCAAACGCAAGGCAAGCGTGGTAACCAACGACCGGAGCGACGAAGGCCTTCGACGCGCGATACAACAATCGGAAGCCATTGCCCGCTTGGCTCCCGAAGACCCTGAGTATCTCGGTGAACTGCCGTCTCAGCAATACTCTACGGTTAATGCATGGTCAGACAGTACGGCAGACCAAGCTGCGGAAGACCGCGCGAAGGCTGCACTCTCGGCCCTTGCGCCAGCCCGCTCGGGAGGCGAGCTAACAGTTGCCGGCTTCATCCTATGCAACGCAAGTGCAAACGCTGTTGGCACCAATACCGGGCTATTTGCCTACCACCGTGCTACCACGGCCAATTATACGCTTACTGCCCGCACCTCCGATGGTACCGGTTCGGGATGGGCGGGGGCAGAAGACAACGATTGGAATCACATCGATTTCGAGGACGTTGCGAATCGGGCAATCGACAAGGCCAGACGCTCGCGCAACCCTGTGGCCATCGAACCGGGACGCTACACGGTCATTCTTGAGCCGGAGGCTGCCGCGAACCTGGTGGGGTTGATGAGCAATGCCTTCCAGGCACGAGCAGCCGATGAAGGACGCTCGGCGTTCTCCAGGCCTGGCGGTACGAAGCTGGGCGAGAAGATCGTCGACGAACGCATCACGATGTATTCGGATCCATCAGATCCGCTCATTCTCTCTTCGCCATTTGACAGCGATGGCCTGCCGCTGTCCGCACGAACATGGATCAGGAACGGTGTACTGAACGAGCTTGCCTACACCAGGTTCTGGGCTGACAAAAAACGGAGAACTCCCACCGGAAGCGGATCCGGCCTGCTCATGGCCAATGGCAGCGACACACTGGAGTCGCTCATTGCGGGAACGGAGCGCGGAGTGCTGGTAACTCGTCTGTTCTATTTGCGACCACTCGATCAGCGAACCCTCATGTATACAGGGCTCACACGAGATGGCACGTTCCTGATCGAGAATGGAGTGGTCGCACGGCCAATCAAGAACTTCCGGTTCAACGACTCACCCCTGTTCATGCTCAACAATCTTGAAGGCATCGGCAGGACCGTGCGGACTGCGGGTGGAGAAGGGGGACCCGGACTGGCAATGCCGCCGCTCAAAGTGCGCGATTTCAACTTCAGCAGTCTGTCCGATGCAGTGTGAGACACCTCCACAGGCTTGGTGTATGACGTCGAAATGTCCCGCCTGACGGGCCGTGGTGTTTTTTCCGTGACTCCATTAACATTTCGTTAAGATGCGACGAACGCCGATCGTCCGCGGGCTGGCGCTGTTCATGGGAGCCTGGCTATCGCTCGTACAGAGTGACGCCGGGACCTTCCATGCGTGCTCCGGCCACGGTACTGCATCGGCAACACGGCAGGCTGCGCGGCACAACGTGTTGCCAGCCAGCCAACATGACGAGCACCATGAACATGGCCACCAGCCCGTCGACAGGCCAACCAGTCCATTGGACGGGACTGATCAAGGTGGTCACCACGATCAGCAGAGCGGAGAACATCAGGACTGCCATTGCATTGGTCAGTGTTGCGTAACCGCGGTACCGACGCTGGCGTCGAACCATATCCGGATGCCGGAGTCGGTCGTGCGCCTGGTCGCTGTTCCACCAGTCAGCGTGTACCGCGGTGTGCTCCCGTCCTGGGTCGATCACCTGCACCCGTTCCCCACCGCACCACCGGTTGTGGCCTGAGGCGATCCACCCGCCCGTGATTTTTCCGGACAGAGGTCGCCACTCACATCGCTGAAGCCCGCATCGCGACCACCTTGCCTTCAAGGTGATCCGTGCCGCATCGCACATCAGTCGCTGCCGTGTGATCCATCATGCATCGGCAGCACGGCTGGCCCATCATTACCGGTCAATACCACATGCTGCTTTCGTCTCTACCGAGGCCGCAGCCCGGAGCGCGCACACCTTCGCGCCTGGCTGCCCGCATCCTGTCACTTGTATCTGCCGCCGCACTGCTGAGTGCGACCGCCTCTCTCATTGAAGCCCAGCAGAGTTCACGCGATTCCACTACGAAGGATCCGACTGCGGGGCCTCGTACACTCAACCCGGTGGTGACAACGGCCACACGCGATCAGCGCGAACTGCGCATACTGCCCGTCTCGATCACAGTCATAGATACCAATACACTCGGTCGCACGAGCAACCTCTCGCTCAGCGAAGCACTTCGCACCGTACCCGGTGTAGTTGCCGGCAATCTGTTCGGCGGCGACGATGTCCGTCTTTCGATTCGGGGCAGCGGTGTCCGGGGAGGCTTCGGCGTGCGAGGGGTGGGTCTGCTGCTCGATGGTGTACCGATCACCGAGCCGGATGGACAAACCAGACTGGATCAGCTCGATCTCGGATCGGCGCGTTCGATTGAGGTGGTGCGTGGACCGGGCAGTGCCATGTACGGCGGTGCTGCCTCGGGCGGCGTCGTCAACGTCATCACTCGCAGCGGTCGCGAAATGCAGGGTATGTCGCTCCGCATGATCGGCGGCGGATTCGGTCTCGACAGCGTGAACATGCGCAAGGTGGAACTGTCCGCCGGCGGTGCACGGGGTCCGTTCGATGTCTACTTGCAGACCAGCAGCACGGGTATCAAGGGCATGCGGGTCCAGAACCGCAACGATCTGCAACGGGCGAACGTGAGGCTCAACTGGACACGACATCAAACCGGGGTACCAGTGGCCGCGGCCACGGCCACCCGCGTGGGAATCGATGTTTCCTATAGCAACCTCGATATGCAGATTCCGGGGTCGCTTACCGATGCAGGTTGGCGCGATGAACCATGGGCTGCCGATCCGCTCAATGTAGCCAACGGCTACGGCCGTCGTGAGGAACGCTGGCGCTTTGGAACACGTGTGTCGCAGGGGCTGGGCGCTGGATTGGGGTCCCTCGATTTCTTCGCCTTCGGCACTGCGCGCACAATCGAGCACCCGATCTTCCGTGTCGTCGACCAGAACACTCACCGTGTGCAGGGCGGATTACGACACGCTATCGGATTTGGTCCGACGAATGGGGTAGCGGTACGAATCAACACCGGTCTGGACGCCGACCGCTGGTATGGCGATTCGCGCCAATGGACCAACGACGATGGCAGGCGCGGCATCGCCACACCCTGCCTGAACGACAAGATCCGCAACATCGTACAAACCGAGTGTTCGAACCAGTACGTCGTGCTCCCGGGCATTGGCACCTATACCTCGGCAGATATCACACGGGGAAAGACAACTCTCACAGCCGGTGCCCGATACGACAGGATCACCTATGACATCCGCAACCGGATCGTCCCGGCGATGTCAGTCAGGCAATCGTTCGACCAGGTATCACCGCGTCTTGCCCTCAGGTACGACGTACGACCCGGCGTGAGTGTTTACGCCAGCCTGGCACGAGGCTTCGAGGTACCAACAAACAGCGAGCTCACGGCAAGCCCCGACACCATCAAGGGCATCAACACTGACCTCAAGCCTTCATCGCTGGTCAATCACGAGCTCGGTGCGCGCGCGCTCCTGGCCAATCGCGTGATGCTCGATGCAGCCGTCTATCGCACCAACGTGACCGGCGAGTTCCTCTCTCGCACCGTGGTAATTCCGGGTGTCCAGTTCCCGCGTACCATTTACGAGAACGTAGGGCGCACGCGCCGTACTGGCATTGAACTCAGTGCCACCACGCTCGTGACACCGTGGATGGATCTGGTTACGTCCTACACCTACGCACGCTATGTCATGACCAGCTTCACCGGCACCGAAATAAACGCACTGGGCCGCCCGGTCAGCGTGAACTATGCAGGCAAGTTCATCCCCGGGGTGCCTCGGCACCGTGGTGCTGCTGAGCTGCGCGTGCGTCCCACCGAGCAGCTCAACTTCACCGTGTGGGGTGAGGCGCAGGGCGGCACTTTCGTCGACAATGCCAATACTGTGGACGGTACGGTTTTCTCTCAGGTGACGCAGAGTGGAGCACCGCCGCGCATACAGCCGGTGCCGTTCAGTGCGTTACCAGCATACGGACTGGCACACGCAACAGTTGCGTACAAACTCCCTGAACTGCGTGGTGCCCGCACGGGCTCATCGCGCACCGAGATGTTTCTGAACATCGAGAACCTTCTGAACAGACGCTATGCCGCGTCGTTGGCCACCAATGCCGGGAACGGACGGTTCTACTTCCCCGGCGCTGGTCGCACGTTCAATGCAGGGCTCACGCTGAGCATCGGAGGGCGCTGACATGGGCCGTCTGACACTTACACTGACGCCAGTCATCGGGATCGCAGTCGCATGTGCTGGTGACAGGCCTGACAACGATCGAACTGCCACAGTCGGCACGGAGTTGGTGTTCGACAGTGCGCATGTCGTGTCTGCCGTTACGCAGGTGGGGGCAGCGCCCATACTGGCGCTTACCCCTGATGGCCGGCATGCCACCGCCTGGGTATCTGCCCCCGGTGGTGGCGCCGATGGGCGGCTGCATGTGATGGTGGCCCGCGAGGGCGACACCAGCACCACCGTTCGCGAACTCTCCGATCCGCTAGGCCCCATAGAACCTCACGGCGAGGCACCACCCAAACTGGCCTGGGCTGCTCATCCCGATGGCTCGCTCACGCTAGGTGCGCGCTACGTGGTCGGGAGGGTGATACCCGGGCGTCGTTTTCCTGCCAGCGCGCTCCGCTTCGTGCGGTCGGACGATGGAGGGTCCACATGGAGCAGACCCGTAACGGTCACCGACGACACCACCAGCGGATTGGAAAACGGCGGCGATTTTGGTTCGCACAATTTCCATGCGCTACATGCTGCGCCTGATGGTTCGTTCTACGTCGGCTGGCTGGACGGACGGGCCGGCAAGTCGGCGGTATACATGACTCACTCCCGGGACGGCGGTGCCACATGGGCTCCCAATGTGCGTGTCGTCCATCGAGACTCGCCCCTCAGCGAAGCCTGCCCCTGCTGCCGAACCGCAATTGTCGCAGACAGGGATGGCACGGTCTATCTTGCGTGGCGTGCAGTGATCACGGACACTGCCGCCATCGCGTTGACTGCAGCAGACACCACCGCTGCTCCGGGGTCCTCAGCCGACAGCCCGACTCGCGAGCACATGCATGCTGATGGTGCCCCGGGGGCAATTCGCGATATCGTCGTGGCGCGGAGCACAGATCATGGCATGACGTGGGACACGCCGGTTCGCGTCCACCCTGACAACTGGGTCTTTGACGGGTGTCCCCATGCGGGCCCGTCGCTAGCCGTGGATGGCGCCAACCGGCTGCATGTGGCATGGTGGACTGGCAAGCCGGGCGCGGCCGGCGTGTACTACACGCAGTCCAGCGATCGCGGTACATCCTTTGCACCTGCCACCGCGCTTGGCGTGGCCGATGCGTCGCAGCCGGCTCACGTGCAGCTTGCAGTGGGAGGAAGCTCCACCCAGCCCACCGTCCTTGCCGTGTGGGATGACGGCACCAGGCGGGTACCACAGGTTACGCTGCGGGTCTCCGCAGACGGTGGTGCTAGCTTCGGACCTGCCACTCTTGTGAGTGAGGCCGGCCGTTCGGCCACCTTCCCAGTCCTGACAGTAAACTCCGACGCCAGCACACTCACGCTGGCATGGTCCGAACAGTCGCAGGAGTCGGCTGCAAGCGCACCAGCGCGTCCGGATATGAAGAACCCGTCATCCGTAATGCCACTACCCAGTGTTGGAAACATGCAGGTGATGATGCGCAAAGCGCGGCTTGGAGGATCGAAGAGCACGGGAGCGCGTGCGGCTGACGAGGCGTTTCGTCCACTCCGGGCGGGTGATCGGGCTCCTGCGTATGGTGTCCGTATCGTGTCAGGTATCGCCCTGGGTGATTCACTCGAGGTGGCGGAACCGGGACAGGTAACGCTGCTCAACGTCTGGGCAACATGGTGCACCTCCTGCCTCGAGGAGATGGCGGATCTCGATTCTCTGAGCGCCCGGTATGGGACCCGGGGGCTTCGAGCGGTTGCCGTGAGTGTGGACCAGGGTGAAACGGAACGCCTGGTCCGATTCGCCGCACGAGAAAGACTTGCGATATCTATCGGACACGATCCGGCTGGCCTGGTGCAGCAGCGCTACAGCGTAGTGGGAGTGCCTGAGACATTCCTCATTGATGCAACGGGGCGTGTGGTCTGGAAAACTGCAGGCAACATCCACGGAGCACTCGCCGGAGCCAGGGCCGCCATAGAACTGGCGCTGGCAGGCAGTGCGCCCCAGCCTGGTTGAAAGCAATGTCATGCCGCCTCACCGTCTGCGGAGTAGTCCTTCCTGGGCCGTCGAGGCCACAAGCACTCCACTGCGGTTGAAGATCTGTCCACGCACGAAGCCTCTTGCGTTTGCGGCGGTGGGGCTGTCCATGAGGTAGAGCAGCCATTCATCAGCTCTGAATGGTCTGTGCATCCAGACGGTGTGATCCAGCGAGGCAATGAACAGGCCCGGATCGCGATAGCTCACGCCGTGCGGAGCGAGCGCCGTCGGCAGGAAACCGTAGTCCGAGACATAGGCCAGAGCGGCCTGATGCAGGATCGGTTCATCCGGAAGTCTCTCCACCACGCGAAACCATACGAAACGAGTTGGTTCACGTGCGCCTTGCTGGCCGGGGAGGTGAGGTGAATCCGTACGGATCTCGAACGGCCGCTGCTGCGTCAGCACCGCATGCAGTTCTGCTGGGAAAACATCGAGCCTGGCACGGATCTGCTCGAGCTCGTCGGGCAGATCCTCGGGTGCAGGCACTTCTGGCTTCGACGACTGATGATCCAGTCCGGGCTCACTCACCTGAAATGATGCCGACAGGTGGAAGATCGCCTCACCATGCTGGATTGCGGTGACTCTTCGACTCGTGAACGATCCGCCATCCCGCGGTCGGTCGACGAAGAACACTATCGGAGCCTCGAGATCACCCCTGCGGAGAAAGTACCCATGCACCGAATGCGCTTCGCGGACCTCCGTGACGGTACGCCGCGCCGCCACGAGCGCCTGTGCGAACACCTGTCCGCCAAAAACGTGTCCGATACCCAGATCGCGGTTCCGGCCGCGATAGATGTTGACTTCCAGTTTCTCCAGATTGAGGAGATGGAGGAATTCGCTGACTATGCTCATGTTGGGAATATGAGCCATGCCAGCCCGTCCGGGCGATTGTGATGCAAACATGCAGGTGGTAATGTGAGCCAATGCAAACCCGGATTCCCAGATATGTCCTGGTCATCATCGGCCTCGCTGCGGCGCTCGCGTGGGGACGCTTCACTTCCGGCTTCCGCTCCGCTGAGGAGATGCCGGCCGGTTCGGCTGGTGTGGCAATGCAGCAGCCTGAAGCGCCACCAGCTTTACCGGCACCGGCCCAGGCCGCGAGAGGAGGTCCTGTCGCCTCCTCCGGAAGCCCTGGTGCTGACCAACAGGTACGTGGCTTCCGATCGCACAGCCAACTCAAGGAGCATTTCAGCAAGCATGGCGCCGAGTTCCGAGCTCGATCGGCCGCGGACTATCTCGCGCTGGCCGTTGCCGTACGGGACGCTCCCGTTGGTGAAGACGTCATTGAGGCTGTCCGCGATGCGGACGGAGTGATTTCGCGCTATCAGCGCAGCACCGGAGCATTTCTGGCATTCGATGCGGACGGAACGATCCGGACGTTCTTCAAACCAACCGATGGCGAGCGTTATTTCCATCGCCAGCTTGCCAGGCACCCACAGTGAACTCGCGCTCGTCAGCGGCTGGGCGTCTGGCCAGGTGGGCACGCACGGTTGGCGAGATTGAGCGCGGCTATCGGTTCACGTTCGATGACTATCTCAACGATCTCGACCTGAGACGCAGCCTCGACGAGCAATCACTGACGGGAGAACAATCAGCCAGGCTGCACCACCTGGATGCCCGGTTCCGGCGTGCTACCCACGAAACGGGTCACTGTCTCTGGGGCGAGGAAAACGCGATGACAGAGGGCTGGTCGTCAGAGACGGAATGGTACTACTGGCGGCTGCCCATCAATCGGAGGCTGGATTTTCACGAGGAGTGATCAACGGGTCTGACACCTGCTGATGGCTGGCTATATTTCAAGGTTATGGCTGAACACGAGTCAGGCTCCGGCATCGCCGCCAGTGTCACAGCAGCGCGGGTAGCGGTCGCCACCGAACTGTTGGAACAGCTTGCCGGCGATCGTGCTGGCCTGCTGGATATCCCGCAGGAAGCACGACGTCGACTGCTCCGGGCGGCCGGTGAGGTATCACGCCCGGATGCGATAGTGCGCAGGCAGATGGTCAAGGCCACAAAGAGGCAAAGGAAGGCCCGGCGAACCGAGCAGATCCGCCAGGCTGAAGATCGGCTTGAGCAGACCGGTATACGTCAGCTGCGTCGACAGACCGTCTTTACCACGCCCAATTACCAGCCACCAGCTGGCGATGTGCAGGAAACTGTTGATGCGGACGATTTCCGCGAAGCGGTGGAGGAACAGCACTGCTACGTGTGCAAGCAACGCTACGGGATCGTGCACCACTTCTACGATCAGCTATGCGCTGCGTGCGCCGCATACAACTATCGCAAGCGTGCCGAGCTTGCAGATCTCGCCGGGCGTGTGGCGCTGTTGACGGGTGGACGCGTCAAGATCGGCTATCAGGCCGGCATCAAACTGCTGCGTTCCGGCGCGCATCTGGTCGTGACAACCAGGTTCCCCCGCGACGCTGCACAGCGGTACGCCAACGAGACCGACTTCGCACAGTGGAGTCATCGCCTCGAGATCTTCGGGCTCGATCTGCGCCACACGCCGAGTGTGGAGGCGTTCTGTCTTCACCTCATGGCAACGCACGACCGTCTTGACTTCATCGTGAACAACGCGTGCCAGACCGTGCGGCGGCCGCCGGACTTCTACAGACACATGATGGACATCGAACGGGCAGCAATAAACGGTATGTCAGAACAGGTGCGCAGGCTGCTCGGCGCGTACGAAGGTATACGAGGCTGCCATCTGCTCCCCGATGCCGGAGTATCGCCTGAAGCGACGACTGCCACACCAGACGTGCTTCCACGTGCCCTGGCCCAGGTGGCGGGCATGATGCACGCAGCCGAGCTGTCGCAGGTGGCGCTGCTGGCTGAAGAACGCGCAGACCAGGCATATCTCTTTCCCGAGGGGCGGCTGGATCAGGATCTGCAGCAGGTGGATCTGCGCGATCGCAACTCGTGGCGCCTGCTCATGCACGAAGTGCCCAGTGTTGAACTGCTGGAGGTGCAGCTCGTCAATGCCATAGCACCATTTCTGCTGAATGCGCGTCTCAAGCCACTCATGCTGCGCACGCCCGGGCGCGCGAAACATATCGTCAACGTGAGTGCGGTAGAGGGGCAGTTTTACCGCAAGTTCAAGACCACGCGCCATCCACACACAAACATGGCCAAGGCCGCGCTGAACATGATGACTCGCACCGCAGCGGCCGACTACGTGAATGACGGGATTCACATGAACGCCGTTGATACGGGGTGGGTGACAGACGAGGATCCCACGCACATCGCCGCCCGCAAAGTCGAGGAGCACCGGTTCCACCCGCCGCTGGACATAGTGGACGGCGCTGCGCGGATCGTGGACCCCATCATCGACGGGTTCAACACCGGCAATCATGTGTGGGGCAAGTTCCTCAAGGACTACAGGCCCACCGACTGGTAGCAGCACCTCAGCCGTACACCTGCAGACAATCCCGCAGGTCTGGCAACATGGCGAACAACTTCGCTGACCCAGACGTATCATTGGTGACCGATTTCAATCCGTCCGTAACGGAGTTCTGCATGTCCATACCTTCCCTCTCACGGCTGACCCTCTTGTCGGTGCTGCTGACGGCAGCCCCGTTTTGGGCACCGGCCGCGCAACAGCCAGCTGCGCCACAGGCCTCATCCGCCTCGAACGGCAGTGACTGGGATCCACAGCGGATCCTGCGAACAGAATCCTACGTGAAGCCGCCAGCGAATCTAGAACGCATGGTGCTGGCCCCACGCGTGAACATCGCCTTCGAGAACCAGAGTCCGGATCTCCGGTGGTTCCTGCGTACCACCGGGCCCGACCGGGGCGATATCAGCGCTTACGGCGCGCCGCACTTGTGGCTTGGCGGCCTGCAGGTGGACATCCGTGCCAATCGGGCACGCAGCCTGACCACGGGTACGCAGACCGGTATCGATCTGGTGGATCCCCGAACAGGAGCCACACGTGCACTTCAGGTACCCGCCGGAGCCACCATCGCCTTCTGGCCGCTGC
>CAYSKN010000017.1:0-22639 GCA_964431565.1 uncultured Gemmatimonas sp.
ATCTTGACGGCCATCTGTTGCTCCAGGGTTGCGACGTTTGGTGGATCGTTCGGCAAACCCGGCGATGCTCAGTCTAGCCGACAACCTTCTGTCGGGCCGAGCGATCGGCCGGAATCATACCGGATCACATCGTGAAACGTTCTCGGTACGCCGGTTAAGAACCACACACCGGGAAACGAGGCCTCACGACCGGGCTCCTCGCGAGGCAGGTAAGTCCGGCTCGCACCCGGGCCCCTGTTCGATCGTCCGATTCAGGGAACCCTGAACACTAGTCAGACCGGGTCACTGAGACAACCTGTGACTCCCCGGCGCAGCGCCCGGTCGTTGCCGGAAGCTGCTATTGAACTGCCCGCCATATCAGCGATGGTCGCGCGGCGCAGACAGATAATGCAGTATTGCTCAGCGCAGGCGCCCACGGTCAGCCTGCCGTGTTGCCAGTCTGCTCCCGCGGCCAACCATCACGCTCTCACCCATGGCCTCATCCCACCTCGGCATGAAACGACACGACTTCTTCCGCCTTGCAGCACCAGCCTTTCTGACGCTCCCGTTCGTGGCATGGTCATGGACCCGACACCAGAGCCCGCCGTCGGTGAGCGAGGCTCCCCACGGAATGGTTGTCTCGGCCAGCACGACGGCGAGCGAGATAGGCCGTGATGTGCTGGCGGCAGGTGGCAATGCCGTGGATGCGGCCATAGCAGCTGGCTTTGCGCTCGCGGTCACCCATCCGACCGCTGGGAATATCGGCGGAGGTGGCTTCATGGTAATAAGATTCCCCGATGGTCGCGCTACGGCGGTTGACTTCCGGGAGAAGGCACCGGCGCTGGCCACGTCAGCCATGTTCACCGACTCGGCGGGTGACTACTCCGCCCGGATACATCACAACTCGGTCAGGAGCGTCGGGGTGCCTGGTACCGTGGCGGGCTTTGCGCTCGCACATGCCAAGTATGGCAAGGCGCCCTGGCATACATTGGTTTCACCGTCCGCCGCACTTGCCGATACCGGTTTCATAATTCCCGCCGGGCTCGCAGCGTCGCTCGCCGGTGCACGGAACAAGCTGGCAGCTGACTCCGCAGCGTTGCTTGCGTACTACAAGAACGGGGAACCCTATCTGGCCGGTGTCAGACTCGTGCTTGACGACCTTGGCCGGACCCTCGGACGCATTCGTGATCAAGGACGCGATGGATTCTACAAGGGCGAAACGGCAGCGCTCATCGTCGCCAAGATGGCCATGACCGGCGGCCTCATCACCCAAGCTGATCTTGACGCCTATCGGCCCATTGAGCGCGATCCCGTACGCGGGACTTTTCACGACTACGAGATTATCTCGATGCCTCCGCCAAGTTCCGGCGGCGTGGCACTGATCGAGATGCTGAACATACTCGAGGGAATGGATCTCAGCGCAATGGGGCACGATTCGCCACAGTACCTGCACTCACTGGTGGAAAGCATGCGACGCGCCTTCCGCGACCGCGCTATTCACATTGGCGACCCTGATTTCGGTCAACCACCGGTAGAGCGCCTCACAAGCAAGGATTACGCCTCTGAGCTGAGGCGCACGATAAGTACCACTCGTGCATCACAGTCATCACCGGCTGACATCATGCAGGGCTACGAGAGCAACGAGACCACCCATTACTCTGTCGTCGACAGCGAAGGTATGGCGGTAGCCGTGACCTACACGCTGGAGGCCGGTTATGGACTCGGGGCAGTCGTTGACGGAGCCGGCTTCCTGCTCAACAACGAAATGGGAGATTTCAACGGCAAGCCCGGCCTTACCGATTCCACGGGTCTGATAGGTACCTCACCCAACCTAGCCGAGCCTGGCAAACGCATGCTGTCGAGCATGGCGCCCACTATTGTTGCCAGGAATGGCAGGCTGGTAGCTGTAGTGGGGAGTCCCGGAGGACGGACTATCATTAATACTGTACTTGAGGTCTTGCTCAACCTTACGGTGTTCGGCATGCCCATACAGGCTGCAGTGGACGCTCCACGACTCCATCATCAGTGGCTGCCTGATGTGGTTACGGTGGAACGCGACGGGTTTGCCGCCGACGCTCTGGATGCGCTTCGTGCTATGGGCCACACGGTTCGTACCGGTGGTCGACAAGGAGCAGCGCACTCAATAGCAATCGATCCTCACACCGGCAATCGGATTGGAGTACCCGATCTACGTGACCGTGATGCCGGCGCACGCGGTTACTGAGTCTGGGTGGCCACAAAATGGAACGCATCGGCCTCCCGCAACTGCAGCAACAAATGAAAGCGGGGCGATGTCTGTAGCACCGCCCCGCATCATCCGCGATCGATGAGCGATCACATACGCAGACGACCTACTGCACGGTGAAGGAAGCAACCGCCTTGTAGGTATCCCACATCACCACAATCTCGCCACCAGCGCCGACCGGATTGACCTGGATTTCCATCTTTTCGACAACCGGGTTGCCATTGGTGACTGTCATCGGGATGCGCACGAGGTCCTGTGCGGGGTCGTATTCCGTGCCCCACTGCCCCGTCTGCTTGCTCACTACCAGCTCCCAATGAAGGTCCTCCTGAAGCTGAGTGAACAGCGTGTAGGCGCCGGCGGGTACTGTCTTGTCACCGAATGACAGAGTCTTACTCGTTGTGAATTGGGTTGCCTCGTTGGCACCGGTCCGCCATACCATCCCCCACTTCATGTCAGATAGACCATTGAAGATCTCGCGACCCCGCTTGGACGGTCGGCCGTAGTTCACAGCGATGGCGGCTCCCGCAATGTCCACGGCAAGCGAATCCCGAGGGGAGGCCACCGGCTGAGCTGATTGCGCTTCGGCAGGCTGCTCACCTTCTGAAGCCGCATCATCGGTGCCACTGCATGCTGCCAGCGGCAATGACAGCAATGAAAGTAAGGCCAGCATTCCGGCAAGGCGCGGCAACAAGCGGATCGGTGTCATGGGAACAGGTCAGGGTTGAGTACGGCGTATGGAAGTGACCAGCCAGGTTCCTTCCGATCAGAACCTTAAGCTGGCCGGGGCGGTTCCGCCAATCTCCGACGGACGGCCCCGGTTTCGTTCTCAGGGGCGTATCTCGGGACCCAGTGCCGCATCCAGCTGTTTGCGAACCTCGTCCAAGTCTCTGCGCAGCACGTCGTAACGTTCAAAGGCATCTCGACCGACCTTCTGGTCCACGCCCGTTGTCATCCTCGACAGATACGTGATGTGCTCCTGAAGTCCCGGCTTGCCGTACCGGATCGGCTGAGTGTTCACGATCTCAGCCACCTTCGTGACTCTCTCGAGCGTATCGGCTGCTGGCCCCGTGGCATTCCCAAGACGCGTCTGGGCCGCTCTGATGCGTGCCGCCACTGCATTCACTTCCTGCACCATGGAACGCATGCGCACGTTGTGCACGAACTGAAGCTGGAGATCAGCTTCGGTTGTGCCATCCGCAGCAAGCCGGGGATCAATCCGTACACGCAGAGGAACAGTCTGTGTCTGTGAGCCAACGGATACCCGCGCGCTGTACCGTCCCGGAGGTGCGCCCAGGCCATTGCTGTGCTGCAGGTTCCACACAAACCGATTCATACCGGAATTGCGGGTCACGAGGTTGAGAGCTGGTCCGGTTGCCATGGCTGGGCGAGCGTACGGACCTCTTGGAGTCTCGCTCTCGCCCAAGCCTGGGCGACGCTCGGCACGCCTGGGTGGCACCACACCACTCTTGTAGCTATTGACCACCGTACCCGTCGAATCAAGAATGGCTATACGGACCGTGTCCGTCGGCTCCGACGACAGGTAGTAGTCAACAGTGGGCCCGAGGAATGACTCGCCGACGTTGGTACGATATCCATCACGAGGCTTGAACACGGTGAGCGGAACTGACGCCGTGGCGGGTCCGACCTGCTGAAGAGGTGCGATATTGTCGAGAATCCAGGCAGCTCGCCCCTGTGTGGCGATAACCAGATCGCCGCGATGAATGCGAATGTCGTTGATGGGAACGATGGGCATGTTGAGATTGAACTGCTGCCAGTTCTCTCCATTGTCGAACGAGATGTACAGGCCAAATTCGGTTCCGGCGTAGAGAAGGCCCTCGCGTACAGGGTCCTCACGCACAACACGAGTGGGTACGTCGGAGGGAATGCCGTTTGTACCATCTGTGAGACGCTTCCACGTCTTCCCGTAATCGTCGGTACGATAGATATACGGCTGAAAGTCTCCGAGGAGGTAACGGTAGGTGGCATAGTATGCGGAACCTCTGCGGTGCGGCGACGGATCGATCCACGCCACCCGACCACCCTCCGGCAGATCCTTCGGAGTTATGCGGGTCCACGTCTTGCCGTCATCCCGCGTGACAGAGAAAGGGCCATCGTTTGAACCGGTCCAGATTACCCCCTTCTCCAGCGGTGATTCGGCAATTGCATAGAGCGTGCTGTAGAACTCTTCGCCCGTGACATCGCGCGTGATCGGAGTCCCGCTCCCGCCCTGGCAGCATTCCGGAAAGGCCGTCAGATCAGGCGATATCTTCTCCCATGTTGCGCCATTGTTCCTCGTGCGGTGTAGATACTGCGATCCGTAATACACCACGCTTGGATCGTGCGGTGACGTGGCCATTGGTGTCGTGCGCTGCATCCGGTAGATAAGATCGCCACCGTCATTGCCGTAAAGTGACTGACCACCCACCCAGTAATTCTTGGTGATGCCGGCCGCAACATTCATTACCGAATACTGCCCTTTGCAGTTACCGTGGATGATGTTCGGATCGCCAGGATGCGGGATGATCGGACCGGTTTCGCATCCTGGCCCAACCCGGATCCCGGCAATGTTGAACGGATCGTTGAGGCTGGGGACGATATACGTGTTGTTGTCCTGCTGCGCCATGTACAGGTTGTACGGAAACGCATTGTCGAGCCACACGCCGTAGAACTCCGCCGTAGGCTGCACATCCTGCGAGCTCCACGTCCTGCCACCATCATACGAGACATTGGCACCGCCATCGTTGGCCTGAACCATGATGTTGCCATCGTTGGGATTCACCCAAATATCGTGGTTGTCGCCGTGGGGTGTGGGAAACGGAACGACAGTCTTGCCTCCATCGGTGCTCTTGTAGAAGGTCTCTGCGCCGGCGTACACCACATCGGCGTTGGCAGGATCGGCGCCTATACTGGTGTAATAGAACGGCCGAGTGATGAGGCCAGGTGTGCTGTTGACCAGTTGCCAGCTCTCACCAGCATCATCACTGCGGTAAAGTCCGCCACCGGGCGAGGCTTCCACGAGCGCATAGATCCGGCGCGGATTGGCAGCCGTCACTGCGAGATTGCCCTTGCCAATGATCTGGCTGGGCAAGCCATTGCTGATCTGCCGCCATGTCTCACCACCATCCGTGCTCTTGAAAAAACCGCCCTCACGCGAGCCCGAGATGATTGTCCATGGTTTGCGCTCTATGTGGCTCATCCAGGCGTACACTACGTTCGGAGCACCGGGTTGGATCTCCACATCCATGGCGCCCGTGCTGTCACTGAGGTAGAGCGTCTTCTTCCATGTCCGGCCACCATCGGTGGTCTTGAAGATGCCACGCTCGGTATTGGGCTTGAACGCGTCACCGCCCGCAGCCACCCACACGATCTCGGGGTTGGTGGGATGGATCCGCAACTGGCCGATCTGTCCCGCGTTGTATAGCCCACGAAACTCCCAAGTGACACCGTCATCGAGCGACCGATAGACGCCGCGACCTGTGGACACATTGCTCCTGAGTCCGTCGGAGCCGGTTCCAAGCCAGATGACATCGGGGTTGGACTCGGAAACCATCACGGCGCCCATCGATGCTACGGGAACCTTTCCGTCTGTGATGGGCCTCCAGCTCTCACCGCCATCGGTGGTGCGCCACAGACCGCCACTCGCCACGCCCATGTAGAAGGTACGCGGCCGTGATGCTACACCCGTGACAGTGGTGACGCGTCCGCCACGGGAATGCCCAACCAGGCGGTAGGCCAGTCCGCGAAACAGAGCCGTGTCCACGCCAGCCATCCGCGGTGTGCTTGACGCCGGAGTTTCGGAAATGACTGCGGAGGCTCGGCCAGCAGGTGGTGACAAGAAGGAGGCAGACGCCTGTGCTCCGGCCAGGAGCGGAGCAAGCACAATACACGTGGACAGGGAAGCCAGGGCGGGATGGCGCAACATGTCAGAAACCGGGTTGGGGGAAACAGGACATGTGAGGCACAAGCTCACGGATCATGCCGTCAGGCAAGTTACCCGATTGACAAGTGTTTCGCTGACATATCGCATCTTGTCGTCGCGGTTACGGCAATCGTGTAAGCGGCAGGCCGTCGGGCTGCCAGACAGCGGACAACAGCTATCGCAGGATGTTCGTGACAACGTGTCGCATCCGTCTTGTCCAAACGCGGCAATCAATACAGTTTGTGCCCTCCCCATCCCACCCCACCCCACCCCACCCCACCCTGAACATCAGGTGGCCCATCCATCCACTCTTGGTCGATCTGATGATCAACCCTCAATTCTGGCGTCGCTGGCACCGCTGGATCGGCTTCCCGGCTTCTTTGTTTCTGCTCTGGGCCTCAATCACGGGAATGGCCGTTGCAGCCACGGAGTTCTTCGGGGAGGAGGAAGCCCTGCGGGAGCGGAACCGTGAGCTCGTGAGTCCGGTCACGACCGGTTCGTCGCAAGCCGAATGGGCCGACGGCATTGCCCGGGCGTTCTCCACCGTTGACAAGCGCAAGAGCGGAGCACCGGTGGACAAGATCATCGTGCAGTTCAAGGGAGACGTCCAAACGGTCGAGATCTTCACCGGCAAGCCTATGGGAGGTGAAGATCGCCGGTTCGTGGTCAGCCTCACGAACGGTGCACTTGTCTCTGAAGATGCCTATGCTGACAAACCGTTCCTCTATCGGCTGCACTCAGGTGAAGCGTTCGGTGACGGCGGACTGGTGGTAGCGATGCTCTGGGGGCTCTCGCTTGCGTTGCTCACAATTACGGGCTTGTTGGTTTTCTGGCGTATGCGTCGACGTGATGCGCGTGGTTTCAGAAAGTACTTCTTCTGAGGTGGTGATTCGCTGCACCCGCTGGGCCACGGCGATGACTTGATGACCATCCGTCGGTCCACTCCCTGACAGGGCAACGGCAAAGGGCTCCTGGATATCGCCAATGCAATACCCGGGAGCCCGTCGGACTCATGACAGCCTATTCAGGCAACGTCAGTGAATCACCGCAGCGCCAATGCCTGCGTCCGCACCAGTCGCCACCGCGCCAGGGTGGTCTGATATTGCGTACGAGCAGCGGCACATGCCGCAATCTGTGCCGCAGTAGGTGCAACCTCGGCACCCTGCATGGCCATGGCTGCCGCCTGCAGCGCATTGCTCACCGCCTCGAGAGTCGGTACTGCAGTTGCCGACCCACGGCGCCGGAAGCCACCTGGGCGGGTCCTGGTGAGAGCGCTTGGCGCGAGCTCTTCAATCGCAGCCTTTACCTCTTCCGCGGCGGCACCGGTACGTCCGCTGATTTCCGTACCGATCTTCTGCGCTTCCAGAAACGCCTGATGAGCTGCCACTGCGGCGTCGTACATCTCCATACTGAGAGAGTTGAGTTGAGCGAGTGCGGCTGCCGTGATGCGGACCCGCGGGTCCAGCACAAGGGTGAGCGGCTGCTCATAACGTTTCCCATTCGTCGTGAGTCGTACCACGTACTTGCCGGGTGGTGCCCACGGTACGTTGTAGTTGGGGTAGGTGCGTCCCGGCACCGCTCCTGTGGCCTCCTCGTCACCTGCAGGAATAAGGTCCTGCGGTGAGACTGGGTTCATCCGCAGATCCCAACTGAAGCGGTGCATGCCAGCCCGCGTGGAAATGATGAACTGAGGAGCAGGCCAGTACAGGGGGAGTCCGCAGTACGCAGAGGTCGGGCTCTTGCGGCAGACCTGGTCGTATGCCGCCATGTCCTTGCCCGGGTCGGGATCGAATACGGGCTCGGTACTCGAGTAGGTGCGTACCACCTTGCCCGCTGCACTTATGATGTCGAGTGTGACCGGCCCGTCCGCATCAGCAGGCAGGTAGTAGTCGAGAATCGCGCCAGGTGGCGGGTTCTCACCCGCTGGAAGCTCGGGGGCCCAGGGTGTGGGATCGTTGGTGGCGAACCGAACACGAACGGCGGTCACCGGTCGGAAGAGATATGCATCGCCCTTGCTCAGGGCTGCACGTGCCGCAGCAGCCTGCCTGAGCGGCGTAACATCGTCAAGGATCCAGAAACCGCGCCCATGCGTGCCGGCTACGAGATCCGCACAATGACAGGTGGAATCGTCCTTCACCTGCAGATCACGAACGGAGATGGAAGGCATGCCATTCTTCAGCGACTGCCAGTGATCGCCGTCGTCGAAAGACACCCATACCTGCAGATCTGTCGCGGCGTAGAGAAGCCCCGGCTGTCTGGGGTCCTCCCGAATCGAATTGGCTGCTGCACCGCCAGCGATACCTGTGTTGATCTCCGTCCACGTCCTGCCGCCGTCGTGGGTACGGAAGAAATGAGGATTGATATCGTCGAGCCTGAGTGTGTTGGCCGCAGCGTAGGCAGTCTGATTGTCGAAATGGCCCGCTTCTATGTTGTAGATGCGGGTCCATGGCTTGATGGACGGCGGGGTCACGTTGCGCCATGTGCGTCCAGCATCACTCGTAGTCTGGATATTACCGTCATCGGTACCAACCCAGATTACGGAGAGCGAACGTGGCGACGGGGAAAGTGCCGTGATTGAACCCATCGGTCCGGGGCGTACACCGCTGGCGTACTTGCCCGCGCTGGTCGGCACCTCCCATGTCTGGCGTGTCAGGTCCGGTGAAATTCGCGTCCAGCTATGCGCCTTGTCAGTACTGCGATATACAACGTTCTGCGCGTAGTAGAGCGTTTGATTATCAACCGGTGAAAAATGAAGCGGCATTGTGCGCACATTGCGGTTGGTTACCCCGCCATCGGGCAGCCGCTGCGACACGTCCGGGCCAACCTGGGTGGTCTGAGCGGTCCGGCGGTCGTATCGCGAAACACCTGAACGCTGACTCCCGAACACGATGTCGGGGTCCCTGGGGTCGGGTGCGGCAATCCCGTATTCCTGGATATTGACCGGATGCCAGTCGTGGAAGGTGATACGGCCATCATCGGAGCGACTCTTCACGCATGCTGATCCGGCATCCTGCTGACCAGAGCAAACCCGATAGGGGAATGCATTGTCGGTGGTCACGTGATACATAGCCGCAGTTTTCTGGTTGTACCAGTTACTCCAGGACAGTCCACGATTGGCAGTTACAACCGCGCCCTGATCAACGGCACTCGCAATTATGCTGGGATCATTGGGATTGATCCAGATGCGCTGATAATCATCGCCTCCGGGTGAGCCACGCACCGCACTCCACGTAAGACCTCCGTCCTCGGTACGCCACATGACAGTGGAGGCCGAATAGATCACATTGGCATTCGTAGGATCGACCGTGATGGTGGGCAGATCACCGCCACCAATACGTCCCATCGGGCGCATATCCTGCCTGGCCTCCGGTCGCTCGTTGTTGGGCCCGTGTATGGGCTGGAACCAGTGGGCGCCACCGTCGGTCGTCTTGTAGAAGCCTATAGGACCCTCGCCGGGTGCCACAGTGGCATAGACGGTATTGGGTTCACTGGCTGCGATGGAGAGGTTCGCCTGCAGTATGCGGGGCAGGCCTTCGGAAAGCTGGGCCCATGTAGAGCCGCCATCGGTAGACTTGAAGATCCCCACTCCCGCATCGCCGAAGGCCTGCCCTTCGATGAAGCTCTGCTGCTGCTGCCACAGCGTAGCATAGACGACATTCGGGTTGCGAGGGTCGATCAGCACATCGTTTGCGCTGGTGTATTCGTCCTTGTAAAGGACCTTCTCGAACGTTCGACCGCCGTCCGTCGAGCGGAAGAGCCCGCGTTCTGGGTTGGGGCCGTAGGGATGGCCGAGGGCCGCCACGAAGAGTTTGTCGGAATTGTGTGGATCTACTGCGATGGCAGCGATCATCTGCGTTTCCCGGAGCCCGAGATGCTCCCACGACCTGCCGCCATCACTTGACTTGTACAAGCCGTCACCAATTGCCAGGTCGGGCCTGATGATTCCGGCCCCGGTACCCACATAGACCACGTCAGGATTCGACAGCGACACCGCGATGGCACCGATCGAGCCAGTGGGTTGATCGTCAAAGATGGGCACCCAGTTCGATCCGTAGTCGGTTGTTCGCCAGACGCCGCCGTTGTCGTAGCCCACGTAGAACGTGTTGGGCCGGCTGGGGACCCCCGTGATAGGGCGAGCACGTCCGGCACGTGTGGGGCCGATGTCACGCCAGCGCATCTCCCTGAAATCAACTTCCTGTGAGTGAAGAATGGCCGGTGCCAGGAGACCTGTGAGGAGCGCAACCAGCAGTTGGAATCGCGAACTGATCAGGCGCATGAGAAGTTGAAGTAACGGGTTCGATGCGGGAATCGGACATGACTGCAGGCACCACTGCGGGAGCCCGGCACTACGCAGCGGGCTGGCTAAGTGACCTACTCATCAGGAACCTCGCTCTGACCGGATTCGTTCGCAACTGGTCAGCCCATGGCTTCAAAGTGCCTCCGGCGCCAGCATCAGCCGTGCCACTCTCAGGGCACGCGATGAGTCCAGTCATGGGAAAGATACTTTTCCTTCATCAGTGCCTCAGCACGCTCCAGCTCCACGCTCGTATACTCACCCGCCCGGGTTGCGTAGCGTTGCCTGAAATGAGCGAGGAGCGACCGCATTATGTCACGTCGCGCCATCCCGGTCTGGCTGCGCATTGGGTCTACCCTCTTGTTGGCGCTGGCTATCCCCTTGTCGGAGATCTTCTCTCTTCCGATCCGCAACACCTCCAGCATACGCGAGGCATTGATGTCGTAGGCCATGGTGACATGATGCAGCACAACCCCCGAGACGAAGCGCTTCTGCGCAGCACCACCAATCTTGCCGAGGTCAGAAGCAATGTCATTGAGTGGCACATAGCGGGCCTTGATGCCCACGTCGCCCAAGGCACCGAGAACCCAGTCGTCGAGAAACGCGTAAGACTGCTCAAGGCTGAGGCCTTCCACCAGTGACGCGGGTACGACCAGCGAGTAGGTAATGCAGTTGCCAGGTTCCATGAACATGGCTCCGCCGCCCGAGATGCGCCGCACGATCCCCACGCCGTACCTGCTTGCGCCATCCTGATCGATCTCGTTCCTGACTGACTGAAAGGATCCGATCACGACTACGGAGTCCTTCCAGTCCCACAGCCGAAGCGTGGGTCCTCTCTCTCCGGCGGCGACCGAGGCCGCGATCACCTCATCAAGTGCCACGTGCTGCGCAGCGTCAAGCGTCAGTGCGTCTATGACCTCGAAGGTGTGGTCTTCCCAACGCGTTGCCTTGCCAAGTGCCCTTCGCACGGCGATACCCACCGCCTGCGGCGAGATGCCCAAGAGTACGACAGACTGGTCCAACGCGGAGCTTACGGCACGTGCCAGATCGTCGACCGTCGCATCTTCCTTCATACCTCTCAGCGAACTGTTGATGGCGTCGAGTGCTGAATCCGGTTCGAGAAAGAAATCGCCCGAAATGCTCACCGAGGACAACCGGTGGTCGTCTATGCTGACGTCCGCCACCACCAGTTTACCCCCCGGCGCCTTGTATTCTCCATGCATGCGTTTGAGACTCCCGTTCTCAGTCTGTCCCTGTCATCAACGGTCAGCCGCGTGGTTCATGCCGGCATGCCGACCATCCGACCAGCTTTCGGCACTATCGGAAATGTACCGGATGCACCACTCTTGGTTTTCCGGGGCTCCCCGTGGCTGGCAGCGTCGTGAAGGAGCCTGAGCAGGAAAGCGCGCAGACGTTCAGGCCAACCTCAAGGGCATCGGTCGATTCCACGAGATTGCCAAGCTACTTTGGTGCAATGGCAAGAATCCCCTCTCCCTTCAAGGTGCTGGAGGCCAAACGTCGTCTCTGGCTCATTCAACAGGCACTTGAGCGACACGGCCCTGCAAGGGCGGTCTATGCACAGCGTATAGCGGCAAAGGGGGGCGGTTTTCGCATCGCGACCCTGCTCTCCTTGCCGGCCGAACGCATGGCGAAGGAGATGCTGCGGGTTGGCGCGCTGACTTCCCAGGACGAGCTCGAGCTGCTGCAGATGCTGTACGTAGACCTCGAACCCGCGTATCAGATCACTTTTCTTGATGCAACGGGCGTCCCGCACCAGAATGGCGTTATGTCGGAGGAACTGCAGCCGCCATACGCCGCAGCCGACGCTGTAGCACGAGGCGCCGAGGCTGTCCTGGCAACACATGGAGCGGAGGGCAGGCACTATCTGCGTACACTCGTGACCTACAACCTATCCGCCTGGCCCGGACTCGATCAGGTTTTTCGCGCAGACGGATGACGCTCCGTCGATCAGCGACCTCCGGGACTTCGCGGATAACCACTTGACTGCAGGCCTCGTTGGTATTCAGCGAAGTCCGAACATTCCGCCGCCGAAGGGCATACGCGGCATCCCGCCCTTACCGCCCGACCCTCCCATCTTCTTCATCATCTTCTGCATCTCGCGGAATTGATCGAGAAGGCGGTTCACATCACTCACCGGCCGACCGCTGCCTTTGGCAATACGTGCTCTGCGCGCGCCGTTGATCAACGCCGGCTTCCGACGCTCCTCGGGTGTCATGGAGAGCACCATCGCCTCAATATGCTTCATGCGATTCGGGTCCATCTTCGCGTCCTTGAGCATCTTCGGGTTCACACCCGGCAGCAGCTTCAGGAGATTCTCGAAGGGGCCGAGTTTCTGCATCTGACGCATGGCCGACAGGAAGTCCTCCAGATCCATACCTTCCTTACGGACCTTCTTCTCGAGCTTCTTTGCCTCGCCTGCGTCGAATGCCTCCTGCGCCTTCTCAACGAGTGAGACCACGTCGCCCATCTGCAGTATTCGACCTGCCATGCGCTCGGGATGAAACTCCTCAAGTGCATCGGCCTTCTCACCAACACCAATGTACTTGATGGGCTTCTTGAGCACTCCGTAGATCGACAGTGCTGCACCACCACGTGCGTCGCCGTCGAGCTTGGTCAGGATCACTCCGGTAATACCCAAAGCGTCATTGAAGCCCTGCGCAATCCTCACAGCTTCCTGGCCAGTCATGCCATCTGCCACCAGAAGGATCTCGTCGGGCTTGATCTCCGCCTTGAGCCGTTTGAGCTCATCCATCATTTCAGCGTCGATCTGCAGACGGCCAGCAGTGTCGACAATGACCACGCGATCACGATTGCGTACGCCCTGATCAATACCTGCCTTCGCGATCCTTACAACGTCCTGTGTAGAGCGGTCAGCATAGACCGGCACGTCCAATGCCCTGCCGATGGTCTCCAGCTGGTCGATTGCAGCTGGCCGGTAGACGTCGGCGGCAACGAGGCGAGTGCTTCGGTTCTCGGCCTTGAGTTTTCGGGACAGCTTGCCTGCTGTAGTCGTCTTGCCAGACCCCTGAAGGCCGACCATCATGATGACGGTGGGTGGCACGGAGCTCATCCTGAGCCCTTCACGGCGCTCACCGAGCATACTCGTGAGTTCGTCGTGAACGATCTTGACGAGCTGTTGGGCGGGCTGGATCTGCTTGAGCTGCAGTACCCCGATGGCCTTTTTCTCAACCCGTTCGAGGAACTCGCGGGTGAGCGCGAAATTGACGTCGGCCTCCAGCAGGACACGACGCACCTCGCGCATGCCGTCTCTTATGTCCGCCTCGGTCAGGACGCCGCGACCACGCAGTTTCGCGAATACGTTGCCAAGCTTGTCGGTAAGTTCATCAAACATCATTGAAAGCTACAGGAATCACATCTGGCCGTGTACTGCAACCGAACTGGCGTTGTGTGCTTGGGGTGAAGCCCACCGGTGAGCAGCCTACGACGACTACGCGGCAGGCCGTGCGTCCTGACGCACCAGGCGAGGTCGGCCTGTAGTCGATTCCGTGCTGAAGGGGTGAGGGAATCGGCCTCCCCTTACGCATTCCGTGGCGGAATGACGCCTTGTTGGCCTGGAGGCATAGCCTGGACTGGCTGATTCCGGCCGACGTCGTGCATAATTGCATCCATCCCATTCATCGGTTGGCTCTGCCGGCCACCGTTGGTCCTGTTTCGTCACTCCACCTGCCGATTTCTTTGTCCCGTTCCCACTCACGCTACTCCTCCACACAGATGCCTCGTGGGCAACGTCAGGAAGAGATCCTTCGTGCCGAGCTGCCGCCGACACTGCCGTTGATGGCGCTGCGTTCCACAATCGTATATCCGCTGGGCACGATCGCAGTTCAGATGGGAGCCCCCGAGAACCTCGCATTGCTCAGGGCACACGAGGAATCCGGACTGGTGGTGGCACTTGTCGTCGCATCAGAGGACTCTGACGATGTGATCGATCCACGCAAGTTCATCGGACGTGTTGGTGTGGCTGCCCGCGTGCATGAGCGCATCAATCTTCCGGGGGACACAATACAGATCACTCTGCAAGGGCTGCGGCGGATCGCCATAGACGATATAGAGCGGGTCTCGCCATTTGCGGTGGCCTTGGTGCAGGGTGCGAAGGAGACGCCCGTCGAAGCTGCCGACCTGGACGAACTGGTGGCCCGCACGATTGCTGCTGCCGAAACTCTGGTCGAACTGGTGGACCGTATACCCAACGAGGTTCCGCAGATCCTCAAGATGAACGTCTCCGATCCGGGACGGTTTGCCGATCTTGCGGCGACGAACATGAACCTGCGCATTGCGGACAAGGAGGAGGTGCTTCAGCGGCTCGACATTGGGCAGCGCATCAGGTTCATCCTGTCACGTCTGGAGCGCGAAGTTGCACGCGCCAGAGTGATGGAGGATGTCAAGAAGCAGACGGAGGTCAAGATCGAGCAGCATCAGCGCGAGTTCTACCTTCGTCAGCAGTTGCGGGCAATCCAGGCGGAGCTTGGCGAGACCGATCCCAACGAAAGAGAGTCGGTGGACCTCCTGCGCCGCATCGAAGAGGCGCGGCTTCCCGAAAAAGTCGCATCCGAGGCCCGACGCGAGACCGAGCGACTGCGCATGCTTTCGCCAGCATCAAGCGAGTATCAGGTGTTGCGCACCTATCTCGACTGGGTACTCTCCCTGCCGTGGCATACGCACAGCGCAAATGACCAGGGCATCGCGCTGGCGAAGGTGGAGGAGGCGCTTGGCGAGCGACACTACGGGCTCGACGAAGCAAAGGAGCGCATCATTGAATATCTGGCCGTCCGAAAGCTCCGGGGCGGCGAGCCATCGGGTCCGATCCTCTGTTTCGTTGGTCCGCCCGGAACCGGCAAGACCTCGCTTGGCGAGGCGATTGCCAAGAGCATTGGGCGTGCCTTCTATCGTATATCGGTGGGCGGTGTGCGGGACGAAGCGGAAATCCGTGGACACCGGCGGACGTATGTGGGTGCCATGCCGGGTCTGCTCATTCAGGCACTTCGACGAGTGGAAGTGCGTGATCCGGTGATAATGATCGATGAGATTGACAAGATGTCATCGGGCGCAGCGGGAGGCGGCGGGGATCCAACGGCGGCGATGCTCGAGGTCCTGGATCCATCGCAGAATTCCTCCTTTGTTGACCACTATCTCAACCTGCCGTTCGATCTTTCCAGCACTCTGTTCATCTGTACGGCCAACAGTCTCTTCGACATTCCAGGGCCGTTGCGCGACCGCCTGGAGGTCATCCGCATTGCCGGTTATACGATCGAGGAGAAAGTGGAGATAGCCCAGCGGTACCTGTTGCCACGATTGCTTGTCGATCACGGACTGTCGGGTGCCGATCTGCACATTCCCGAGAGCGTCCTGGGTTTCATTTCCAGCAGATACTCGCGCGAGGCAGGCCTACGGACGTTCGAGCGCTCGCTGGCGTCCATCCTGCGCAAGCGAGCCAGAGCGCGGGCCGACGGCGATGAGAGCGTATGGGAGATCAGCTCATCGCGTGTGGAAGAGATACTTGGCGCGCCTCGATTTCCGCTTGAGGACGCGGAACAGGAACCGGAAATCGGTGCGGTCACCGGCCTGGCTTGGACCAGCACAGGAGGCGATCTGATGACCATAGAGGCACTCCGTATGCCAGGTGAGGGCAAGCTCACGGTCACGGGTCAGCTTGGTGATGTGATGCGCGAATCGGTGGACGCAGCTCACTCCTTCGTGCGTTCGCGCGCAGCTACCCTGGGAATTGCGGATCTGGCATTCAGGGACACTGATCTGCACCTCCACTTTCCCGCCGGATCGATTCCCAAGGACGGACCATCTGCAGGTATTGCGGTGACGCTCGCCCTCGCCAGCGCGCTCTCCCGGCGACCCGTGCGACGCGATCTAGCACTCACCGGCGAAGTCACGCTGCGAGGTAAGGTGCTTGAGATCGGTGGCGTGAAGGAAAAGGTTCTTGCTGCATACCGGGCTGGGCTCCGCGAGGTCATCCTTCCCAAAGGAAATGAGAAGGACGTTCGGGACGTGCCGCAGGAAGTACGTCAGAGGATGGCCTTCACCTTCGCCGGCACCATGGACGAAGTGCTGCAGATGGCACTGCTTCCCCACACCGATGGTCATCCGGCGGATGCCCGTCCGGTGGATACCCATGTGGCTGACGCACGGCCTGTCCGATCACAGTCAAAGCAACATGCCAATCGAATGCAGCACGACCCCGACAAGACCACCCACGAGCGTGCCGTTGATACGAATGAACTGTAGGTCACGCCCGATCTGCAACTCAATCTTCCGGGAGGTTGCATTGGCGTCCCAGGAAGCCACAGTCGCAGCTATCAGGCCCGCTATTTCCTCCTTGGCCTGCTCTACAGAGTAGGTAACGAGTTCCACGATCCAGCCGTTCACCTTGGTGGTCAATACCGGATCCTCGGCCACCTTGCGACCGAGTGCGCTCAGCCATTCCTCTATGTGGTCCGGTTGCTGTCCCGAATCACCGGCAAGCCGGTCCGCATAGCCGGCAATGCGTTCTTTCACATCGGTCCAAACCTCACTGGTGAATTCCGCAACACCCGGGTGATCCAGCAGTTCAAGCTTGATCTGCTCCGCACGCGCAATGGTTTCAGGGTTCTCCCTGAGCTTGACCACGAAGCGCTCCACCGCCTCGTCATAGCGTTTGCGCAGGGGATGTTCAGGATCGCCTGCAACCGCGACGAGGGTTCTTTCCACCCCCGCCAGTATCCTGTCACCCAGCCGATCCTCCACGGCACCAGGCACCCACCACGGACTTTCCTCCCTGATCCTGTCACGGATCACATTTTCGTTCTCTACGAGAAACCGCGCAGCCAGGTGAAGCGCATCGTCGAGTAATGTGTGATGGCGACCGTCGACGGTTAGAAGGTGAAATACGCGCGCCGCGAGGGGGGCGGCCTCCAAACGGCGCAAGCGCGCCACGATGCCACGATCGATCAGCGCCTGGACATCCTCATCACGCATGATGTTCGCGGCCCCTGCCATGCCATGCACAACAGCGAGTGCAACACGCCGGCTGTTCTCGGGTCCTGCGAGCCAGCCGGCTGCACGCTCACCGAGACGCATTCCCGTCAGTTTTCCCGTCACCACCTCGCGAGTGAGGAAGTTGCGTTGAACGAAGTTGCCCAGTGCGACGCCTATTCTATCCTTGCGCGCCGGGACGATGGCGGTGTGAGGAATCGGAATGCCCATCGGATGACGGAAGAGCGCAGTCACAGCGAACCAGTCTGCAATTCCGCCAACCATGGCAGCTTCGGCGAAGGCGCGTAGGAAGCCTAACCAGTGAAATCGGGTCTCCAGCGCACGTGCAACGACGAAGAGCAGTGCCACCACCACGAGCATGCTGGTGGCCACCCGTTTCATCCGGAAAAGACGAACACGTCTCAGGTCATCATCCGGGGTCATCTGCAGAGCCGCGGGAAGCTCCCCGCGTTCAACCGGAGGAACGGTCACTGATGAGCTGCTGGGATCCAATGGTGTATGGGAGACGTACGGAATCCGTATCGCACTGGTGATCATCACCTATCGGCCGGAATCGGACTGTCAGGGACTCACAGTGACAAGAGCAGCTTCCACAGGAGCTCCAGAACGCGCCGGGAAATCCATGAGAATCACCACTGGATATCCGTTCAATTCCTCCAGCTGCAGCGTGGCTGTACGTGCGACCCGGGTGGACGTGGCGGGCGCATTGATCCGCCGGGTGGTCGCTCCAGGTGCAATGGTGGGCTTCCCCAGTTCATAGCGACGGCGCACCGCATCCCCCATGACATCCAGAAAATTGCCGGCATCCACAGCCGAATCCCACACGGTTACCCACACCAGCGCGTCGCCATCTGCAGACCCCACCAGCGCGAATCGATCACCCTTCCACCCGGACGCAGCACTGCGCGCGAGTTCATCGTCCTTTATGTGCTGTGACAGCACGAGCCGGGTCTCGAACTCGCCGAGTGTATTGGTGAAGACGGTGACGCCCCTGCGTGGAGCCGGCAGCGCCACCTGTGCAGGCAAATCACGTTCGCCTGGGGTTGGTGCGAAGTAGGCCGCATCACTCAGTATCTGCTTCGTGCTGACCGGCAGATCCCCCAGCAGTTCCTTCTCTGGTCGCACGTTGATGAAGCGACGAACGAAATCGGCACCGCCCAGATAGGGGAATAGCAGCCCTTCGCGGATGGCACGTGGTGCCGAAGCGAATACAGGCATCCCCACCGAGCCGTCACGGATCATGTCGCGAATGCGGTCCCATCCGCCCGGCATCTTGAGCATGGGGCTGGTATTGGGGTCTATACGAAGTTGCATGAACATCGCCTGTCCTTCCAGCACTGCCTGGGCCGCCGACTGACGATCAGCATTGTCGGTTGCCGCCTGGATGGAGTCGATATTCACATACTGATCCTGCAGTGCATGCACGAGTTCGTGCGCAACTGTCTGATCGATCAGAGGCTGCGGAGCACCGTCCACCACATACAAGACCTTGGTTGCCGGATCGTAATAGCCCACCACCTGTTCCTCCAGCAATCGCTGGAGCAGGGAGCCCAGCCGCATCGTATCAGGTATGAGCCCCAGGATGCGGTAGACACCCTCCTGGCCCGATATCGCCTGCTGCCCACGTTCGCTTGCCAGCTGGTGACGCACGAACTTTGCAACCTCGTCGCCGGTGCGTGTCTCGAGCCTGGGTGGACTCCTGAACGACAGGCCCATCTCCTTCTCGATACGCGGGACGTGCTTGCGTAGGAGGTTCCCGTATGGGCCGTCACCTGCCTTGTTGCCGTCACCGCACGCCACGAGAAACATGACGGCTGCACTGACAAGGATCCGCATTAGAAAGCCACCTGGGCGGTTGTGCTCAGAACGTGGTATGCGGCCCATGGCAGGCATGGGCATAGGGGGCTCGGACATGTCTGATTGTCAAGCGGAAAGAAAATGCCTCACGTACCAGGCGATCAGTGTCTCCCCCCAAAGCAAGACCAGCATCCCCGCAGGCGCAAGGAATACACCGAACGGCACATCGGGAAACCCGAACGGTTCACCACTGCGCATCGTACGGAGTCTGATGATCGGTCCCACGATCAGCAGAAAGGTAAACGCGCCGAAGAAGGCACCTGCGATGATCGCAAGCAGTGCGCGCTCAGCCCCCACGGCGGCACCGATCACCGCCATAAGCGTAGTATCGCCGAAACCCATGGCCTCGCGCCTGAGGGCCACCTCAGCGAGCCAGCCGATAAGCGTGATCGCCCCCGCACCCACACAGGCACCCAGCAGGGCCGGCCAGAGCGGGGCAAAATGTGTAGGCTCCTGAACGAAAAAATTGATGGCGGCGAGACCAAGCATGAGCAGAAGGCCCGTGACGGTGAAGCCATCCGGTATGAGGTAGTGACGGGCGTCAGTGATGGCGATACCAAGAAGTACGGTACCGAACAACGCCACTCGCAGGGCTTCGAACGACACCCCGAGCGCATATATGCAACCCACCCACCACAGCGCCACCACCAACTCCACAAGCGGATACTGTACCGAAATCGGGAGCTCGCATCCCCTGCATCGGCCGTGGAGCAGCACCCAGCTCAGCAACGGAATGTTCTCATGCCACCTGATGGGGCGTTCGCACCGGGGACACCTCGAACGCGGACTGACCACGCTGAGTTCCAGCGGCCAGCGCGAAATGCAGACATTCAAGAATGAGCCCACTGCCGCACCCAGAACGAACATGAGCGTGATTGCGACCAGCTGATCAGGCAAGGACAGAACTTCCAGCAGACCCGGAATCGAAAGTCCCCTTACTTCGGCATCGGCAACCATACATTCAGGACGAATCAGGCCGGATAGTGGCCACTTCTACCGCACCGCTGCCCGAAGCGTCTGAACATTCCCGCATACCGTGAAGCAGTATGCCTGTGGCCACGGCGACATTGAGCGACTCAACCCCCGGAGCCATGGCGATGGCAACGTGTCGGTTCACATGGCGAGCAAGAGCAGAGGAGAGCCCTGCGCCTTCGTTGCTGACTACGAGTGCGACACGCTCAGGTACACCTCCCTTAAGCCAGAGGGAGAGCGGAACCCCCTCAGTATCCGCGGCGACCATCGTGAATCCGGTGGATGCAAGGACATCCACGCAGGCGTCCACAGACATGATCACGACTGGATGATGGAATAGTGCGCCCATCGCACTACGCACCACCTTGGCGTTCCACGGGTCGACGGTACCCGGCAGAGCGACCGTGGCGACAACTCCTAGTCCGGCAGCAGTCCTTATAACCGTTCCGACATTTCCGGGATCCTGCAGGGCGTCGAGTACCAGCACCATGGCTCTATCCGGCACTGGGTCGGGCAGGGAGCACGCCGGAACGTCCGCAACGGCGAGTATCCCCTGCGGCGATGCCGTATCTGCCGCGCTCGCCAACTCTGCTTCAGTAACGGTGACGACAGGCAGCCGCCGTGCCAGCGCGCTGGCCATCAGCGCAGCCCCACGCGGCTCCTCCAGGCCAGCTGGGCTCACCAGCAGGCCCCTCACCGAAAGCGGAGAAGCCAGCAAAGCCTCCACGGTCCGCACACCCTCGGCAACGAAACGATTCCGTCGTTCTCGTCCCTTCCGGCGCTGCAGGTCACGGGCGAGTGTCAGTAGCTTCACGGCAACAATGGGGCGCAAATGGGTCAGGCACGGGTAGTAACCCGAACCGCCAGTCGTTTCCAAGTGAAGCTGGCGGCTGCTCAAACGATAGCAGGACGCCGGGAGAGAAGCCATGAACTCAACCAGTCGAGAACATAGGTACAATCGGGCATCAGCTGCGAGCGCGGCTCTGCGTATCAGTATCCTTGCCGGCCTGGAGCTCCTGCTCGCGAGCTGTATGCCAGGTATGAGGCAGGAGATAGCCATTGGAAACGACTATGCACAGCAGGTCGAACGTGACCTTCCCATGGTCGTCCACCCTGAGGTGGTGCGCTACATCAATCTGCTGGGTGACTCGATAGCCCGAGTGGTGGACGAGCGCGGTCTGAATTGGCACTTCAATGTGGTAGATCAGGAGGACATCAATGCATTTGCTGTTCCAGGTGGACACATCTATGTAAACCGTGGACTGATCGAGAAAACAACCAACATGTCTGAGCTGGCTGGTGTTCTGGGCCACGAAATCGCACACGTTACCCAGAGGCACAGCATGAAGCAGATTGCAGCCGCCCAGCGCGCCAACGCGGGAGTCAGCATCGGCTGCACCTTCGCACCATCCGTCTGCCAGGGTGCTTCCGGACTCGGAGTGCAGGTACTCGCACAGGCTGGCTTCGCCAAGTTCAGCCGCGACGACGAAGCAGAGGCCGATCGTTACGGTGTAAAATACGTGACGCGCTCGGGGATCGACCCGCGCGGCATGCCCAGCATGTTCCGTATTCTGTCTACAGAGAGAAAACGCAATCCGGCTTCTGTGGACGCATTCTTCAGCTCCCACCCGGTCGAGGAAAGCCGTATCGATGCGACAGAACGTGAGATCGCGAGGATTGATCCCATCATCCTCAATTCCCTCACACGAGACTCACCTGCATTTCAGGCATTCAGGCGTCGACTCACGAGCCTGCCGAGGGCACCTGCGAGGCGCTGACGGATGGCGCGGCAATCAGAAGCCGGCGCACGAATCCGGTGATGAGCTTTTCGAAACGGTTGGCCGCCATCCGCGCAGTCTCCAGCACCTCCGTGTGAGACAGAGGCTGCCTGCTTACCCCTGCGGCTCTGTTGGTGATACACGAGACCGCCACCGTCCGCAGCCCGAGTGCACGAGCCACGATCAATTCGGCCACCGTCGACATGCCAATCGCGTCTGCCCCGAGGCGTTCAAGCATTCGCACCTCGGCTGGTGTCTCGTAGGCTGGTCCTGACAATCCGCAGTAAACACCTTCACGCAGTACCAGGCCGGCATCGCGTGCTGCCTCGTGCATGATTGTTCCCAGCGTGCGATCGCAAGGTTCCGACATGTCCGGGAAGCGCAGATCCCCATGCTCAAGGGAACCGATGAGCGGATTGCGGTACGTCATGTTGATGTGGTCGACAATCAGCATGAGGTCACCCGGATCGAGCCTGGCCTGCACGGCACCTGCGGCGTTTGTCACAACACAGCTCGACGCACCAAGCGCATGCAGCACCCGCACAGGGAACCCTGTAAGGCTTGGAGCATGC
>CAYSKN010000018.1:0-22162 GCA_964431565.1 uncultured Gemmatimonas sp.
ATACGTTCCGCGCGCGTGGTGTCACGGTGATGGCGGCCGTTCCGCCGCTCTGGCAGCAGATAATGGCGGTATCGGCCTTTCGGGACACACCATGGCCACAACTGCGGCTTGTTACAAATGCAGGCGGTCATCTCCCGCCAAGCGTTGTGAGGTCCATCAGGATGGCGCAACCACAGGCCGGCCTGTACCTCATGTACGGCCTTACCGAGGTCTTCCGCAGTACCTTTCTGGCGCCGCGCGATGTGGATGCCCACCCGGACTCGATGGGACAGGCGATTCCCGAATCACGCGTGCTCGTACTGCGTGACGATGGTGTCGAGTGCGCAGTCGGTGAGGTCGGGGAAGTGGTTCACAAAGGGCCCTCGGTGGCGCTGGGGTACTGGAAAGATCCCGAGGCGACAGCACGCGTGTTCCGTCCAGATCCGCTCGGGGAGGGACCGCCGGAGACCCGTCCGCGGGTGGTATTCAGCGGGGATCTGGCGCGGCGTGATGCAGATGGCAGGCTTTACCATGCCGGACGTCGCGATGCGCTTATCAAGACCATGGGTTACCGCGTAAGTCCCGACGAGGTTGGCGACGTCATTGCTGCATCAGGCCAGGTTACCGATGTAGCTGTGCATGGGGTCCCCGATGACGCACGCGGTCAGGCCATTCTTGCCCATGTGGTGCTTCGCCCGGATGGAGACCTGGTTGCCGTTCGTGCCGCACTCGGTCGCGATCTCCCGCGTCACATGCATCCCTCACGCCTCGTGGTCCACAAGGCTCTTCCCCGCACTCCCAACGGCAAGATAGACATACCGGCGCTAAAGACCCTGGCCATGGCGTAGCCGCCTCTGCGGCAGATATGCCCATCGGCTGGTATGTTGATTGCTGAAAGCTCATGTTACGGACTGGACTGGCCACACCCTGCGCGCCAGCCCGGTACTATCGGTGAACCGAACACCACCGATCCCCCTCTTTCCTGCCTTGCTTCTCCGCTGATGGACCGCCGCTCCCTACTGCGTGCGCTCACTGGCGCCGTCGTTACTTCTGTTGCAGCACCTGCCGTTCTTCGTCGCCGTTTTCGCCTCTTTGCCCAGTCCACCCGGGAGTATTCGGCGCGCACCATTGCCCTGATGCAGGAAGCCACTGTCATCGACATGCTCTGCCAGTTCGCCTTCGATGACTTCAGGCGACCGGATGGTCCGCTGGGTGTAAAGTGGCTGCGTGATCCGCGCACATTCACTGCGGAAGATTTTTCGGTTTTTCGTGATTCGGGCGTGAATGTGCTTGCGCTTGGCAGTGGGCCAGGCAGCTACGATGGGATGGTGAGGTTTCTCGCTCAATGGAACGGGTTCATTGCGTCAAACGGTCAGTGGTTCACACGTATCGACGGCGCCGACGACCTGCGTTCCGTGAACTCCTCGGGAAGGGTTGGCGTGATGCTCACCACGCAGACATCGGATCACTTCCGTACTCCTGCCGATGTTGACACGTTTTATCAGCTTGGGCAGCGCGTTTCGCAGCTCACGTACAACATGCAGAGTCGAATCGGTGCCGGTTTTCTTGAGAATCGGGATGGTGGGCTTTCCGCGTTCGGTCACGATATCGTTGCCCGTATGGAACAGGTGGGCATGCTGGTCGATCTGTCGCACTGTGCCGATCAGACGACACTGGACGCACTGGATGCGGCAACCAGGCCGCCTCTCTTCACTCATGCTTCATGCCGAGCGCTGGTGCCGGAGTGCCTACGCTGCAAGAGCGACGAGGCGTTCCGCAAGCTCGCGGCAATTGGCGGGGTCAGCGGCATTCCCATGATCCGCTTCATGATACAACACCGTGCGCCGGTGACCGTAGAGAACGTGGTCGATCATATCGAGTACCTCTACCGACTGATCGGCGCCGAACATGTGGGCATAGGGTCTGACCTGGACATGATGGGGTTGTCCAACGGGATGCCTGCCAGTGGCAAGCTGGAAATTGCCGATCAACCCAATTTCGAGCGTTACCACGCCTACTTCGCTGACAACGGCATGGCGCACGTGGACGGACTGAATCACCCCCGGCGACTCTTCGACATCACCGAGGCCATGGTGCAGCGGAGACACTCCGATACGAACATCCGCCTTCTGCTGGGTGGCACTTTCTCACGCGTGCTGAGCGAGGTATGGAAGTGAAGGCGGCACTCCTGAATCTCATACTCCTGCGACGACTGGCGGTATTGTCATCCGTGTCGCTCATATTTGCCGTCGTGCTAATTTCTCCGATCGATGCGCAACTGCCAGGTGCGGCAGGTGCAGGCCAGCTAGCACAGCGTGGTGCGCTGCGTTCGGCACGGATCGTGGTGCTCGACTCCGTATCCTTGATCGACGTAGTGTCCGGCCGTAGCGTGGATGGCCAGCGCATCGTCATTCGTGGTGACAGCATCGGGGCGCTGCAGAGCGTGGCAGAGCCCATGCCTGATTCGGTGAACGAGTACGTGAATGGGAAGGGTGCGTTCGCCATACCGGGTCTCACTGACCATCACGTGCATCTGGACGTGGGCATGGATCGAATGCTTGTGCAGGCGGCCCGTGGCGGTGTGACAATGGTCATGAACATGGCGGGTGACAACCGTGTGGTTGCCGAGTACTCACGGCGGGTGCTGAGTCGCGAACTGGCAGGACCGGAGATCGGATATGTTTCAGTGATGGCGGGACCCGGTTTCTTTGTGGATCCGCGTTTCCGTGCGTCAGAAACCGGCTTCGCTTCGGGCACGGCACCCTGGATCCAGGCGGTAACCGGGAATACCGACGTGCCATTGGCTCTGGCTCTGGCCCGCGGATCGGGTGCGGAATCGTTGAAACTCTACGCCATGATGGACAGCGCCCTTGCTGCGCGGCTCATTGCAGAAGCACATCGGCAGGGAGTGACCGTGGTCTCGCACGGAACCCTGTTTCCCGCCCGCCCGTTGCAGTTGGTGCAGAGTGGCCTCGATGTGCTTACTCACGCACCGTATCTGGCCTGGCAGGGAGCAGCTGTGCTGAGGGCGGAGGATTCCTTCAGCCGTCGTGAGAAGGCGCCATACGCAACGGTGCCGGTGAGCGGCCCGGCCATCACTGCACTTCTGGGAGCCATGAAGCAGCGCGGCACCTGGCTCGAGCCCACACTGGCCGTTTTCGCACGCATGAGCGCAGAATCGGACGTGAACGAATGGGCGCGTGCACTTACCAGACGGGCGTACGACATGGGTGTTCCCATCCTGGCAGGTACGGACGGACTCATTGGCGGCCGTGACAGTTCTGCACTACCCGGCATCCACCGGGAACTGCAACTCCTGGTGCAGGCCGGGCTGTCGCCGCAGGAGGCGCTGGCTGCCGCTACTGTCAATCCGGCCCGGGCAATGCGACGAGACCGTACACATGGAACGATACTAGCCGGAAAGGTGGCGGATGTGCTGCTCCTGGACGCGAATCCCCTGCAGGACATATCGGCAACGTCGCGGATCAGACTGGTAGTGCTTCGTGGACGGTTGCTGGCACCACTTCCTGATGGACGGTAAGAGTTACCTACCGCAGGCGCATCACGAGCTGACGATAACTCCTCACCTGCGCTGTGGCCGGATCCGTTGCCATGGCAGCAAAAGGCTCGACTAGCTGAGTGGTGTGATAGCCGGCAACTGAACGTGGGTGTGATCCGGCACCACCGAACCAGCTGCGTATGATAACTGCGTTACTCCTGCGCGGAAGTGCCGCAAGCGACCGCACAAAGGCGGGGAAACGTCCGTCGCGAATCAGATAGTCTTCTACATTCGAGGTGTAGAACGCGCTCAGCGAATCGTGATGCTCCCTCAGGACGCGTGCAAGAGTGGGCAGTGCCGTGGGCCCGGCGAGATCACCGACCACCGGAATCACGAGATTGCGCTGCTGGAGCGACCGCACAACGCTGAACGCCTCGTCGCTCGCCAGATAGCCGGACTGTCGGCCATCAAGATCTCGCTCGGTCAGCAGTTCACCCAAGGTCGGATAATATGGTTGCGGCTGTCGTCCGAATGTGGTGAACCGCAGTGCGACACCGTCGGCAATGAATGCCTTGTGAAGTCGTTCGATGACAGCAATGTCCTCACGGGAGAGCGTGATGCCGAATGTACGAACACGGCCAGCAACCGTCTGCAGCGCGATCCGCGTGCTCCGTTCTGTTGCAGATGTGCGTGCTGCCCAGGAAATCAGTGAATCGATTGACCGGCCGTTCCATGCGACAACGTCGGAAGGCACCGGTCGCCCGAGCCAGAGCGAGAGATACTCGGCACGGTTGCGCGATGCGGCAAACAGCGCCTTGAACAGGAGGTGCTGGAGCAGATTGTCGCGCCTGATATCGATCACGAACGCAATGTCGGGCGCGATGTGCGCAATGTAGTTGAAGCTCTGATCCGGGCCGACACCAACGTAAGCGCCGCCATGTATGTCCGCACGACGGATTTCGGTAATCGCGTGGAGCAGGCTGCGTTCGTTGGATATCAGGTTGTCGGTATCGAAATAACCGCCATCATCGCTGAGTCTCCCGGAGAGCGCAGCGAACTGCGCAATTGAAAGACTGTCGTAGCCGGCCTCTCGCTCGGAATGCGCTCCGGCTGACGCAGGGGTCGTTGTGACGACCCGCGGGGCCGGGGGAGTGGCCCCACCGGCCGCCGTATAGGAGGGTCCGTTACCTGTACCTGTACCTGTACCTGTACCGGTGCCGGACCCAGGGTCAGGGCTATGCGTGTCACCTGCCCGGGCACATGCGAGTGTCAGTACAAATGACAACAGGAAACCGGTTCGAACCTGCACCGACGCACCTCCCTGCGAATTGATCAGAGCGAATCGATCCCGCAAGCTATAGCTTTGGACGCATCTCAACCCCTCCCGCATGCCCCGCCTCAGTTTCTCATCCCGTCTGCTGGCTGCACTGGCGGCCACGGTGCTGACTGTCTCAATCACCGACGCACAGTCAGTACCCTCTGTCCCCAGTATCGCTCCCTGGCTTTCTCCGGCTTCCCCGCTGACGCTGATCTCGGCGGCCAAGGCGGACCGCATAGCGTGGATGACCTATGATCAGGGCCTCAGAAACATCTATACGGCTGCCGCACCGGACTTCCGTCCGGTGCGTGCCACCCGCTTTCTGAAGGATGACGGCACCGACCTGACTGACCTGAATATCTCTGATGACGGATCGGTAATAGTGTTCGTGCGAGGGTCTGCCCCCAATCGTTTTGGCTGGGTGGCCAATCCGGCTCACGATGCGCGCGGTGCGGAACGTGCAATTTGGGCTGTGCGAAGCAGCGGTGGTACACCCTGGCGGATAGCGGAAGGTGCTGCTCCGGTGCTCTCACCTGATGGGCGGTGGGTGCTCTACGTGCGAGATGGTCAGATCCATCGTGCGCGGGTCACTCGAGCCTCGGGCGCGACATTGACCGCCATGGATACGGGTGGCGTGCCATTGATCAGGGCCTGGGGCCGAAACAGCTCGCCAAAGTGGTCGCCCGATGGATCCAGGATTGCATTTGTCAGTGACCGTGAAAACCACTCATTTGTGGTTATCTACGACGTTGCGAAACGGACGGTCACATACGTGTCGCCCAGTGTGGACTGCGATGGTACTCCGAGTTGGTCACCGGACGGCAGGTCGCTCGCGTTCTCCCGTCGCCCCGGTGTTCCGTTCGGGCTTCAGGCACAACGCGGGTCGGGTGGCATCGGCAACCCTGCCGGACCTGCAGCAAACCCACAGGCACCGGTCCAACCCGGTAATCCGTCGGGCGGGTGTGGCGGCGGTTTCGGATTCGGCTTCGGTCTTGGTCAGCCACAATCAGCGAGACAGGATACATCCAGGGGCAGTATGCGACGTTCGCCGGGTTTCTACTCGGCCGCGTTTCACGGTGGACATACCCTCAAGCTCATGGTGGCGGACGCCGCCACGGGTATGGCTCGCGAAGTCTGGCACAATGCCTCGGGCGACAGCGTCTTCACCAACCTGAACAACATGGTCTGGGCGGGTGACCGCATTGCTTTCCCAGTGAATGTTCCCCGCGATGAGTGGCAGCGGTGGTATGCGCTGCCGCTGGATGGTGGCGCTCCTGAGCGCCTCACGACAACCGACGGGCTCATTGAGGACGCCACTTCCGTGGCATTCTCGCGTGATGGCGGCAGGACGCTCTTCTACTGCACCAACGCCGAGGATATCGAGAGTGGCAATTCTGGTCGGTACCTGTGACGGGCGGCACGCCACGCCGGATCTCAATGGGTACCGGTGTGGAGACGTATCCGCAGCCACTGGCATCGGGCAAGCAGGTGGCCGTGCTCTATTTCGGGCCGCGTACCCCTGCCTCGGTTGCTCTTGTGCCGGCTGAGGGCGGCACACCCAGGCTGATCTTTCCAACGCTCGATAAGACATTCCCAGCCGAGAGACACGTGGTGCCGGAGGTGGTGAAGACACGCGCCGCCGATGGCCTTGAGATCAGCAACACGCTTTTCCTGCCCAGTGATCTCAAACCTGGTGAGAAGCGCCCTGCGATGGTGTTCGTCCATGGAGGGCCTGTTCGCCAGATGCTGCCGGCCTATCACTACTTCCAGTTCTATCACTGGTCGTATGCTGTGAATCAGTGGTTGGCGGATCAGGGGTATGTGGTGCTCAGTATCAACTACAGGAGCGGAGTGGGATACGGCAACAGCTTCCGAAATGCGCCCAACACCCAAGCACGCGGCAACTCGGAGTATCAGGACGTGCTTGCCGGAGCAGAGTACCTCAAGTCACGCACAGACGTTGATCCAACGCGAATCGGTATATGGGGTCTGTCGTACGGTGGTCTTCTCACATCACAGGCATTGGCACGCAACAGCGACATCTTCGTAGCCGGTGTCGATCTTGCGGGTCTGCATCTCTACGGCAACATCGTGGATTCCACCAATCTGGCCTTCCGGTCATCGGCTGTCGGGGCGATAGACGGCTGGAAATCACCGGTATTTCTCGTGCACGGAGACGATGACCGCAACGTGGATTTCGCTCAGACAGTCGGACTCGTCCAGCTTCTCCGTGCACGCAATATCTACTACGAGCTGATGGTCATTCCCGACGATGTGCACGAATCTATGATTCATGCAAACTGGGTAGACACGTTCGACCGGATGGGTGTGTTTCTCAGGCGTTTCGTGTGGAACAAGGAACTTCCACGGTGATCCGGGCTACTTGCTGATTGCTCCCGCGGCGCCGGCGCGTCTCGGATCCGCACCGGCTGTCACACTCGAGCCGTTTATCCGGACAGCCGCGCCATACCCTTCGCGCAATTCACCGCGAGCTGAGACGAACGTGAGATCGTATCCGAGTTGGCGGAGTCTGTTGATCACGTTGGGAGCAAAACCATCCTCGAGCTGGATGTTGTAGGGCGCATCCATTCCGGAACCGCCACCGCCGAACGGTCCGCCGCCTCCGCCAGGCAGGAACCGCGGAAGTTCGAGTGCTGCCTGCGGTCCGAGGTTGTAATCGAGGCCGCCCAGGAGAGTCTGGTAGACCGCCGATGTGATCCAGGCGTTGCCCGCGGCACTCACAGCGAACACGGGGCGGTTGCCCTTGAAGGCGATCGTGGGTGCGAGGGTGCTTCCATGACGCGCAAACGGAAGACGTGAGCCGTACTGGGTGGAGTCAGTGCCGTAACTGGTGAGTTTGTCGTTACTGAGGAAGCCGAGTCCGGGAGTGACATAGAAATTGCCTCCCCAGGTGCCGAGCGTCTGTGTAACGGCTACCACGTTGCCATCGGCATCCGCAACGGCGAAAGCAGTCGTGCCCGAAGCGTGGCAAACGTCGACCTCCGTTGCGTGATCCATTCCGCACGCAGATCCGATTTCGCTCGTGCTGTGTGTTGCGTCCGGGGACGATACGCTGTATGACGATCCGGGGCTTGCTCTGCGTGCGCCTCCAGACAGTGCCTTGAGGCAAGCCAGGGTATCACCGCGCACGCTGGCAGGGGTCAGCGCACGGCTGGTATCGAAACACTGCCAGCGCACGCGCGCCGAGTCCTTTCTGATGATGGATTCGACATCGACAGGCCACATAGCTGGATCGGCAATCCTGTTGCGGGATGAGGGCGTCAGGAACCAGGCGGACAGTGCTGCGTGGAGTGTGGCGGCGTCATCGCTGTAACGTCGGGGATTGGGAAAGTGTTCCAGCAGATTGAGCCGTGCCACCAGATCTGCACCACCGCTCACCGGTGGCGCATCGGAGCAGATTCGATAAGCGCGATATGTACCGCACACGGGATCACGCTCGTTGGCGAAATAGCGTTCGAGGTCGCTCAACTTCATGGCATTGCCCTTGCTGCTGAGGTCACTTACCCAGCGCTGTGCCACTTCGCCTTTGTAGAAACCATCGGCGCCCTTCGCCGCGACTTGCTCGAGAACCCATGCCAGGTCAGGATTTCTGAGCGTATCGCCCGCCACCAGTGGCCTGCCATCGCGAAAGAACAGCGCGCGACTGCCCTCGTACTTCGAAAAATGCTCGCGTTCCGTTGCTAGCGTTGTTGCCAGTCCATCGCTCACAACGTAGCCATCACGGGCTGCGCGGATAGCGGGCGCGAGCAACTGTGCCCATGCGAGTTTTCCGCTGCCGTATCGCTGCCAGGCGAGGTACATGCCAGCTACGGTGCCCGGTACGTTTACCAGCACCGGACCATCGGACGGGTAGCGACCGTTCACCAGAAGTGACGTGTTGCTGAGCCCCGCGTTCTCGGGTACACGGCTCATGAACTCGATGAGCGTGGGCTGTGGCAGGTCCTTCAGCGCAATCACCATCTCGCCATAGCCGGCAATGCCACTCGCATCAGGCTCCACCACTCCCAGGGCGAAGCTTACTGCCACTGCAGCGTCGATGACGTTGCCGCCCTGACGGAAGATCTCAAGGCCGGCGTTGGTGGCCGTGGGATGGGCGCTGGAAACGGCAGCCTTGCCGGTGACCTCTGTTCGAAGTGGTGGACGCTGGCGCAGCGCCTCCTGAATGACGGCCTGCAGAGCGCTGTCGGTGGTGGCTGCTATTGCGGCTGGGCGCAAACGATCATTAACTCCACGCCAGACTGCGCTTCTGGCGGAAGCGGATGGATCGGCACTGTTGCTGAAGTAGAGTCGCGTGCTCCGCTCCCAGACCCGATCGAATGCGGCGGCGTTGCGGGCACCGCGCTCAAAGTCGACACTGATTGACACCATGCTCTGCATTGCTCCCACCGGGCGTGGCATCCGGACCTGATAGAGCCCCAGCGATGCATCGCCGGCTCCGATGCGCTGGCGTTCATGGGCGGTTCTATCAACTCCGCGGTCGGGATCGCCGTTGTAGCCCACCGTCACGTTCTGCTCTTCAGCGATGGTCATCAGCGAACCGTCGGGCGACCAGTCGATATCGCCGTGGTTGCGGGACACGAGATTCTGATAGCCTGGGCCGCTCGCTGGCACCACGTAGACGCCGGTTCGCATGGAGATGGCGAGCTGTCCGTCGCCCCAGGCGATATCCTCGATACCGGTGTCGTTGGCAAGTACCCGTTCGCTGCCGCCGGCAACGGGTAGCACTACTACCCTCCGTCCGTTCTCAATCTGGACAATCAGCGCGATGCTTTGTCCGTCATTCGAGAAGCGCGGGCGAAGCTCGGTGCGTTCTGTCGAGCTCAGGCGATGTTCGCGTCCGTCGGCCTCGCGCACCCATACGCGCGCATCGCCGCCGAGCCCACGCTGGAACACCAACATGCCGTTGTCGGCGATATCAGGGGAAACATCGTGGGCCGGCGATGTCGTAATACGTACGGCAGGGCCACCGGGCCTGTCACGGCTATCGAGCGGCAGCTTCCAGATATCGTAGTTGCCGACAGAATCAGAGGCGTAGTAGAGCACTCCGTCGGTGAATGAAGCATCACGATGGTACGCACTACCGGAGGTTGCCTGGACGGTGGTCCCATCGGCGAACCTCAGGAATACCTGACCATCCTGCTCGAAGGCCAGTGTGAGTTGGCGCGAGACGGTTGGTCGTCTTACGGGAGGTTGGCCCTCCGGGCTGTCGGTTCCGACTGGCTGAGCCTGTGAGACCGACAAAGGCGTCATCACCGGAGCGGTTGCTGCGAACATGCCCATCACGATGTATATCAGCTTCATTATCGAACTCTCCCGTCTGTCGTGCGTTCACGCGAAGCGCCGGAGTCGTCGTCAGCGCGTTCTATCACTATGGATTCGATGACGTCACCTTCCTGGATACGATCCATGACATCGAATCCAGCGATCATTTCTGCGAATACCGTATAGTCGGTATCCAGTCGCAGGTTATCGACGAGATTGATGAAAATCTGCCCATCGCCAGTATCCGCTCCCCTGGTTGATATGCCAAAGCTACCGCGGCGGTGGCGTCCGCCAACTTCATCGCGCATGAAGAAATCCGTGGCAGGATCATATTCGTCAGCACCGGGGCTGCCTCCCTGCACAACGAAGTTGGGCACGACGCGATGTAGTGTTCTGCCGTTGTAGGCCCCGCGTTCGGCAAGTGTCACGAAGGTGTGCACCGTGGCTGGGGCGTCCTCGGGATTGAGGCGAACAGTCATGACACCTCTGCCGGTCATGGTGATTCTTGCGGTTGAAGCCGACAGAGAGGCTACCTGGGCTGGTGTTGGATATGCGGGCGGCTGGTAGTGCAGGGTGAGCGGCGGACGTTCCGTGGCATCCTGACTCAGCGCCCGGGCCGCCGTGGCAGCCAGAACCGGATCTGGGTCTGCGAGCAGGCCGATCATCCACTCACGGTGTTGCGGTGAGAGATTCACCGTTATGGCGCTCAGCAGGGCAATGCGTGGATCGCGCCATGTAACCGGCTGGGTGCGAGTGATGCGCTCGAACGCAGCTTTCAGGCGATCTGCCACTGCATCGGTGCTCATGCCGATCACCATCAACTGTTTCTGCCTTAGTACAGTTGCGGCCTTGAGGACGAGACCGGCATGATCACGCTCGATTGCCCTTATGGCCTGCTCGGCGGTTACGATGGCAGCAGCGGCGACGTTGGGCTCAGTGTCGCCGGAGAGAGTCTCAAGCAACGCCGAATCGCCGGTGAGCTTGGCTCCCGTTGCCGCCCACGCACGGGCCTGCCACACTGGTGAGCGGGCAAGCTCACGCACCTGCGGGACGGCCTCGCCCGGAGCGGAGCGGGCCAATGCGACCGTGGCGTGAGCCTGACGTTGCCACGATACCTGCACTCCCACGTACGGCAGCAGCAGAGTCTGGCTGCAGTGCTGCTCACCCAGCACGTCGAGCGCGAGCAGTGCAACGTGTTCGCTGGTGTCGCGGGTGAGAGCGGCAGCGTGTTCACAGGTACCTGCCACGCGGAGTGCCTGGTAGCGTACCATGGGTGAGTCATCATCGATCCACGTGCGGCCAAGCATTACCCCGAGCCTTCTCACTTCAGTACTCGTATCTGCAAGCGCAGCGCGCACGATCATGGAGTCACGATGTGCAACCGTAACAAGAGCGGTAAGCAATGCTGAACGAACCTGAGCATCCGCCTCGGTGTGAAAGACACTGCCGATCAGCGCCAATGCGCGGTCGCCTATCCTGCTGTTTCTGACCGTACGCCGGGCAAGCGCTTCGAGACCACGTGCTGCGCCCAGTCTGACGACCACTGATGGGTCTTCCAGTCCCTGCAGAAGCGTCCGCTCGGTTGATTCATCAGGATTGCCTGTGCGCCCGTACGATTCGTAGCTGAGGGCGCGCAGCTCCAGGTCGCGTATGGCGCCGAGCGGACCCCCCGAGAGCAACAGGGACGCCGGGCCAGTGAGACCTATGGCGCGAACCGCCTCGCGTTGCACCGAAAGCGCTGGGCTGCGGATCGCGCTGTCGAGAAGGAAGGAGAATTGCCGGTCGCGGAGTCGCCCCACGGCGCGGGTGCCGTATCGCTGGAGTACGGTGTCTCCCGACAGTATTGCCCGTGTCAGAACCGGGATGCCGGCCTCCCGCTGGTACTCCGCCACGAGAATGTCGTGCACCGAGAGTGAACTGGCCGAATCCGGTGTCATTCCGCCCCCGGATGCGGAAGCCTGAAGCAATGCGAGGATCAGCGGCCACATAAGGAAACCGGCGATGGGTTGACACGGATGTGATCTGCGGAACAATCGTGAATTGCATAACTTATTACATCGGGTCATTTCGCGTACCGACGTCCGAAACATCACACCCGGAGTACTCAATGCGGCTTGCCCGCTCCCGGTGGCACGCAGACACTGCTGCGCTGCTTGTATCCTTTGTCCTTGCGCCGGTGGTGGCTCCGTCGCTGCCAGCGCAGACAGCCAATCGATATGGCAACCCTCCACGGGTTGATCCTGCGCCGACCACGCCAGCCATTGACGTGCGTGACCTCCAGATCCGTCTTTATCAATTTGCCGATGATTCCATGCAGGGGCGCCAGGTGGGACGTGTCGGCAACAGGAAGGGCACCGACTACATAGCAGAGGAGATGAAACGCCTCGGGATCGAGCCTGCTGGGGACAACGGTACGTATTTTCAGAATATGCCGTTCCACATCCGCAAGTTCACCGACGATTCACGTCTGACGGTGGATGGAAACCCGCTCAAGTGGAATATCGATTTCGTAGCAGTACCAGGTCAGCGGCTGCCGCGACTCATAATTGGTGCCGAGGTAGTCTATGGTGGGGTTCAGGGTGATACCACGAGGCAGATCCCGGCGGCAGCCGCCGCCGGAAAATTCGTGGTTCTGCAGGCGGCCCCATCTGACGTTCGGGCCCAGCAAGGGCAGTTCGGCGGTGGCATGCGTGCTGGATTCGGAATGCCCCCAAGTCGATTCGCGGATGCCCTGGCGGTGGCCACGGTCGATCTCGACGAGCTGAGCATGGCCCAGCGCGTCGCAATCAACGAGCCCACGGTGGCCTCGCAGATTGCACCACCGCGGGTACCGCGCGGCGCTCCGGCAGGAGCCGCTCAGTCCCCGGTTGATTCGCTTGCGTTGCTCAAACAGCAGCTGGCCGCGCTCCAGCCTGCTGCAACCGTCCGGCTGACGCGCTCAGCCGCAGCAGCCCTGTTTCACGGCAAGAGCGTGGATGCACTTTCTCTGGGCGCCAAGGGCGGCATCGTAAATGCGTCGCTCGACTTTGTCGAACTTCCAACCGACTGGGCACGGAACGTCGTGGCGATCATTCCCGGCAGTGATCCCGTGCTCAGGAATCAGTATGTCGCCATCGGTGCTCACAATGACCACGTGGGAATAGCGCCACCGGTGGACAAGGATTCACTCAAGGCGTTCAACGACATCCGCAATCGGATGCTGCTTGCCAACGAGATGAAGAGTCTCACGCGTGAGCAGCTGTCTTCGATTCGTGTGAACATGGACAGCATAAGGCGGATCCATCCGACACCGCGTATAGACTCGATCAATAACGGTGCCGACGATGATGGCTCCGGTTCCATGGGTGTGCTCGAGATCGCCGAGGCAATAGCTGCGATGCCGGTCAAACCCAAACGGTCGATTCTCCTTGTTTGGCACACCGGTGAAGAGGCAGGACTGCTTGGGTCGGAGTTCTATGTCCGTAACCCAACCGTGCCCATTGACAGCATCGTGGCACAGATCAACATCGATATGATTGGCAGGGGACGTGCGGAGGACCTCCCTGGTGGTGGTGCCGAGTACCTGGCAGTGGTGGGCTCGTGGTTCGATTCCAAGGATCTCGGCGAACAGGTCCAGGCCGTGAACAAGAAACAAACAAAGCCACTCAGGCTGGACTATCAGTTCGATGACGAGACCAGCTGGGCAGGGTACAACAACATTTACCAGCGTAGCGATCACTACAACTACGCGAGGGAGGGAGTGCCAATTGCCTTCTTCTTCACGGGTCTGCATGGCGACTATCACCAGCGCAGCGATGAGCCCGAGTTCATCGACTATCCACATTACGCGCTGATTACGAGCTATATCCGCGACCTGACGGTGGAAGTTGCCAATGGACCGCGCCCCAGGCTGAATGGCACGAAGCCAGCCAAGCAGAAGGCAATTCAGCCGTAGGCGTCAGGCGCATCGCTCGATCGCCCGGATTTTCCGGATCCTCCGCACGACGCATGCAGGTCGGGGGATCCGGTGTGCTCGCGTCGTAAACTCCGGCACGGACAGATCCCCTGCCGCTGAGTCAGTAATCCGGGAAACTTCATCTCGTGGTTGATCATGTCCGACTCTGAACCAGTAGACGGTCGTGCGCCTGGCGGCGTGGAGAGGCTCTTGGCAACGCAGCGTACCGGTGCCGATGGTGTGCCCGATGATACAGAGGTGGTGTCGGTGGAATCCGACGTTGGGATTATCCTTGCCACCAGCGAACAGCACGAAACTCTCCAGAGGATACGGTCAGACCTGCTGCGAGTTCACAGGGCACTGCTGGATATGGAGCGGGCCCGCTACGAGAAGGTGAAGGGACGAATCGCAAACAACAGCACTTTTCTTCAGCTGGTGATCAACGACCCGTGGTTTGACTGGCTGCGGCCAATGGCCCAACTGGTGCTTCTGATCGATGAACGCACCGTCGACAGGAAGCGTCCGCTCAGCGCCAGCGAAGCTCTGGCCCTGACGGATCGTTCGCGCGAGCTTCTGCGTGCGGATGCGGAAGGTGACGCCTTCCAGCGTCTGTATTATCAGGCCGTCCAGCATTCCCCCGATATGGCTGTCCTTGCACGGCAGGTGGCTACGGGAGCGGCCGGTCAATAGTACTCTGGTACAGACCACCAGGATCGTTTCACCTCCACTCAGGATTGAGAATGCAGTCATTCAGTTTGCGTCCGGCTACGCCGGCGGATATTCCGATTGTCCAGCAGCTCATTGAAGAACTGGCTGACTATGAGAAACTGAGACACGAGTGCAGAGTCGGCGGTGATCTGCTTGAAAAGGCGCTTTTCGGCGAGCGGCCATACGCCGAGGTGATCATCGCCGAGCGTGACGGTCACGTGGCTGGATTTGCGCTCTTCTTTCACAATTTCTCAACCTTCCTTGCACGCCCGGGGCTCTATCTGGAGGATCTCTTCGTACGGCCGGCGTATCGTGGCGATGGGATCGGCAGGGCGTTGTTGGTGAGGCTCGCCCAGCTCGCCGTGGAAAGGGGATGCGGTCGGCTCGAGTGGTCGGTTCTCAACTGGAACCAGGACGCCATCAGGTTCTACGAACGGCTTGGTGCGCGTGCACAGGATGAATGGACGGTCTACAGGGTCACGGGCGACACGCTCACGCACCTCGCCGTCGGGTGAGCTGAAAAGAGCATGGACAGGAGACCGAAGGGCACGGCATGCCGTGGTGCACCTTGAGTTTTCCGGGATCGATGGCTGGGTGCACAATGGTGTATTGAGGCCGGGCAGGTGCCGGCAAACGCGCGTGTCCGGCGTAGCTGTGCGTGCGTAATTACTGCGGCGCTCCGGACGCCAAAGTCCTGATCGATGCATGGTATTCTGCCCAGGTCCACTGCCAATGATGAACCTTGGTGGCGACTCATGCTGTAGCGGTCGAAGCTTCTGAACGCACGTCAGGAGGCATGGGCAGTGCAAGGGGCGAATCGTGCCTCATGGCTGGGACTTGACGCGCGTTCCTCGCGCGACGCGGTACGCCGTTGGTGCGAAAACTGCGTCACGCAACTCAGCAACGAGCTGCGCTTTGTCCTTCAACGGACTTACACCGCTCTTGCCCGCGCCGTAGATCGCACGGGCCTTCTCCAGCGAAGCGAACACGTTGGCGTGGTCCGCGATCGGTCCGGAATTGGCGCGGACCTGATCGGCCGCGTCCCACAGGCGCCTTTCATGCGAGCCGGCGGCGGCGTCATTTTCGGTGAAGGCGAACCAAGAGCATATGGCTTCGTGCAATTGCGTGATCGGGTGAACGCGTATCAGGCCGCAGGGTAGCACTGCAGGCAATGTTCCGAACTCGCCGATTCCGCTCTGGAGGCCGGCTTGCGGCGTGAATGTGCAGCCCATCCAACCTCGTGCCGATCCTGATCCCATCTTGCTTCGCAGAGTCGGTTCAGCGAGGCGTGGTTCTCAGGCACCGGGCGTAGGATCAACTGGTCCACGGTTCTGGTTCAGGATCCCCGCCGTCGACCGTCCGATGGCAACAGTCATACCCCCAACATGTCCGCCAGGCACCGGAGATATTGCCGGATCTTAAGATCCCGGTAAATCTTGCAACATCGCTTCAACGTAGTTTCACCGAATTTCCCGCATGCCTTCGGATCCCCCGCACAGCGTAGGCTCGCTCAGTGGTCGCAGCTCGGCGTCTGTCTGCTGCGTGGTCCGCATAGGGCTCGTCCTTTCCCCTGCCATCCATGTCCAGAATCCCGGGAGCCATAAGCTCATCCCTGCTTGCGAACGCCTTTGCGCTTTGCACTGCAATGCTCGTCGCTTCTGTAGCGCCGATGGCCCAGACGCCCCCCGCTGGCGCTGCCAGACAACCCTACAGCAAGCGCGATACCACGCCTCCAAGGGACCTCGGCGCCAGGTCAACACTTCCTACCGGACGGGTCACCTACCGCACGCTCATTGAAACCAATCTCGAACTGGAACGCATTGCGGCCCAATACCCTGACCGTGTCCGACGTTTCGCTCTTTCCAACAGGAGCCTGCTCGGCCAGACCGTCTGGGCCCTTGAGATATCGCACAACGTCGAAGCCAGCGCATGGAAGCCCACATTCCTCATGACCGGCCTTCAGCATTCGCGTGAGTGGCCCACGGTTGAACTTACCATGGAGTTCATCAACGACATCCTCATGAACGACCGCACCGACATGCAGATAAACAAACTGCTTGACAGGATGCGGCTGATTGTCGTGCCTGTAGTAAGCCCGGATGGCTACGAGATGTCACGAACACTCCTCGTGGAGCAGAAGCGGCGCAACTGCCGGGTTGAGGACGGCAAGGTTCCGACATTTGCAGAGTGCGCAAACCCGGCCAATCGCATGACTGGCGTTGATCTCAACCGCAACTACGCGGCGTTCTGGGGCGGAAGTGGCGCGAGTGTGAGCCCGGGTGGCGACAGTTATCGCGGCGCGGCACCGTTTTCGGAACCCGAAACGAGAAACATTCGCGATCTGTTTGCGACTAACCACATCGTGGTTGCGCTGAGCAATCACACACCCGATGAACGCGTGCTGCGTGTGCCAAGTGCGGTTGAAGAACCGGTTCCTGCAGATCTCGTTGTTTACGATTCGCTTGCGCAAGCCCTGGGCCGTGATATGAACTGGCGTGCAGGACCCTGGCCCGAGGTCTACTACACCGCTGCGGGAACCATGGAGGAGTTCGGTTACTATTCTGCGGGAACGCTTGGCTTCACCTTCGAGAACACGCCCGGCGGCCGTGGGTTTCATCCGGCATATTCGTTCGTGGTGGATCAATACACAGGAACGGGCGCCTATCCTGGATCAAATGCGCGAAACGCATTCGTGCGTTTGATGGAAGCGACTGCTGACCCTGCTCTGCATTCCGTGCTCAGAATCAAGGCACCTGCTGGTGCTGTGCTGACGCTCAGCAAGCGTTTCGATATTGAGAGTTCGCCGATCCTCAAGAGTGACAGTCGGGCCGACAGCTTGTCGCGTGGACCGGCATTCACGATCCCATCGTCGATCACAACGACTCTTGCGGTACCTGCTGGTGCCGGTGAGGTAACATGGCATGTAAATCCGTCACTCAGACCAAGTCAGCACGCACAGGAGTTCCTGCAGGAATCATGGACGCTCATGTGTACATCGGGTGGAGAAGCTCTGAGCACCCAGGTAAAGGTTGCACGGGGAACGATGGCCAGTGTGGACATGGGCGCATGTGGACGGGTGAAGTAGACAGGTAGTCATTCCTCGAGAGTCACCCGGTACTTTGGCGCAGACGCCGATCAGGGCAGCGCCCTTAAGCGGATGTTGCGGAAATACACGCTGCCACCGGCATTCTGCAGTGCTATGTTGCCCTTCGCCGCCCTGCCATAACGGTCGTACTGCGCGAACTCACTGGCGTTGCGGCGTGTGTTCCAGTCTTCGGAGTTGAGTTCATACTCCACAGCCTTGGTGCCGTTGAGCCACTGCTCGACGTGATTGCCGTTCACGACCAGGCGTACATCGTTCCATTCGCCAACGGACCGTGACAATCCCGGCGGTGCCGGGTACAGACCATAGGTGGACCCCGCCGCAGTAAGTGAACTCGCGCTCTCGGTACGTGAAGTATCGTCGCCGATCTGCATCTCTGGCCCGCTGGTGCTGGCCACTTCTGCAGATGGGTCGATGCGATAAATGATACCGCTGCTGCCTCCAGGCACTGCCTTCCACTGGAGTTCCAGCTCGAAGTTGGCGTATTGGCTGTTGGTGGTGAGATCACCACCCTTGCCCACGTTGACGATGTTGCCATCAACGACACCCCAACCGGTAGCTGGCTGACCTGGCTTGCCGTAGTTGTGCCAGCCAGCAAGTGTAGTTCCGTCAAAGAGCGATATCCAGCCAGAGTCCTGGGATGCGGCCGATGGCGCGGCTGAAGCGTTGGTCTTTGTGGCAACAGACGGTGCACGGGCGCCGCCAATTGCACCACGAATGGCGGAAGCATCGCTGCCGGTTGGTCTGGTTCCTGCGCACGCGGTGGTTATTGCCACCGCTGAAGAGAGGAGAATCATGCGAACTGACATCGTAAGAATCTTTGGTTCGGGGACCGGATGGTGCGTTGTGATGTTCCATGATGCTATGACTGTAGGTGGATATCCGTAAGTCAAACCATGTGCGGCCATCACTCTCACATCGTCCCGGAGTTCTGCCTCATCAGATACGGAGACAGCGGCGTCCGGTCAGACATTCCCTCTGAACGCACCGCGACACATGCCACAACCGTCGTGTAATGTGTGTCAGTGTCGACCTTCCCATATTTGTCCCATCTCGCCCACGCCAATCATGACGTTCTCTCCCGGAACGCCGAAAAGGGCAAAGATTGTACGTGTCATTGGGGTGGGTAGCGAACGCCAGTTGGCTCCATCAAATCGAAATACCCGCCCGCTGTCGCCAGCGGCATAGATCTCAGTTGGGCTGTACGCCCAGAGCGCACGGAGATCCAGTGATGTGGGGCGGGGGAGAACCTGCCAGGCGACTCCATCGTACTGTATCACGGTGCCGGTGTCACCCACCGCAATGATGTCGTGCGCACTGGTGCCCAGAACCGCGCGCAGCCGGCTGGTGGTTGGTGCCTTCATTGAGGTCCAGCGTCCACCGTCGAAATGGAGAATGACGCCGGAGTCACCAACGGCATACACATTGCCCGGATCTGTACCCCACACCGCGCGAAGAAACTGCTGAGTACCACTCGCCTGCGGACTCCACGCGGTACCGTTGGAGTGCAGTATGGTACCGCGCTCACCAACTATTACATGCTGTCCAGCGCCGCTCCAGATTGCGCGAAGAACCGCATAGGTTGGTGGTGGGTCCACCCGCCATGACGCACCGTTGTAGCGCATTATGGTGCCCGTATCGCCTACAGCAACTATGTCGGTGGCGCCGTTTCCACTGATGCCGTAGAGGTCGTGTGCGGGAGGCACGGATTCGAGTACCCATTCCAGGCCCTGTCTTCGGAATACCGTTCCTCCAAGACCCACAGCAAACGTGCCTCCACCAACGGCGCCCCAGGCAGAGAGCAACAGCGGATCGGTAAGTTCGGTCGTGGCGGACGCCACGAACCCGGGGCCGCGCAATCTTATTATCGTGCCGTACCAGCCAGCGATACGCAGATCCCCATTGCCACGCATTGCAATGGCACGAAGGTTCTGTCCGTTGCCGGTGTTGAGAGCACGCCAGCTGGTGCCATCGAAATACCATGTGGCACCGTTGTTGCCAACAGCATAGACATCGTTGAACGTGCGACCTGTAATGGCAAACAGGTTGGCATTGCCTGGCGTAGCCATTCTCGACCAACCTGTGCCATCGTAGCGCACTATCACCCCATCGGCACCAACGGCGAAGACGTTGTTCTCGCTCGTACCCCACACGTCGAAATAGGGTGTTCCGTCCGGCGACTGCATCTGCCGCCATGAGGCACCATCGAAATGCAGCAGTTTTCCGTTGTTGCCGACGGCGTAGATAGCGTTGCGGTGTGTGCCCCAGATTCCCCACAGCTCATCGGTTATGCCGCTCACCTGTTGCTCCAGGCTCTCACCATTCCAGTAGAGTATGGTACCGCGATCGCCGACTATGAACACCTCGTTGGCTGAGAGCCCCCACACCTCGAGAAATGTACCTGTGAGGGTGGTGCCGATACGGCGGAATGAAGTGCCATCGCCACGCAGTATCAGCCCGTTGGTACCGACGAGCCAGATATCATCTGGCGAGGAGCCCCAGACACCAACGATTGTTTCGGTTGTGCCGAGATCCACCAGTTCCCAGGGCCCCTCGTTGTGCAAGCGCAGGAGGCCGCCATTCTGGCCTGCTGCGTAGGTAGTGCCATTGGCATCGTCCCAGATACCCAGGAAGGTGATATCGGTGACACCACTCCGCGCTGCCCGCCACTTCTGCAGTCCGACAGTAGCAGCGGTCACGGTGATCGGCACGATCACCGATGGCGAACCGCTGGGAGCGGAGACGATCAGTTGTGTGTAACCCGGAGCAATACCGCTTGCCTTTCCATGTGCGTCGACCGTGGCTATTGCGGGAGCGTCGGAGCGCCAGCTGACTGCAGGATCTGTGATGAGCTGGCCAACACTGTCGCGTGCTTCCACGGCAAGGACGCGTTCCTGCCCGGTCTGCATGTTGATCGATGCAGGTCTGACCATGAGCGACACGACTGTGGCGTGGGTCGGTGGTGGCGCAGGATCCTGAAGGGTGTCCGGATGACATGCTGTCATCTGAATGGTGGCCATGAGCACCAGGGCGCCGGGCCATACACCGGCAAGCTCTCGGAGCGGTGTGCGACGCACACATGCCGGAAGGCCTTGTGTTGCCCTCATTGGCTGGAGCCTATCGGCGGGATACCTGTAAACGCAACGTCATACGCGTAGCTTGCAGTCATAGTCAGTAATTATCCAGTCAACGCAGAACACATCATGATACGCACTGTCACCGAACTTATTGGCGCGGGTCTGGCCATGGCTATTGCTCCGGATGCCACCCTCAGCGCACAGCCAGGCGTTCCACAACCTCCGGTGACCGCACCGAACGCCGAGGTGTACATAGTGCCACTTACGGTCAGGAATGACAGCGTGCGCATCGGCGTTCCGGCCAATCTCACGCGCCGCACCGGGTACGACAATCAACCGGCGTTCTCGAACGACAGCCGCTCTATATTCTACACTACCGAGAGAAACGGTCAGGCAGACATCCACCTCTACGACCTCGCCACCGGATTGTCTCTTCCGGTCAGGCACACGGCGCCCGAGAGTGAGTACTCAGCTATGCCCACGGTCGACGGCAGTGCCATTACGGTGGTACGTGTGGAAGCCGATTCGACGCAGAGGCTGTGGAGGTTTCCGCTGGATGGCGGTATGCCTGACGTTCTGTTTCCGGACATCACGCGCGTTGGCTATTTCGCGCAGGCCAGTGATTCCACGTGGTTACTCTTCGTGCTGGGATCTCCGTCCACTCTGCAGGTGGCATATACGGGTCGGAAGGACGGTGAAATTGTGGCACGCGATATTGGCCGTTCACTACATCGGATTCCCGGCACCAATGCCATCAGTTTCGTACAGAAGGGAAGTACGCCATGGCGTGTGATGCGATTTGACCCGGATAAAGGCAGGATCGATCCATTGGTGGAACTGCCGGCCGGCAGTGAGGATGTTGCCTGGATCGACAGTACGACACTTGTTACCGGAAGCGGCACCAGGCTCATGATGTGGAAGCCGGGTACGAGCGGTTGGCAGGCTCTGGGTGATGTCGGGTTTGCTCATCTGCATCGGATATCACGCCTGGCCGTGAGCCCCAATCGTCAGTGGCTGGCGATGGTGGCAGAGGCAATGCCCCGGAGCGCTGCGAGTGCGAGCACTTCGCCTGCTGCCATGTATGCCGACAAGATCGACCCGGCATCTGTGAGGCGCGACATCTTTATTCTTGCGGCCGACTCAATGGAAGGGCGTCTCACCGGCACGCTCGGTATGGAGCGGGCAGCACGATTTCTGGAAAAGGAGTATGCCGCTGCTGGTCTCGAGCACCCTGTTGTTCTACCTCGGCTGCGCCTTCGCC
>CAYSKN010000019.1:0-21806 GCA_964431565.1 uncultured Gemmatimonas sp.
TCGAACCCGCAACCCCCGGAACCACAATCCGGTGCTCTAACCGATTGAGCTACGGTCACCATGGACTTTCGGGCATCACCCCAGGAGTGCTCACGAACCGCGGCTTGGTCCTTCCGGGGTCTCTTGCAATGACACAGACTTCCGGGGGAGACGCAAACGGTAACCAGTCAATCGGCCTAATTCAAGCGGTACCACCGGCACAGCACGTTTCGTCCGGATCCCCTGCCCTGCCCTCCGGCCTTTCGCCATTCCCGAGCGCCTTCAGTCCTTCGCGCGATCGAGGTACTCGCCGGTAGTCGGATTGACCCGCACACGAGTTCCCTGCTCGATGAACTCCGGCACGTTCACACTCACTCCGTTCTCGAGTCTGGCGGGCTTCGATGAAGCTGTCTTCGTGGCCCCACGAACAACCGGCGCGGTTTCGACGATCTCGAAGACGAGGGAATTGGGAAGCTGAATACCTATCGCACGGCCGTTGTAGTACTCGGCCAGGATCTTCATGCCAGGCTGCATCCACGGTGCCGAGTCACCCAGCGCTTCCTCGTCCATCTCCAACTGATCGTAGTTCTCGCTGTTCATGAAGTGGTACGAATCACCGCCCTGATACAGGAACTCGAGTTCATGCGTTTCCATATCCGCCTTGACAATGGTGTCAGCAGCACGGAACCGATGCTCGAAATTCGAACCTGTACGAAGGTTCTTGAGCTTCGCCTGCACCATGGCGCGCAGGTTTCCGGGCGTATGGTGACGGAACTCGACCACGCGGCATGGATCCCCCTCGAATACGAGAACCATGCCACGGCGGATCTGGGTTGCAGAGAGTGCCATATCGATCTACCTGCCAGCAGGTGAATACAGAACACGAACGCCTGACGCATTTCCGCCTCAAGACGACCCTCACAATACAATACAACAAAGGGTAGCCTCTATAGATAACCTTACCCGACCACATCCGGTAGCGATTAAGCTTGCACCCGCGGCCGGCGGGTACGCGCCTGCTCTACTCCCTCCCGGTCAACACCGACTTCAGCGATCGCCAGACGGTCTCGGCCACCCGCTTCGAACCCGTAACGTTGGGATGAATACCATCTGCCTGGTTGAGCGACGTTATGCCCGCCACCCCCTCGAGCAGAAAGGGCCAGAGCGGAACGCCCGTGTCCTTCGCAGCGCGTACATAGGCCGCATGGAAACGCCCGGTGTAGCTGGCCCCGAGATTGGTCGGCGCCTCCATCTGTACCAGCACTACCAGTGCATCAGGCTGGGCTGTCCGGATCTCGTGCACCAGGCTCACAAGATTCGCGTATGTGGAATCCGGGTCCATACCCCTCAGCCCATCATTCGCGCCCACCTCGAGCACCACAAGAAACGCCGGTTGGTCCAGCACCCAGGCAGCTCTCCTGAGTGCACCCGCCGAGGTCTCACCGCTCAAGCCGGCGTTGACAATTCTCACGTCGAGACCTGCTGAATCTGCCTTTTGCTGCAGGAGGGCAGGATAGGCCTCCTCGGAGGCCAGACCCAAACCGGCAGTGAGGCTGGTACCAAGAATTACCACCCGCCTGGCTCGCTGCTTGAGGTCGCCTTCAGACCCAGCGCCAACCGCAGCATCCGGTGTATTCTCCTCAGCGACACCAGCCGCAGCGGTGTCCTGCATGCTCCGGCCCGCGGTCCCACTGGCGTCACAGCCGAACGGGCCGAGGGCACCAAAGGCAAACGCAAGGCCAACGACGAGGCTACGCCTCATGCCAGTGGGCAATTGCTGTCCGACCCGCATCCGAAAACTCCGAACCAACCATCTGAAGCACATGCTAGCTGCCCGCGGCCTGACAAAGGAATACCTGAGTGGTTCGCAGCCCCTCACGGTGCTGCGCGACGTGAACTTCGACATACCTGCCGGCGCCTTCGTGTCAATTGTCGGCCCTTCCGGCAGCGGCAAGACGACACTGCTCGGTCTGCTCGCTGGCCTGGATACACCATCACGCGGCTCGGTTTCCCTCGATGGTATCAACCTCAACGAACTGAATGAAGACCGACGGGCGCGACTGCGCGGGGAGAAAGTCGGATTCGTCTTCCAGAGTTTTCAGTTGATACCGACCCTCACAGCCGTCGAGAACGTCCAGGTGCCGTTGGAACTCGCAGGCGCCACGGGCGCCGGCCAAGCGACGATCCGTGCGCGGAACCTTCTTGAGCGCGTAGGCCTCGGCGATCGTTTGCATCACTTTCCTCAACAACTCTCCGGCGGAGAGCAGCAGCGTGTGGCCCTGGCCCGCGCGTTCGTCAATGAACCCCTAGTCCTCTTTGCTGACGAACCCACGGGCAACCTCGACGAGGCAACCGGCAGGCGGATCATCGAGCTTATGCATGAGCTCAACCATGAGCACGGATGTACGATCGTGCTCGTCACCCACGATACCTCACTGGCGGCCCGCACCCAGCGCACCATACGCCTGCGCGACGGTGTCGTAATCGAGGACCGCCGGAACGAACCTGCAGTATGAACAGATCACGCATGCGGGTCAGCCCGCTAGTCCGTCTGGCCTGGCGCGAGAGCAGATCGGCACGACGACGGTTGGCGCTCTACATGTCATCCATTGCGTTCGGCGTCGCAGCTCTCGTGGCCATCTACTCGTTTGCAGGAAACATCACGCGCTCACTGCGTGAGCAGTCACGCTCGCTGCTTGGCGGTGACATGATTCTGCAGGCGCAGGCGGCCTTTCCTGCCGTAGTCGATACTCTTGTCGACTCGCTGGCGGCCAGAGGAGTTCTTCATGCCACGATGACAAGCTTTCCCTCGATGGCGATCGCAGAGCCCTCGGGGGGTACGAGGCTGGTGCAGATACGAGGCGTATCGGCCGGGTATCCGTTCTACGGTACGATCGAAACCACTCCGGCCGACGCATGGCAGCGTCTCCAGGAGGACACCGTCGTCCTTGTGGATCCATCGCTTCTGGTATCCATAGGCGCGCAAGTGGGCGACCAGCTTCGATTGGGCCAGCAATCCTTCACCATAGCCGGAACGCTCGGCAATGTTCCCGGTGATGCCGGCATCGCTGCCGTCATCGGTCCGCGAGTATACGTCTCCGAACGTTGGCTCGAACGCACACACCTTCTCGGGTTCGGGAGCCGAGCCGAGCACAACATCATCCTGCGTCTCCCGGCGGAGCTCTCCTCGTCCACCGGCGCGAGGACGCTCAAGCGTGACCTACGCCGTCGCGTCGACCCGAGGCAGGCAGTATTGGAGGAAGCCCGCGAGGCACGCGGCGACCGGAACAATGATCGGTCTGCCGGAAGCGAAGCCTCGGACAGCGGCCCTACGGAAGACCGGGAGCTCCCGGTAACGCTCCCGGCCCCTGATACGCTCGCGGACAGCGTGAGTCGGGCTGCCGGCCTTGCAACCACAGCGCCACAGCCACGAGTACGCATACGCACCCTCGAGGACACCGAGCGGGACTATACGCAGGCGGTCTCACGCCTGGCCGACTTCCTCTCGCTCATTGGCCTCATTTCGTTGTTGCTTGGAGGCATTGGTGTCGCAAGCGGAGTAAACGCATTCGTGTCATCGAAGATTGACACAGTAGCCATTCTGCGCTGCCTTGGGGCAACTGGCCCTCAGGTACTGATGCTTTACGTGGTGCAGGCCGCTGCCATGGGCCTCTTTGGCGCCGCTGCCGGCGTGCTGTTGGGAATCACGGTGCAGTTCCTGCTCCCTCATGTGGTTTCGGATTTTCTCCCCGTCGACGTTGCCGTCACTATCGAGCCACTGCCACTCCTTGTTGGTCTCGCTACCGGTGTATGGGTTGCGCTGATGTTCGCACTCAGGCCACTTCTTGCACTGCGCCTCGTCTCGCCGCTGCAGGCTATTAGGCGTGATGCAGATCCATCCGTACTGCATTCAGCCTGGCGGGATATGGCCCGGCTGAGCGTGGACGGACTGCTGCTCGGAAGCATGACAGCTATAGTCCTCTCGCGCATGGGCCCACTCCGTCAGGGACTGGGTGTCACCGCCGGGATCATTGCGGTCGTTGCAATTCTCTGGATGGCGGCTGTTCTCCTCATCACCGCCGCACGACGCAGTATCCGTCCATCCTGGCCGTTCGAACTCCGGCAGGGAATTGCCAACCTGCATCGCCCGGCAAACCAGACCCGCTCGGTAACACTGACTCTGGGCTTCGGCGCATTTCTGCTGAGCACCGTGTACCTGGTTCAGGCCAATTTGCTCAGCCGCGTGCAGGCGAGCTCCCAAGGTTCCGCCGGGAACCTGCTGTTCTTCGACGTACAGGAGGATCAGGCCACGCCAATAGATTCGCTGATTGCATCGCGCGGTCAACAGCTGGTGCAGGCAACACCGATCATCACAATGCGCCTCGACGCAATCAATGGACGCAGCATCCCAGCACTCATTGCCGATACCACCGTGCAACGCTCACGATGGGTGCTGCGTCGCGAATTCCGGTCTACGTACCGGGATTCACTTGTTGCTTCAGAGAGCCTCGTGCGAGGTACGTGGTTTCCACCGGAACGGGAGCTGAACCGCTACCGTGAGGCTGATCCAGGCCGAAGCTTTCTCGTATCGTTGGAGAGGGATGTCGCGAGAGATCTTGCCGTAGATATCGGCGACACTCTGACATGGAATGTGCAAGGCGTTCCCTTGCATACAGTTGTTTCCAGCATCCGATCAGTAAACTGGGCCAGATTCGAAGCCAATTTTTTTGCAGTCTTCGAACCAGCCGCATTACGCCGGGCTCCGCAACAGTACGTCATCGTTGCCAACGTGTCCGCCCCAGAGGTGGCTGCGATCCAGCGTGATGTGGTAATACGATTCCCCAACGTCTCCGGCATCGACCTCACGCTGGTGCGTGAAACCATCGAAACCATCGTGGATCGCGTGATACTCGCAATCAGGTTTCTCGGCCTCTTCTCACTGTGCATGGGTATTCCAGTGCTCTTCAGTGCAGTTGCAGCTACACGTCGGGCCAGACTGCGGGAAGGCGTTCTGCTCCGCACGCTCGGTGCCTCACGAGCACAGATAGGTCGTATACTCCTGTCGGAATACGCTGCACTCGGAGCGCTGGGCGTACTCACCGGCATACTGCTCTCCTATGTAGGTGCATGGGCGTTCATACACTTTGTGTTCGGTGAGCCGTTCAGCCCAACCGTCGGCCCCACGCTCGTGATAGCGACCGCAATGCTGCTCCTCACAGTATCCATTGGCTTGCTCACGAGCCACGATGTCTATCATGCAACTCCTATGGCTGCACTGCGCGAGTCTGAATGAGCGTTGTCGTATTCCGAAGGGTGGCCCGCTGGCGCCCCGTCCTGGTCCGGACAGTGCGTTGATATTTCGTTGCCTGCCCGGTGCTCTCACCTGTTGCCGATGACGCCGTACCTGATCGGTACACCGTCACGCACTGCAATCCACACGCGTGAGCCAGACAAGGATCGGATGGCCGGAGGTACGGGCACCCGGTGCACACCACCGCCAGTGAGCCTGAGCGTTCCCTCGACGGAGTTGAGGACACCATCATAGACCCGCACCCCCTCCGAGGCACGCACGATATAATCGGAAACCACGATATCGACCGGCGATATCCTGACGCCACGGATCACCACCTCGGTGCCCACCACACGTGCCAGCCCTCTGGTGGCCATACCGCTCAGTGCAACGGTACCGTCCGGAGTCTGCAACACCACCTGCCTGGTAGGCTCGACGCCCCGAAAGGTGAGGACTCCGCGCACTGTATCCACTCGGCTTCTGTCTTCGCCCACCCGGCCCACCAGACGGCCTGCCGTGGCACGGGCCATGGAATCACCGCGAGCCTGCGCCTCCCGTGACATCTCGGCCCCTCGACCCGGTAACCCGGGGGCGTCCGCAACATCGGTTGCCGCCCTTGATCGAAGCCTTGTGCCAATGTCTGAGCCCGTATCCAACGTGGACACACGCCTCTCCAACTCGGCTTCCATCGCCACGCGCAGTGAATCCAGTGATAACGGCCGACGTTCAGAAATTCGCGCAATGAGCGAATCGCCACGCAGCGCAAGCGAGTCGAGCCCGGGGACGCCCCCCTTCACCACTACGGTCCCGGAATCACCGAGACACCCGGAGAAAAGCATACCCGCTATCAGCATCGACACCTGGCTTCCGAGCGCCCAACGACAGCGGTGCAGCAGAAACGAATGCATGTGTCCAACCTACTGGCGGCCCGGACTTCGTCAACGTTGCATTGTTGGCATGTATACCCCGGGTGTGACCGCCGCGCTGCTACGACTGCGTTCATGGGGAGTCTCACTGACACGCACATCCCGCATCTGTCACACGCTGGGAATCGGGGAGCAGTTCGTGGTGACCTTGCCCATGTGAGCGCGTCCATTTCCAGGATGGCAGACCACACCATGGATAAGATAGACCCACTGCACAAGAGCAATCATGACGCCGTCTGGCAGGGCCACAACAACCGTGGTCTGGACCTCGCGGCCTTGTCCGGCTGGGCAGAGGCAGCCGACGCCTTTGGTGTAGCCGTCGATTCCATAGGCATGGGAAACGCGTCTGCCTCGCTGCAACCCCTCGCGCTGGTGCTATCCAATCAGGCACAGGCATGTTTTCACGCCGGAGCGGTTGGAGATGCAATCAGATTGGGCGAACGGGCCCTCGCCGTGCGCAACGAGCTGGTGGGTGAGGAAAGCGTGGCGTCAGCTCGTACGCGAATGGATCTCGCGGTAATGCTTGCGGCGGCCGGGCGAGGTGATGAGGCAATGGTGTTGGTACAGCGTTCGATCGCCGCCGTGGAGCAGCTTTTCGGCGAAGAGGATCCGCGTCTGACGGTGGTGCTGGAAAATGCAGGACGGATAGCGCTTTCTGCTGGCGCCATTGCGAGCGCTGAGCCGTACCTGTTGCGTCTGCACGCACTGCTGGATCTGTACGGGGAAGACACCGCTTCAGCCGACCGTCTTCTCGCCCGGATCATTGATTTCCGGGAAAGCCGGAATGTGGCGTCATCTGCAGAAGAGGATGCACCGGTCCCCTCGGGAACGCAGCAGGAAATCACCCGTACGGACCAAAGATCGACTGTCTGGACAACGCCAGTGGCCAATCCTGCAACGGACGACAAGTCGGACCAGGCCGCACCTACGAGCGCACTCGTCAACGCCGATGCAGAGGTGTCAGAGCGGATGCAGAGCCACACGGAAGTGGAGCTCGAGGTGGACGGGGGGACAGCAACAGAGGTGGAAGCCGCCGACGATCTCACCGACGGGTGGCCGAGCAAGGAATCGCCACGTGTTGGCCACGCCAATCGTGGCGTGACAGTGGTCATGCCGACGCCGGAGGCAGGATCAAGAGCCGTGGAAACACCGATACGCGGAATTCGAAAGCATTCTCGCAAAGCCAGTCCCGAACTCAGAGCCCGCTCGTGGTGGCCATGGCTGCCAGTAACGAGCGGATTGCTGGTGGCCGCCGCCGTCGGCTGGTGGCTCCTGCTTCGCTAGACAATGGCGCCGGCTCGGAGCCGGCGCACCCTCTGTCAGTTCTTGTGGCGAAAGGTGATGCGCCCGCGAGTCAGATCGTATGGCGAGACTTCAACTGTCACGCGATCACCGGCCAGCACACGAATGCGGTTGCGACGCATATTGCCCGCCAGAGTCGTCAACACCTCGTGCCCGCTGGGCACGGTGACCCGGAATGTTGCGTTCGGCAGCAATTCCGTGACGGTGCCTTCAAGTTCAATCGCATCCTGTTTCGCCATGTATGCTCGAGCCCTGACCCTACTGTGATGCCAACGCGTGAATCGTGTCGGCGATAGCCTTTTAATCTATACATCCTGCTGGTCTCACGGCCAGATACTTCCGGAGATACTGTTTGTCGCGATCCGGAGCGGAACTGTCAGCCCGCAGCCGAAACGACCGGTACAAAGCCCTCAGGGTACTGGCGGCAATCATCCTGATCGACCCCACTTGCTTAACCAACGTGACACACGACAGTCCTTTGCCCAACCTCCCCTACGGCCCGGCAACAAACGCGGTCAGGCGATTCCTGGTACGGTTCGCTGCACTCCCTGCCCAGGACAGGGACCAGGTGCTCATTCAGTACGCTGCGCTCAGCAGCACACGGAACTGGCAGCGTGCCGAAACCGCGCTCGCAGCTGTCATGGAAAGGAGCGGTCGCGACCAGGAACGAGACGCAGTGTCCGGTCCGCTGCTGCAACTGGTTCGCCTGCCCGGAGTTGAACTCCAAACGGACCAAGGAACGCCTGAACGGGCACTCGAAGCACTCGATCCGATTGCAGAGCCGGCGCTCGCCGCGCTGCTTGCCCTGATTGTCCGCGATCTGCTTGAGTCGGCTGTTTTCGACACGCTCTATTCGCCGATGTACCGAGCCATTCCGCTCGCTCTGATCGACGACTGAACCGCTCTGTACCGGTATAGCTCGAGCCGAACCAGCCAACCTGTCACTGCGGTCATCCGGCCACAGACCAGACGGTAATGGTTTCCTCAGGGTACTGTACCGGGTTGTTCTCCGGCTGCGAGTGTGAACCGTGGAATGAAAGCGAGGAACGAGCTGCCATCATCACGTAAGAAACGGTACTCACCTTCCATCCAACCGCTGGGCGCCTTCAACGCGCAGAACGAGCCATATTCGTGAACCTGTCCCGGGAGCAGGTACGGTTGCTCACCCACCACTGCGTCCCCTTGCACCACCGAGTCGCCAATCGATTCATCGTGAATGAGCCTGCGGCGCGTACGCAACTGAGCTCCTTCGTCTCCCACGTTCTCGATACGGACTTGATAGGCAAATACAAACTGTCCACGCATGGGATTGGAACGTTCCCCCAGATACGAAGGACGCACTGACACCCGTATTCCCGACGTGATGCGGTAGTAGAACGGCCGCCTTTCACCGGTCACCGGTTCGCTCCGGGCCACGAGCCGCTCGCGACGGCACTGATACCGAACTCATACCTGGAGCAAGCACGAGCGGCAACACTACGCTCGGACTCTCCAGCCCCACGCGATTGATTGAGGTGACGGCAATACGATCTGCTGCAAGCGTCGGCGGTAGTGTCCAGCCTGTGGCGTTGCCAGGCAGAACCGTCGAAACCCAGGCCGTGTCGGTACGCAAGCGGACGAGCCACTGCCAGGGCTGAGAACTGGGGTCGGAGGCAAGCTCCACTCGCCAGAGCCCACCGCTGCGCCTCAGGCTGACGCCGGGCGCCGCTGCCGGTGCGGAACCGAGCCATGGTGACGCAGGCGGCAGCGCAACGTCGGTGTACATTCTCGTCAACAGGGAATCGTTCATACCAGCCTGGTTGTCAAGAAACGATTTCATGCTGAAGTGCACGTTTCCGGATGCTCCTGGATTGAGTCGCGTTAGGCGAATCTGCTCCAGCAGTTCGCCTACCGGAAATGCGCCCGATCCCTTGGCACCGGCCCGCGATGTGAAGTTGCCAGGCCAGAGATGACGCAACTTCAGATTCTCGGACGACCACCAGTCCAGCAGGGCCGGATAAGACTGCTCCCGCCTGGTGGTTGGCCAGTAGAGCTGCGGAGTGAAATAATCCAGCCAGCCTTCATGGAGCCACTTGCGAGCGTCTGCGTAGAGTTGCTCGTAGGCATCGAAACCGCGAATCTGCTCCGGGAAGCCAGGGCGCCATATACCGAACGGGCTGATCCCAAAGCGGACCCAGGGTTTGACCTCGTGAATGCCTTCGTAGAGTTCTTTCACAAGCTGGTTCACATTGCCGCGACGCCAGTCGGACCGAGAGAGCTTGCCGCCACCATTCCGATACCGGGTCCAGCTGGGGGTGTCCGGAAAACCGACGGCTCGGCCCCGCCTATCAGTAACAGGATACGGGTAGAAGTAATCATCGATGTGCACTCCATCGATGTCATAACGTTTGACCACATCGAGTACTACCTCGAGGGTGCGTGCACGCACAGCAGGCTCACCCGGATCCATCCAGAGATAGCCGCCATACGACTTGATCAGCGTCGGGTTGGTGCGTGCTATGTGTGACCGGGCCAGTGGTGAGCGCGCATCGCTGAAACGGGCTCGATAGGGATTGAACCAGGCGTGGAGCTCCATCCCCCGCACGTGCGCTTCCCGCACTGCGAAGGCAAGGGGATCCCAGTATGGATCCGGCCGCCGACCCTGTGTACCGGTGAGATACTCAGACCACGGCTCGATACTGGACTCATAAAGTGCATCTGCAGCGGGACGCACCTGAAAGATGACAGCGTTTAGCTTGAGTTCGGCGGCGCGATCAAGGATAGCAAGAAGCTCGGCCTGCTGTTCCGCCGTTGTGAGTGTGCGTTTGCTCGGCCAGTCAATGTTGCCGACACTCGCCACCCACACGCCACGAAACTCACGTTGCACCGGAGGCGGTGCCTCTGCCATTCGTCGTGACATCGACAGGTCGGTATTCGCCGCAGGCAGCGACATCGAGGACCGTGGTGTCATCCCCCCCCCCTGCACGGACACCACACTCTCTCCGCTTGAGCGAGGTGTGGGCATGGCGGGTATCGTAGTCCCAGGCTGAAAATGGCATGAAGCAAGCGCCGTGCTCACCACGATCAAGATACCACACGACCAGCGTCCTTCCCGTCGTAGTCCTCGTTCCCCGCCACCACTCAGTCCAGCACCGATCACTGAATGCCCCTTGGATATTGACCTGGTGTCACAGAATCGCTGATCACACAGCATCGGCTGACCCAGCGCGCCAGAGCACCGTCAACCACCTTTCGTGTGAAGATACCACAAGCCACGGTACGATGAGCAGGTTTCGCGCCGACGGGATAAGGACAATGTCCCGCGCTGGAACACACCGTGCAGACCTGCACACGCGTTCAGGTACCATCATACACGAGAAAGGACGAATCGGTACGATCAGCGCAGGCGATCCTGTGCAAGTGCAACTGCAGCACAGTGAGGCCCGTGCAATTCACAGTACCAGCCATGTCGATCGTGATAGATCAGATGAGGAGCGCCGCCCGGCACAATACGTACACGCAGCAGGCGGTCCACTGTAGTTCGCGGACCTACGATCGCCCGTACATCAAGCACATCCACCGCGGGCCACTCGGGGAACAGATCAAACTGCATGAAAATCGGCTCTTCCCTGCGCTCCCGGCCTTGTGGCATCTTTCGAGGTGGCATCATGGAATGCATTGGGCAGTCATGCGTCAACTCTCGTCGCTGTCGCTGCCAGGTAGCAGCGGTTCGGATCGGGGCGGATCAGCAGCCGCAGCCAAGACTGGCACCGTCGATGGCACCAGACCTTCCGCACTACACCTCCATCACCACTCGCACATCGTGGGCGAGTGTGGCTGGTGCGGTGCAACGTGTTAACCATGACACCACGAAGAAGACCAGCAAGGACGATACAAGCGCAATGGCCGTTGCCGTCACCCCGGCAGGGAAACTGAATAACCTGAACCATGCGAGTGATTCGAGCCCGATCGTGATGACGATACCGGTGATGATTGACGCGATGGCACCTGCCCGGGTGGCACCCTTCCAGTTCAGGCCAATGGCGAGTGCCGGCACGAGCGTGGATGCGAACAGACCCCAACCGAAGATTCCGAGAAACGCCACCAAGGTTCCTGATACCTGCGCGACGGTGGCCGCAATCGTCGTAAGCAAGACGGTCCAGATACGTCCCCACCGCAACTCATCACGCAGGCGTATGCCGAACGCAACGGGCAGATCATGCGTCAGTGCCGCGGCCCCGATACTGATGAAGGAATTGGCGGTGCTCATGATGGCGGCAGTGACCGCCGGAAAGACCACTGCCGCTACCGGTACCGGTGTGAACTGCAGCAGGAAGGCGGGCGTGGCGTCATCCGGATTGATCAGCGGGGGTGTTCTTCCCTGCAACACCAGCGCTTTCATGGCCAGACCGACGCCTACGAAAAGCAACAGCGTAAGACTGAGCGCGACAGTCATAACCACCGGATACCATCTGAGTTTGAGCGGGTCACGGAGCATGTAGTACTTGTGCGCCACATGCGGTTGGCCAAGTGCACCCAGGCCAAACACAAAGTAGAACGAGAGTGCAGCCAGCGGTGTGAGTTTCCCCCAAGGACTCAGGAGTTCCGGCTCGCGCGCCATGATCGTGTGTGAGATCTCCGAAATACCACCTGCACTCCCGAGAGCAAGAAAGAAGACCACCGTGGACGCAACAGCCATCAGCACACCCTGGAACACGTCGTTGTACACTCCGGCCAGTATTCCACCCGAAGCAGAATAGGCCAGAATGACGATCGTTCCGATCCATATGGCCACACCAAGGCCTGTATGAAGCGTAGCGTCCAGTACCAACCCAAGAGCCAGGAGATTGGTGGCCATGTAGCCGACAACGGCGAGAATGATGGCCACCGCCGAAAGTCCCTGGGCGGCAGGTGACTGAAAACGCGCTCCGATTGCATCGGGGATGGTCATCATCTCGCGCACCTCCGCCAGCAGCCTGAGGCGCTTGGCCAGTACCCAGGCGCCCATGGTGTTCGTTAGTGACGCCGGCAGCACGATGAACACCGCTCCCAGCCCCACACTGTACACGAACCCCGGCCCGCCGATGAATGCGAAACCCGAGAGCGTTGCGGCCATCGCGGCGATCGTCATCGTAAACAGGCCGATCCCACGACCAGCAACGAAGAAATCCGAGGCTGAATGAGTCCTGCGGGTTGCCCATATACCGATCAACGCAACAACACCAAAGTACAGTACGATTCCCCACAGGATGACGGACATCACCTGGTTTCCTGCATTCCGGACTTATCGGGCCGCGTGCTGCCGTGTAACGATGCTGGTACATCCTGCAGCGCAGTGTGCACACGTTCGAGATCGGCGTCGGCGAGCGTGAGCGTCGAGAACGTGAAGGCATACGCCAGGGGCAGCAGGAACAGTGGCAATATGCCGACTCCATAGAGAACCACAGCGGCACGGGGTGGCAGCCCGAACCACAGGGCGCTGTTGGAGTTGTCCTGCGGCATCCACATCGCAAGCAGCAGTCCTCCACACACCATCACAAACACCAAGCCTACCGGCAATAACACGCGCGCGGGACTGCTACCGGCACGCACCACACCAATCACCATTACGGCCACCATGCACACCGACATGGCCACAGCCAGCAACGGCGGACCCCACCGGGAGTTGACGGGCTGTCCAAAGGCCGAAGCGTATGCAAGCGCAATACCCACGGTTCCGACAAACGCCGCAAGCACACACAGGCGATGAACGGTGGCCGCCGCGCCTGATCCGGAAGGTGGATTCATCTGGTCGGTCGAAGATAGAACATTCTCATCGTCGGATCGCTCTGATCCCATGCATGTAATCACACACCGGACCAGTCATAGACCCGTCCATGGATTCTGCTCAGGCAAGCTGGCGAATGACCTGAGATGGCACAACAGCGCCCGCTCACTTTGCCACAAGCCGGCGATATCTTGGTGTGAGTGTCACAACCCCTGCTCCCTTCCACTCCGCCTGCAGAGAAGACGGCTGCCCCTGTGGTCGTTCGGGCGCAGCGCGGCTGGCTCCGTGCCGGAGGATACTCACCGCCTCCACGACGTCCGCGAAGTCTGTGGGTCCGCATACTCGTTGCGCTCACCAGCACCACCGCCATCCTGGCCACAGCAACCGTTGTCGCCGCGGCCGCGATCATCCCGCCGATTGGCGCACGCAGGGCGGCCCGGGAAACAGCCCTGCGCGAAATTGGTGCACAACTGTCACCCGATGAGCATGTCGTTGCCCAGGCATTCGCCTCACAGCGACGATGGACAGACATGTGGCGTGAGTCGTTTGGCGTGCTCGTCGCAACCGACAGACGGCTGCTTTACGTTGGCGCACCTTCCACACCTCTTCTCCACCCGCCCGAAGAGGGGCCCGCCGAACTGCTGGTGCAGAATTATCCCTATGATGCAGCCTTCACTCTGGAGCCGCGCTCCGTCTGGCGAGGTCGCCTGAGGGGACTCACGCTTCGCACCCCGGTGGTCCGGGTGGATTTCATCATCGATGCTCGCAACTGGCCGGACGCGCAACGAGTGGCGGTTGAGAGCGCCCGTGCCCGGGGCGTGGTATCGCGGGAAATTGAACTGCTCGATGCCTCGCTGCGTGCACCACCGCCGGTTGCCGCCGAGTACGTCTTCCACATTGTCCGCCGGGGGGAGACGCTGACTGGCTTGGCCCAACACTATCGCACATCGCCGGATGTGCTGCGCCAGCTCAACCAGCTCACGGGAAACACAATACTGATCGGTCAGCGATTGCGGGTTCCGAAACCTGAGCCTGACACCACGCGTACACCGTAGCCTCCGGCCCGGAAGGCCACATCAGATCCCGCATTATTACTTGCGCATGCCAAGGTCATGATCACCACCCGAGCACGAGAGCAAATACCAGCGGAGCCACAATACTGGCATCACTCTCGATGATGAACCTGGGCGTGTCGATGCCAAGTTTGCCCCAGGTGATCTTCTCATTGGGTACCGCACCAGAGTACGAGCCATACGATGTCGTCGAATCACTGATCTGGCAGAAGTAGCCCCAGAGCGGAACGTTCTCCATCTGAAGATCCTGTTGCAACATCGGTACAACACAGATGGGGAAATCACCTGCGATACCGCCACCGATCTGAAAGAACCCGAGCGACGAGTCCTTCGTGATCCGCAGGTAGTAGTCTGCGAGGTACGCCATGTACTCTATGCCAGTACGTACGGTATGCACATTCCCGATGCTGCCGTCAATCACATGAGATGCGAATATGTTGCCCGTCGTGGAGTCCTCCCATCCGGGAACGATTATCGGCAGGTTCTTGCGCGCAGCGGCAAGCATCCATGAGTGCCTGGGGTCAATCTGGTAGTACTGTTCGAGCCGGCCACTGAGCAGAATGCGGTACATGAACTCGTGCGGGAAGAAGCGCTCACCCTTCTGATCAGCAGTAGTCCACTCCTCGAGTATGGCATTCTCTATTCGCCTGATGGCTTCGGCCTCGGGTATGCATGTATCTGTAACCCGATTGTAGTGGCGATCCAGAAGTGCCTTCTCATCATGCGGCGTGAGGTCGCGATAATTGGACACCCTCTCGTAGTGATCGTGCGCCACAAGGTTGTAGATGTCCTCTTCCAGATTCGCACCGGTACAGGTTATCGCATGAACCTTGTCCTGGCGGATCATCTCCGCCAAGGAGAGTCCAAGCTCCGCAGTGCTCATGGCGCCGGCAAGAGTGACCATCATCCTCCCACCCTGATCAAGGTGGCGGAGATACGCATCGCTCGCGTCGATCAGCGCAGCAGCATTGAAATGGCGGTAATGGTGACGGAGGAATGCCGATACGGGCGCGTCTGAAGATTGTGCCATGATGTATTTCGGGATCGGGGCCACTGTGGTCACTGCTGTGGATCACCATCGACCGCAAGTCGCCTGGCGTCATGAAGATCCAATCTAATCCCTGTCACCCTGCGTACCGACTTCACCAGTACGAGCTGAGCCTTGGGCGATGTCAGCGCCCCCACCCGCAAGCCGACTTTCAACCTTTCTGTCACGGCGGGCGCCAATCCAGACAACAGCAAGGGCAATTAACGCCCCCACTGCACCGTGGCCAAGCAAAGCACCGGTCGCAGCCACAACCACACATAGCACAACCACCGCACGTATCGCACCAGCCTGGCCAGCCACTTCGCTCTCAACAGCCGTATGCCTGCGCATGTAATCGCGTCTCGCACCGTCAAGAATCCCCCCGCTGGCAGCGATAACGCCCCATGCATTCCAGCCGTGGACGTCCTCCCCACGGAGTCTGGGCACGCCAGCCGAGCTGTCGAAACTGACATCGGAGACCACTGGTGGCAATTCACCGCTTTCCGCGCAGGTACGGCTGAGCAACGTGAGGGTGTCAGGGGGCAGGTCATCAGCCCGCCGGGTTGACACGTCGGCACCGGGAGCGTTACGACTCCCGGCAAGCAGCGACAACCCGTACCGAACGGGCAGCAATACTTCGTTACCACGATCCGATCGCCCGCCCTGCACAGCCGTGCTCAACGCAGACGACGCACCCTCGTCATTCCTCCGGTCCCAACGCGCCGGTGCCATGTTCGTATCAGTCTTCGCCGCACCGTTGAGTATCGCCTCGACAAGGTACCGCACCGCAGCAGGCAGCGACCTGCAGGAACAGCGCCACACACGAGAAGCCTGTACGAATCCGTCCCGCACAAGTGCGCTTACGACAGAGGCAAGACCACTCGATGGCGCTTGTGATCCGCCTGTAGGGTATTCGAGCTGGCGATCTATCTCGAGAAGTTGCCCCGCCAGCGTACGTGCTCCATGCATCAGTTCGGGACTGCCGCATCCAGCCAGTACCCCGCCGCTCGAAAGCGCGCGCAACAGCGACCGTATCTCGGCAACCGGCAGGCCATCCCCATGGCGAACCATGCGTGCACCAATGAATTCGAATGCCCCTCTGATCATGTCGCCATCATCCGGCACGCTGTCACCCGCTCCGGAGGTACTTCCGACCCCGGAATGCCTCAATGACTCGCCCGCGCTCATCATCGACGCCCCACTAAGCGTTCCACCTGACCGGGCTCCGGAGCGCCCATTCTGTTGACCGTCAGACACCACTTCTTCCACGCCCAGCATCGAAGGAGCAACTTCTTCAGACTCCGCCAGATCAGGATCGATCACGGCAAACTCACCGCTGGGCATCCGTATCGTCTGCAATGCACTTTCGCGCACCCGGTCGCTCTCGGATGCTCGGATCATATCCCGTGCCCACCCAAGAGCCGGATGATGCGGATACACCTTCCGTACGTCGGCCACTGCCCTCCGGGCCTCTTGCTGGCGCCCCTGCCGGGACAGGATGATGGCTCGTTGCAGTCGCAGCACGGGATCAGAAGGGGTCAGATCCAGCGCAGCGGCAACCGCCGCATGGGCTCCTCGCAAGTCACCAGAAACGGAGCGGGCAAGCGACTGGAGGAAGCGGAGTGCCACCGATGAGGGACGCTTCGCCAGACCCCGGGATGCAACCGCATCACCCTCCTCGGCCAGCCCCAGAGCCGTGAGCGCCCCCGCACGCAGGTACCATCCCTCTTCCCGCTCCCCCGCGCCGGCCCACACATCGTCGAGGGCAGCGAGGGCATCCGCCGGGAGCTGCCTAAGCAGTGCAGCCCGCGCCTGCGACAGCCCCATCGCGGTGGCTCCACCGGGAACCGGTGCCCTTGCTTCCAGAAGATCGCTGTTACCGGGCGACGCCACCTGCGGCACGCCGCTCCCTGACGCGGTGTTTCCGGCGTGAACATCCTCGGCCGGAGCCACCCTAGTGATGGGCACCAGAGCCTCGATACTGTTCGCCACCCGACCCGTGGAGTTGACCTCAGCAATGCGGTGAGGCACGCCCGACACGTCCCGTGCACCAGTGAGCCCTTTCAGGTTGGAGGACATGTATTGCAGTATCGACACGGGCGACACCAGGCTGTACCCGGTACGACGGTGGTCACATCAGCAGAGAGCCTGTGACGGGATTCACGGCAAAGTGAACAGTCATCATGGCGTTCACACTAAGACTGCGACCAGTGCGTTCTCCTCGTCGACGCGAACGTAGCCATTGGCCTCCTCCGACCATCTGAACGCGCCACCATCACGAGCAAGTGCAATCCGTCGTCGTGTCGCACTGTATTCATACAACCGTAGATCACCGACGTCGACGGGCCCCTTCACGAACCCAACAAACCAGAATGCACCCGATGCGTCGGCAGCCGCTGTACCAAACACCGCTGAGAGCAAGCGCTCCAACGGAGACCAGTCAGGTGGCCGGTAAACGGGGAAGTTGTCAGAGTTACCCATGACCTGCCTGCTGGACGCATTCGGTGCGGTCACGTCACGGATTGTCACACGAGAGACCACCTGTGTTCACCTACTGACGTCACGTGCCGTCGAAGTTGTGGTTCGCGTCACTCATCCTGAATATGCCCGCGATCCAGGAGTCGGCTCACGAAGCGCTGGGTATCGTCGAGAGACTGTCTCGCCTCGGGAAGCACGGCCGGAAAGAATTGCCAGACGTGCGGCACGCGTTTCCACAGACGTAGCTCGACAGTCACACCGTCAGAGAGGGCGCGCGCTGCAGTCCGTACAGAGTCATCGCGCAGCACCTCGTCGGTGCTCGCGTGCAGGAGTACGGGCGGAAAACCACGAAAGTCGCCGTAGAGTGGTGACAGGTAAGGGCTCCTTAGATCCGTATCACCTGCGTAGAATACCGCCGCGCGACGTATCGTGCTGCCGGCAAACATTGCACACCGGTCACTGTTCTCCTCCAGCGAGGCGCCGGTGCCAGCAAGATCGGTCCAAGGTGAATATGCAACGACGCCTGCGGGCACCGGCCATCCACGATCACGTGCCGCCATTACAACGGACAATGCCAATCCACCACCCGCAGAATCACCCGCAATGATCAAGCGCTGGTGAGCAACCCCCTCGTTCCAGATCAGATACCGGTAGGCATCAAGTGCGTCATCAAGAGCACACGGGAAAGGATGTTCGGGAGCAAGTCGGTAACGGGGAACCCAGGCAGTTGCGTGTAAACGTCGAACGAGTGATCCCACCAACGGACGATGTGTCGCTGGTGAGCAGCCGATGAACCCCCCTCCATGCAGATAGAGCAGCACGGGATCTCTGTCCAGCCTGAACCCGGGCGCCGACAACCGTTCTCCACCCACCCAGGAGCCCCTGGGACTCTCCGATTCCAGCCGTGCGCCGGTGGCATGCGCCATTATGCTACGAACCACACCGAAGCTGCCCATTTTGGCACGCACCCAGGTGGGATCGATTGGTCGTAATGCATGTGGCCGCATACGCCTGCGCACAAGAATATTGACCAGGTGAGACTGCCAACTCGCAGGCGCAATCATGCCACTGCCGCTCGCACTCATCTCCGCCCCTCAGACAGGGATACGCCCCTCCACGCGATCCCGGTAGTTACGGCTCAGCCGCAGCCGCGTACCGTCCTTGAGAATGAGCACCTGGTCACCGGAGAACCACTGCTGCATGTCGCTGACACGGTTCAGGTTGACTATTGTCGATCGATGAATGCGTGCAAATAGCGCGGGATCGAGTGTTGCTTCGAGATGGCTCATCCGCTCGCGTATTGTGTGAGTCTCCCTGCCGATATGCAGATGCACATAATTACGATCGGCTTCGATCCAGTCTATGTCGGTCGCCTTTACGTAGAACCGGAGATCGGCCTGCCTGACCAGAAGCCGGCTCACACGGCGTCCCGACATGGTGCCAGGGCTGCCCGAAGCGATCGCACTAGAACCGGCATTCCGGTCGGGTGGCGCCAATGTGCTGCACGTTCTGCCGAACCTTCCGCTATCGGCGATCTGGGTACGGGAACTCACCTCGCATCCTCCACTTGACTGATCTGCACAAACACGACGGCATGCCCTAAACCCGCATACGCCGATATTACGCCATCCGCTGCACTCTGGTTCCGGCATCAGCTGTCGTTCTGGCGCTGCGGTCCCTGTGCCTATAGCGTTGTTCAGCAGTCCTTCACCGTCAACCGATCCGTTCAATGACATCCGATTCAAACTTCCGTGGACCGTCGCCGTTGGCCGCTGCGATCCTGGCCGTGGGGCTGGTTGCCAGCGGTTTTCTTGTTGGCAACGGATTGACCCGTATGCGGACAGCTGACCGATCCGTGTCGGTAAAAGGCGTAGCTGAAAGAGAGGCACGGGCTGACCTGGCCATCTGGCCACTGCGCCTGGTAGCGACCGATGATGACCTCTCACGCGCAAATGCAAACATCGAGCGCAACGTTCAACAGGTTCGGGCGTTCCTGAAGGAAACCGGCCTCGATTCCGCAGGTACCGAAGTTACCATGCAGGAATTCTCCGTGCAGGATGGCCGCACGGTAGGCAGCTACGGCAACAGCGCACGTTACGTCATCAGGCAGACCCTCGTGGTTCGTTCCACCCATGTCGATATCGTGCAGGCCGCAAGTCAGCGTGTGCCTGAGCTGGTACGCGATGGCGTAGTACTGTCCTCCGGACAGGAGTACGGTGGTGGTGGCCCCACGTTTGTTTTCACCGGACTGAACGACCTCAAACCGGCCATGATAGCCGAGGCTACAGCGCGCGCCCGTGAAGGAGCTGAGCAGTTTGCCAAAGACTCCCGCAGTTCATTGAGTGGCATCCGCTCGGCAAGCCAGGGGGTATTCGAGATCCTTCCGCGTGATCAGGCCATGGGTATCAGCGAAGAGAGCCAGGTCGTAAAGAAGATACGGGTGGTGACTACCGTGGTCTATGGACTCGATCGCTGAGACTCGACAGCACGATGCACCTTGCCAGGTATCTGGCGCATCTCGGCTACGGCTCGCGCAGGGAAGTCGAACAAATGCTTCGTCAGTCGCGGGTGACGAACATGCGGGGCATGGCCGTGCGCGAGGGCGAAATACCACCGCACGATTCGCTTCTGATCGACGGAGAGCCTCTCGATCCACCACAGGGTTCGGTGGTGATGCTCAACAAGCCGGTCGGATACGTATGCTCCACGAGCGACCGGCCACCCACGGTGTACGACCTGTTGCCGGCGCGGTTCCCGATGCGCAGTCCCGTCATGGCTACTGTTGGCCGGCTGGATGCCGCCACATCGGGGCTGCTGCTCCTCACCGACGATGGTGCGCTCAATCATCGGGTGACATCGCCACGCACGCGTCTGCGAAAGACCTACCGGGCGGTACTGAGTGAGCCATCCACAGGAGCCGAGGGCGATCTGTTCGCGAGCGGAACACTCATGCTGCACGGTGAGACCGCACCCTTGCTGCCGGCATCACTCACCATGGTCGACTCCCGTACTGCGGACATAACGATTACTGAAGGCAGGTATCATCAGGTGAGAAGAATGTTCGCTGCTGTAGGCAAACATGTGATTGAATTGAAGCGCATCGCGCTTGGCCCGCTCACGCTGGCAGGTCTGCCCGAAGGCAGGTGGTGTGTACTTACGGAATGCCAGACGGAGGCCCTTCGGTCGTTGGCTCGTCGATCAGCCGGCGCAGGGCCGGACGCAGCGTCAACGGAGCCACCGGCCCCATAACCGTATGGCGCACCACACCATCCCGATCAAGCAACAGGCTGGTGGGATACCCGCGCACGCCACCAAACGCACTGATTACACCGTTATCGACAATAGCGACCGGATATGTTATGCCGCGTTCCGCGAGGAACTCATCAACCGCCTCCGCCGGCCCGCGGTCCACCGAAAGGCCCAACACTATCACACTGTCCCGGGCATAGGCCTCAGCAAGCTGCTGGAGAGCGGGCATCTCTGCACGACAAGGCGGACACCAGGTAGCCCACACGTTTACAAGCACCACATGCCCACGTAGGCTGTCGGGCGTAAGAACATCGCCAGCGCGCGTGGTGACTGAGTACACAGGGCGACGTGAATCACGCTCCCGCACACCTGCGAGCGCCTCCACATGAGGCCAGCAACGCGGCGCCGCCCAGACGGCCAGCACAAATAGCACCAGATTGGGCCAGGATGCCCATTGTGACCACCGAGACGGCAGACGTGCCTGCCGTGTTCCGCTCACCAGGACGTTCCGATTCCAAAATGCCCATCACGACGCCCGCTTTCTTTGGTGCCGCCACGCGTGGTGCAGCACCGGCTGCAGCGCACGAACCCGCATACCGTTACACTCATGGCGCACAGCACGGTATCATGCACGCACTGCACCCAGCACCTTGAACCGGCGACCATCGTGCACCGTACGGACATCGCCAAAGCGCCGATGGATGAGGCGTTCGTATGGGAGTGTTCAAGGTGGTGG
>CAYSKN010000020.1:0-4736 GCA_964431565.1 uncultured Gemmatimonas sp.
CCGGGCTTGTCATCGGAGCGTTCATCTGGTGGCGCACGCTCGGGCCCGCAACACGTCTATCGGTATCCATCCCTGCGTGGAAGTTGTTCGTCGGCGGTGTGCTCGTTGGCTACGGTGCACGCCTTGCCCGCGGTTGCACCTCCGGACACGGAATCTGCGGACTGGCATCGCTGGAACGTCCGTCGCTTGTTGCCGTGCTTACCTTCATGACAACGGCAGTGGCAACCGCCAACATGATGTCATGGATGGCCGACTCATGATCGCCGCTGCACTGCTTGCAGGTGTGTTCTTCGGCTTTGGCCTCGCTCTGTCGACGATGATCCAGCCAGCCGTGGTACTGACTTTCCTCAATCTCGCGGATTTTGGCCTGCTGCTCGTAATGGGTGGCGCAATGGTGGTTGCAATGCTGGCCTTTCAGTTGCTGCCGCGATTCATGTCACGACCATTGCTTGGAGGAGCGTTCAGACACCATGAGTCGGAGATGAGCCGTGCCACCGTTGTTGGAGCCGCCCTTTTCGGGATTGGTTGGGGGCTGTGCGGTGTCTGTCCCGGCCCATCGCTTGCTGGTCTTGGCGCGGGAAGCTGGGAATTGCTCTATGCTGTAGCAGGTATCGCAGTTGGTGCGTGGGTTCAGGGCGCCATTGCGGGAGCATGAATCCCAAGCTGCAATTGCCTGACGGTGGCGCGCAGCCTGTGTCTGTCCACTGCGTCCCACCGTGAGTTCAAAGCAGAAACGGCCCAATGTGCGGGGGGAGTCGGGAGTCTGCTATTGACTGGAACGGATCCGCTCTCAGGTTCCTGTCATGTCTATTCCCTTGCTCTCCATCGTTTGCCATCGTTCCCTTCGCCATTATGCATGCAGAGCGGCGTTTATTGCTGCTCCGATCGTACTTCTTGCCGGCTGTGGACCATCAATGGATGTTGATGCCGGTAATGTGGCTCAGGCCCCAAGCGCAGATCCCGAGTTCATCCATCCTGATGGGCCACCCGTCAATCCGTTCTCGCCGGCCGTTCGGGTCGGTGACCTGGTCTTCGTCTCTGGTACACTGGGGACGCTGGCCGACGGGACTCTTGCCCCCGGAGGTATTCAGGCGGAGACACGGCAGGCACTTGAGAACATAAAGGGTACGCTGAGCGCGGCGGGGGTGGGTATGGACCGCCTGGTCAAGTGCACTTTGTTTCTTGCCGATCTAGCGGAGTGGCCGGCCATGAACGAGGTGTACAGGGAGTATTTCCCCAATGGCAATTTCCCGGCCCGTGCCGCAGTTCAGGCCACGCTGCTTTTCGGTGCGCGTGTGGAAATGGAGTGCACGGCAGCAGGCAGGTAGACACCAACATGTGCTTATAGTCGAACATGGATCCTCACGTGTGTTAGTGGCGGATGCTGGTGCCACGCGGTTTGCTGAGCTATATGTGGGTTCATGCCTCAGACAGCCACGCGCCTCTCCGTCTTTACTGAATCTGTCATCCGTGGGACCACACGCCTTGCCAACACGTACGGGGCCATCAATCTCTCACAGGGCTTCCCCGACTTCAGCCCGCCGGAGGCACTGCTTGCGGCTCTCGAACGTGCGACGCGCGGGCCGTATCATCAGTATGCCGTCACCTGGGGCGCGCCGAATTTCAGGCAGGCACTCGCACGCAAGATCACACGATTCTCTGGTCTCGACGTCGATCCCGATCTGCACCTCGTAATAACCTGCGGAAGCACGGAAGCCATGATGGTGGCGATGATGACCGCCTGCAATCCCGGCGACAAGGTCATCGTCTTCTCGCCTTTCTATGAGAACTATGCCGCCGACGCTATTCTTGCGGGTGCAGAGCCTGTTTACGTGTCACTGCATCCACCTGCATTCGGTTTCGACGAGGACGAACTGAGGAAAGCGTTCGCACAGAGGCCGGCCGCGATCGTTCTGTGCAATCCGTCCAATCCGAGTGGCAAGGTGTTCACCCGCAAAGAGCTCCTATTCATTCTTCACCTTGCAGAACATTACGATACATGGGTGATCACCGACGAACCGTATGAGCACATTGTGTATGAACCCAATATGCATGTGTATTTCAATACGCTCCCGGGTGCTCTTGAACGTACGATCACATGCAACTCCCTCTCGAAGACCTATTCGATTACCGGATGGCGCCTGGGTTATGTACACGCCCCTGCTGCTGTGATTGCCCAGGCACGCAAGGTGCACGACTTTCTCACTGTGGGCGCGGCAGCACCATTGCAGGAGGCAGCGGTAGCTGCCCTCGATCTGCCCGACACGTACTATCGTGAACTCGCTGCGGGTTACGCCCGGAAGCGTGACATCTTCCTGGAGATTCTGCGTGACACTGGACTTCCGTTCACCGAACCAGAAGGTGCGTACTACGTAATGGTGGATATCGGCGCCCTAGGCTTCACGGATGACACTTCTGCCTCGGAGTGGCTGATCAGGGAGATCGGGGTTGCGGGAGTGCCGGGATCGAGCTTCTTCCGGGAGCCGGTGCGCAACCTTATTCGTTTCCATTTCGCCAAGCGGGAGGAAACACTGCATGCTGCAGGCGAGCGGCTGGCTGCACTTGCGGCACGGGTGAATGCTGGCCGTTGAACTCGGGTGTCCCCCACCGCAGGCATGATTCTCAGCAGCTGGGCACCTCCATGGTCGCTATGTAGATCACGAAGCGGTACCATACATCAGCACTGAGCATTCGCTCTCATGCCTCACTCACGTCGGCGGTGGTGATGCGTTCGACATCGGCCGCATCTCTTATTCGATGTCGTGCGAAACGCTGACCGTGTCGATGATGGCGTCAATTGAATTGCGGTGCGCGTGCATCGCCTACAGACCGCTTGGCACCACCACATAATCGGCCCCGAGTCGAGCTGCATCGGCCGCCTTGGAGCTCGCACTGGTAAGATCTGTAACGTGGGCTCCAAGTGCCTTCACGCACTTGATGGCCATGTGGCCGAGCCCGCCGATACCCACCATACCATCTCTCTTTCCCGGCCCATCCTGCCGGTGACAAAGCCGTGACAAAGCGGTGATTCCGGCGCTGCAGTATTGCTCCAGGCCGCCGACACATGCCTCGCAGCTTCGAGAACTGTCGACCTTGCATCCGACCTCGACCAGATCGTCCACGGGGCACTTGCTCACTGTACTTCCGATAGCAACCACGCTGCCTACGATCCCGTGTCACGGTACCAGTGGATATGTGGCCCCACCATTCCGAGCGGACGGTGTGGAGATCGGAATGACATACTCCGCAATGGTTGATACAGCTATGTTCATCACGGGGGCCGAGCTGCCGTCGCTCGAACCGTCAGGGGCGCAGGGGACCCGAGGCATCAAACGCGGCGATTCGGGTTGTTGAACACATTTTGGAACACTGGCGCTGTCACGGTCCGTTTTCCATTGTCAAGAAGGCCTATTCCAACCTTCCCGTCCCCTATCATGAACCTCACCCGCCCTATTCCGCCTGTGGCTGCGGCGATGGCTGGCGTGTTGCTGTGCGTTGGCACGGCACCGGCTCAGATCATTGACTCAGCGACCGTCGCCGGCATGCGCTGGCGCACAGTGGGCCCTGCCAATTTCATGGGCCGTCTTTCCGACGTTGTTGGAATACCAGGTCCCTCAAAGACGGTATTCGTCGCCGCAGCGGCGGGAGGCATCTGGAAGACCACCAACAATGGCATTACGTGGCGACCCACATTTGATGACAAGAATGTCATATCGATGGGCTCTCTGGCCATTGCACCGAGTGATACACAGCAGGTATGGGCCGGCACCGGCGAACAGAACTCACGCAACTCGATTGAACCCGGCGGTGGCATCTTCAAGAGCACCGATGGAGGTATCACCTGGCAGTCAAAGGGGCTCGAGAAGACGGAAGCCATAGGACGCATTGCAGTTCATCCGGCCAATCCTGACATCGTCTTCGTCGCGGCTCTCGGCGCCACATGGCGCTCGAATCCGGACCGCGGCCTGTATCGTACCACTGATGGCGGCAATACGTGGCAGCTTGTGAAGTTCGTCAGCGACAAGGCTGGTTTCATCGACGTTGCCTTCAACCCGAAGGATCCGAGCATCATCTTCGCGACGAGTTGGGAACGGTTCCGTACGCCTTACTCGCTCTGGAGCGGTGGTCCTGGTTCGGCGCTCTGGAAGAGTACCGACGGCGGCAGCACCTGGAACGAGGTGAAGGGAGGTGGTTTCCCTGCCGGTCTCAAGGGACGTATGAGCCTCGACATCAATGCCGGCAATCCGAGCATCATGTACATGATGCTCGAGGCAACGGATAAGACGACGGGTCCGATCGTCGGCGAGCAGAATCCGAAGCTGAACGGCCTCTGGCGCAGTACCGATGGTGGTGCGACCTGGGCACAGATGAATAACTACAACGTGCGTCCTTTCTACTACTCGCAGGTGCGAAGCGACCCGAAGAATCCCGATCGTGTCTACTTCTCGAGCACCGACCTTCAGGTGTCCGATGATGGCGGCAAGACATCGCGTAACGCTGCCCAGCAGGTGCATGTCGACGACCACGGCATCTGGATTGATCCCAACGATACCGATCGGTGGGTGCTGGCCCACGATGGCGGTGTGGCCTTCACGTATGACAAGGGCGGCAATTTCATGGCCACCCAGAACCTTCCCGTGGCGCAGTTCTATGAGGTGGCTTATGACATGGCCGTGCCGTACAACGTCTGTACAGGTGCTCAGGACAACGGCATGTGGTGCGGCCCCTCCAGACGT
>CAYSKN010000020.1:4746-6707 GCA_964431565.1 uncultured Gemmatimonas sp.
CTTCAACCACGAGCCTGGGACACTGGCTAACGATCAACGGTGGTGACGGGTTCTACGCTGCAATTGACCCCACCGATCCCAACATCGTCTACGGTGAGTCGCAGGGCGGCAACGCGATGCGGTTGAACCTCAAGACCGGTGAACGCATGTCGTTTGTCAAGCCGAACTGGCAGGCTCAGTACAAGATGTGGGAGGACTCCATCGCGATAGTTCGCAGCGACCCACTCAAGCCGCCTACGAGAGCCCAGACTGCGTCCATTGCCGCGCTGCGCACGCAGCAGCAGAGGGATTCGGCGGAGCTGTCGCTGCGCTTCAACTGGAACTCGCCGTTCTTCATCTCACCACACAATCCGGCAGTCATCTACTTTGCCGGGAACCGGGTCCTCAAGTCCGTACAGAGGGGGGCAAATCTGCAGATCATATCGCCCGACCTGTCGCGTCAGCTCACCGCCAAGATGGATACTGCCCTGCGCCTGACCGGCGGTATCACGCTGGATGCGACTGGTGCAGAAACGTATGGCACGATCGTTACGCTCAAGGAGAGTCCGGCTAGGGCTGGCCTGCTCTATGCCGGTACCGATGACGGCAATGTCTGGAAGACCGGCAATGATGGAGGTTCCTGGGAAAAACTGTCAGCAAACATTACGGGCCTGCCCAATGAAGGCGAAGTGTACGTGGCACGTGTCGAACCGTCGAAGTTCGACACCAACGTGGTGTATGTGGCGTTCGACAATCATCGCTGGGGTGACTTCAAGCCCTATCTGTATGCGTCACGTGACGGTGGAAGGACATACACCTCCATCGTCAATAATCTGCCGGTCGGTGGTCCTGGCGATTTCCTACATGTGGTACGCGAGGATCCGGTGAATCCGGATGTTCTCTACGTTGGTTCTTCCATTGGTGTATTTGCATCCATCGACCGGGGAGCCACGTGGACGAGGCTCTCGGCAAACATGCCTAGCGTTCCAGTATACGATCTGCAGATCCATCCGCGCGATGGTGAACTGATTGCGGCTACGCATGGTCGTGGTATCTGGATGGTCGACGTCACACCGCTGCAGCAGATGACACGTACGGTGCTGGCCAGTTCGGTACACCTGTTCGGTCCGGCTACTGCGTTCCAGTGGGGTGAGGAGCCCGTGCGCGGTGCTGCGGGGAATGGCAATGCGCAGAACTTCTTCGTGACGAGAAATCCCCAGTATGGCGCCGCCATCACGTACCGCATTACGCTGGGTTCGACAGGCTCGGCACGCCTGTCGATCGTGAATGCCACTGGTGACACGGTTGGCACCCTGACTGGACCGGCAACGCCCGGACTGCACACCGTCACATGGAACTTCTCGCTGGCCGCACAGCGATCGGTGCCGGCCGCACTGTCACCCAGCGAAAAGCGAGATAGTATCCTCCGCACTGTGCGCGCACCCGCGGTGCTCGATTCGCTTGGCAAGGCCAGGTATGACAGTACCGCCCTGGCGCTTGCACGTTTGCTACTCAATCCGCCGACCGCTGGTGGCGCCGGCTTCGGTCGTGGGGGAGGGGGCTCCGGAGCTGGCAACACGGCTTGTGAGCGTCCCTTCACGCAGTGGGAACCATTTTGCGCCCGTCCCGCGGAGGCCACGCAGCTCAGGATCGGTGCACCTGCCACCGGAGCCGGCGGCATGGCGGACCTTCAGGAGCGTGCTGCTCAGTTACGTACTGCAGGAAGCAATCCGGCAGTACGAAGAATATTCGATCTGGTTGGAATGCCGGTACCTGCCACAGCCGGTCGTGGCGGGTTCGGGTTCGGTGGCGGTGTTGCCGTGGCAACCACGGGCGATTACGCTGTTGTGCTTCAGGTGGGTGGCACGGTGATGAAGCAGAAGCTGCGCGTGGAGAACATGGGAGCTGCCGGCGCTTCGAACCCGTTCGGTTTCGAGGAGGAGGACGACCACGATCGTTGAAATGGCGCGTGGGTTTACAGT
>CAYSKN010000020.1:6717-14600 GCA_964431565.1 uncultured Gemmatimonas sp.
GCAGAGTTCGCTCGCCGACCCAGCTTTTCAGCACCGGCGCCCTTCGTCTTCGGGAATCAGCAATCCCGAATGCGTTGTGATCCGGCGCGCTCCCTTCGTTGCCTATCTGGGTGCTCTGGTGAAGATGAGGTAATCGGCCTTCTCCCTGTCCTTTGACGCATCAGCTTTCGAGAGATCGGGTACGGGAACCGCCGTTATGACCAACGACGAGGCCGTCGGCGCACGCCGCTTCGCCCGTGCCACGGTTCCCAAGGCATAGTCGCTGTGGAATGCTCCGTCCACATGGTACACGAGTGTGCCTCCGGGTGCGGCCTTCCATGCATCAGCGATGGCTTCACCCATGGCCTCGTCCTTCGTGCACTGTGCCTCGTAGAACCGGACCGTCATTTTTTCCGTAGCTGCTGCATCGGCAGCTGTAGGCGGACCGCCGCCCGCACTGTGCCCCGTCATTACCTCAGAGAACAGATCGAAATAGCGGTCTCGTGGACAATCGTGTTGTCGGGCCATGAAGCGCCGGTCTCTGCCGTTCAATGTATCCATCATCGACAGGCCTGCACGGCTGACTGCACTTGCGAGCGGACGCGGGATATTGGATGCGATCACCGGCCACCCGTGTACGCGTGCCAATTCCACCATGGGGCGATAATCGGTTGTGTAGCGTTCCCATGGTCGTGCGCCGGCCAGAAAATTTGCTTCGGAGATGGTGCCTGCCAGATACTGATCCAGCAGTGGCTGCACATCACGCTCGAACATTTCGAGTGAAACTATTACCTGCGGACGCTTTTCGCCGATGGCGGCCAGAAGTGCAAATTCCGCAGCATGGGTAGCCGGATCATCATGCTGTTCGCCGAAGAAGACAAAATCCCTGCTCGAGGCGGCGTCCACGAGCTGGGAGAACGGGACGAATCGTGCCGCCTTCGTGTCGTATACCCGAATGGCTGCCTGTGGAGTCGGGCTTGCTCCGGGTGTGGCGCCACCGGGGGCGCAAGCAGTAATCAGCAGAACCGTCGTCGCCAGAATGGACGATGCGTTGGGGCGACCTGAGAACATACCGGTAATCACTTGTGAATGGGGTTCATGAGGTAGTCCACCGCCAGGCTGGCCATGGTGCGCACTCCGTTTGGAAGAGCTGCTTCATCGGCGAAGAATTGAGGTGAATGATTGGCCGGTGCAGTCCGCCAGTCCTTGTCGTTCGGGGTGACGCCAAGAAACACGAAGAGCCCAGGTATGCGATCCTGGAACCAGGAGAAATCCTCCGATGCGGTCCACAGCGCCGCCTGAACAGTCCCTGCCTCGCCGGCTGCACGCTCAAGCGTTGACGCCATTCTCAGTGTGAGAGTGCTGTCGTTACGAGTCACGATGTTGCCGCTGTCGATGACAACGCGCGCCGTGGCACCGGATGCTGAAGCGATCTGTTCAGCCATGCGGGCAACTCGTTCGAAAACGTTCTTTCGGATACCGAGATCGTAGGTTCGAACAGTACCAAGCATTACGACGCTGTCGGGGATGATATTACTTCGCACACCACCCTGGAACGATCCTACGGTCAGAATCGCGGGAACACTGCTGATATCCGTCTGTCGCGATATGATGGTCTGCAATCCACTCACGATCTGTGAGCCGATTACGATAGGATCCACCCCCGCCCACGGCACGGCACCATGAGACTGCTTGCCATTGACGGTGATGGAGAAGCTGTTGGATGCCGCCATCGCGGGTCCGGCTCGGTATGATATCTGTCCGACCGGGCCGTTGACGACATGGAGCCCGAAGATCACATCCACCCTGGGATAGTCAAGCACGCCGTCATCAATCATGAGCTTTGCGCCGGTTCGACCGTTTGGCAGGCCCTCTTCCGCCGGCTGGAAGATGAACTTCACCGTGCCGGGCAGTTGTGCCCTCATGCCCGCAAGGATCTCCGCGACGCCCATGAGCATCGATACATGCGTGTCATGACCACAGGCGTGCATGACCCCCACCGTCTGTCCATTGTACGACGCGGTGACCCTCGATCTGAAGGGCAGATCGACCAGCTCCGCCACGGGCAGGCCATCCATGTCGGCACGGAGACCAACCACCGGACCTGGCTTGCCACCCCGGAGCACGCCCACCACACCATGTCCACCCACACCGGTCCGAACCTCAATTCCCAGAGCCTCAAGGTGGTCGGCAACGATGCCGGCGGTGCGTACCTCGTTACCGGAAAGCTCCGGATGCTCGTGCAGGTCCCGCCGCCACTCGATGACCTTGGGCATGACGGCCGGTACCCGTTTCTCTGCCTCCAGAATAAGTGGGGATGGCCCGCTGCCTGTCTGGGCCATGCCTTGCGTGGCCGGGACGGTTGCGGCAATGGAGGCGAGGAGCATTGTAATCACATAACGCATGGCTCAGGCAGATTGAATGCGGAGTTGGCGGATATCTCATAACCATATCGCCGGGGCTCCAATGATGGAAATTGTCTGTACCACTTGACCATCACGTAACGTGAGATTCCAGATTGGAATTCGCGACCGCCCGAACGGGGCTGGCGGTCGTGTCCGGCCGTAAGAGACACACCCATGACCACATCCACAACAGACCTTTGCGCACTGGAGACACCGCTGAAGATCGGCGTCCTCGCGCGGCGGACTGGGCTCTCGGTGCGTACTCTGCATCACTACGACGAGATCGGCCTGCTGGTGGCCTCGGAGCGTACGCCGTCTGGCCATCGGCTCTACGCAAACCGTGACGTCCAGCGACTTCAGCAGATCCGGTCGTTGCGGGCCATGGGTCTTGCGCTGGATGAGATTCGGCACCTCCTGAATGGAGGGGCCTTCTCAGCCCGGCGCGTCATTGAGTTGCACCTCGAACGACTGCGTCTGCAAGTGGTACAGACACAGCGTCTCGTGGAGCGACTGAAGACTGTGGCGCGCCATCTGCAGACGGCGAAACGGGTCCCGATCGAGGACCTGTGTCGCATTATCGAGGGGACAATCATGATGGAACACTCTCTTTCGCCCGAACAGCTCTCGGAGATCAAGGCGCACGCGGAGCAATTGGGCTCCGACAGGATCCATGAGGTGGAACGCGAGTGGGCGGAAGTAATCCCAGCGGTCAGGGCTCACATGGCGAAGGAGACAGGGCCGGATGATCCCGACCTGCAGGCTCTGGCACGCAGATGGAGGGGCCTCGTAGATACCTTCACCGGCGGGAATCGCGAGATTGCTGCAGGCGTGCGCAAAATGTACGAGCAGTCTCACGAAGCAATCAACGCGGCCAATCCCAACACACCCGATCCGGATATGTTCGCCTACATGAGGGCTGTCTTCGCCAGGATCGGCGGTGGCCCGGGGTGACTTGAGACGGAAGCATGGTGGCCAGGCATCAAGCGTTGCATCTTGGGCGCCATGCTTCCACTCATCGGTATCCTTGTTGTCATTGTGGGCTTTGCGTTCCGGCTCAATGCGCTACTGGTGGTAACGCTTGCTGGCCTGACCACTGGGATTGCGGCAGGCCAGCCTCTGCACGATGTCATAGCAGCCCTCGGACACGCATTCACCGATAGCCGGTATGTCGCAATTGTCTGGCTCATCCTGCCCGTCATTGGTGTGGTCGAACGGTCGGGTCTCAAGGAACGCGCACGTGAGGTGATTGGTCGGATCAGGGCGGCCACGGCCGGACGGGTGTTGCTTGTCTACCTCGCGCTCCGCCAGATCACCGCTGCACTGGGACTCACTTCGCTTGGTGGCCATGCACAGATGGTGCGACCACTGGTAGCGCCTATGGCTGAAGGGGCGGCGGAGAATGTGCATGGGCCGCTGGCGGATTCGACGCGGGAGTATATCAGGGCCATGGCGGCCAGCGCCGACAACGTTGGAGTGTTCTTTGGTGAGGATGTCTTCGTTGCCATAGGCTCCATCCTTCTCATACGTGGTTTCCTGGAGCAGAACGATATTCTGGTGGAACCTCTCGATCTGGCACGCTGGGCGATTCCCACGGCGATCGTGGCGTTCTCCATTCACGGCACCCGGCTCCTGCTGCTCGATCGCCGACTTCGGCGGGAGGCCATGCGGGCACGTGCAATCGACGCTGCAGCAGTGCATGACGGAGGAAGTGAATCATGATCCGTCTCGAAGCGATCTATCTGCTTATGGGGCTCATGGTGGCAGGTGTTGCCATCGTGAATGCTCTGGACAGGCAGTGTCAGGCGAGGTGGCGCAATACAGTTTTCTGGGGTGTCTATGCGGTGATCTTCCTGATTGGTTCGCGGCTTGATGACTTCACCAATGGCGTGCTGGTGCTGGTCATGGTTTCTGCGGCAGCACTGGGTCTTTCAGGTACCACCCGTGATTCCGCTACCGCTGAAGAAAGGGCGTGGGCGGCACGGCGGTGGGGGAATCGTCTTTTCGTTCCGGTGCTCGTGGTACCCACGGTGACTTTCCTTGGGAGCATGGTCCTTGGGAGGGTGACCATTGCCGGTTCTGCACTCATTGATCCGAAGCAGGTCACCCAGATATCGCTCGGTCTCGCTACGGTTCTTGCACTTCTGACGGCGATAGTAATGTTGCGTCCTCCGATCCATGCGCCGGTGGTGGAAGCCAGGCGTCTGATGGACTCCGTAGGCTGGGCAGCCGTACTGCCGCAGTCACTGGCTGCATTGGGTGGGTTGTTTGCTGCAGCCGGGGTGGGAACGATCATCGCTTCGCTGGCGACCACGTGGCTTCCCCTCGGCGCTCCCGTGGCTGCGATCGCAGCCTACGCGGTGGGGATGGCTCTCTTCACAATGATCATGGGCAATGCCTTCGCTGCGTTTCCGGTGATGACGGCAGGTATCGGTTTGCCGTTGGTGATCCAGCAGTATCACGGCGATGTGGTGGTCGTGTCCGCAATCGGAATGCTTTCGGGGTTTTGCGGTACACTCATGACACCAATGGCGGCAAACTTCAATATCGTGCCTGCCGCACTTCTGGAGCTGCGCGACCAGAACAGCGTCATAAAGGTTCAGATAGCTACGGCATTACCGCTACTCGCAGCCAACATACTCCTGCTCATCTATTTCGCTTTCCCGCGGTGAGCTGATGACAGACAAGCGCGCAATGCAACTCGACGCGTCAACGGCTGCATGTCTTGCGCAGCTTGCCCTGTCGCATGTGCGCCGCGAGTATCCGAACAAGCTCGATCATGTGCTGCTTCACGCTGGCGACGTAAAGCGGCCATCGCTGCTGCATCCGGTATTCTTCGGCAGTTTCGACTGGCACTCGTGTGTGCACGGCTACTGGCTTCTCGCGACCGTTCGGCGCCTTTTCCCGGATCTCGTCGTGTCAGCGAACATTGCCGCGTGCATCGATACCTCATTCACTGACGAACACATGGCTGTCGAGGTGGAGTATGCACGTCATCCGTCACGGGCAGGCTTCGAGCGCCCTTATGGATGGGCATGGTTGTTGATGCCTGCTGCTGAGTTGAGCCGGCACGACGATGAAGCCGGTCTTCGTTGGAGCGCAATACTGGCACCGCTGGCCAATTGTTTTGTCGGCCGGTTTCTCGCGTTCCTTCCCCAGGCGGCCTATCCGGTGCGCGCAGGAACACATTTCAACACGGCATTCGCATTGCGTCTCGTTCTTGAATACACCGCCGGGGCTACCGATTCCGCGGCTGTCAAACTTGGCCTGCTTTCGCGTGAGACTGCCCGCCGATGGTACGGCCTTGATGAAGATTGTCAGGCATGGGAGCCGAGTGGGGATGATTTCCTTTCTTCAGCACTAGTCGAGGCCGAGTGCGTGCGCCTTGCACTGCCGTCTGCAGCGTTTCATGACTGGCTGGCTGGATTCCTGCCACGCATTGCACAACGGGATCCATCTGCGTTGTTCGTGCCCGCGGTGGTATCTGACAGGTCAGACGGCAAGATCGCGCACCTCGATGGTCTCAACCTGAGTCGGGCATGGTGCTGGCGCTCGCTTGCCGGAACAATGGACAATGGTGATGCGCGCCTGGCTCCGATGTTGGACGCTGTCGGGCGTCATCTGGCCGCCAGCCTGCCGTGGATAGCGGGAGACTACATGGGCGAGCACTGGTTGGCGACCTTTGCCTTGCTTGCCCTTCGCGATACCACGGATGTGCAGGGCTGGGGCTGACTCAGTCGGCCCCAGCCCTGCACATCCGTCTCACTTCTTGTCTTTGCGTGCCAGAGCGCGGTAGTACTCCTCCACCAGTGCACGGTATTCGCCCGGCACTGCCGCCTGCGCACCGGCTGCAGGACGGCCATCGGCGCCGAGACCTGCAGCCCTGAGTGCAGCGAACTCGAAGTCCTTGAGGCGCTCGAGCATTGCGGTCTGAAGTTCCTCCAGGCCACGTGGATCGCCGAACGCGCGCTCGTTCTCAAGTCGACGCAGTCCCTCGATTGCGCGATCGAGATCGCGGGTATCCATACCCTGCTGAGCAGCCTCACGCCGCAGTGACTCGGCGTTTTCACGTCTGATGCGGAATTCACGCGAGAACTGGGCAGCGTCCCCGGTCATGAACCCATTCATCGGGGAGCCGCCCGGAGTCATGTCCCTTGGCTGATTCTGCGGTGCGCCCTGGGCCCCTGGCGCCCCAGCCCGGGAGCCATTGCGTGTGCCTCCGCCACCCTGCTGGCCCTGCTGCCCCTGCTGGCCCTGCTGCCCCTGCTGGCCCTGTTGCCCCTGCTGGCCCTGCTGGCCCTGCTGGCCCTGCTGGCCCTGTTGTCCCTGCTGGCCCTGTTGGCCTTGTTGGCCTTGTTGGCCTTGTTGGCCTTGTTGGCCACTGCGGTCAGCGATCCGGTCTCGCAATGACTCAAGCCCCTGCACGAGATCGCGGGTTGCCCCAAGCGTGCGTTCCTGGCGCCGTGCCGCTGACTCGCCCTGCAATGCGCGTGATGCCTTTCCGAGCTGCTCGGAGACGTCCCTCAGATTTTCCGCGATCTGCCCTTCGAATGCGCTCGCATACTCTTCTGAGCCACTGCGTGCCACCTGCTTGGAGAACTCGATCTTGTCCGCAAGACGGGTGTCACGGATGGTCTCTGCGGCTTCAGCCACACGACCTGCTGCCTGAGGCTGGTCACGACGAGAATCCCGCGAAAGCCGATCGGCATCTGCTTCAAGCCTACGTACGTCCCGCGTCATATCATCTTTCTGTTGGTTGATCTGACGAAGGTTTTCCGAAGCCTGGCCTGCTGCTGTGCTCTGCTGCATCGATCTTACGTCTTCGGAGATGTTCTTCTGCCTGGCTTCGAGGTCACGTGCCCTCTCGGCAAGCCTCTGGATGTCGCGAGAAGCAGCGGCTGAACGGGAGCCTTCGACATTTCGTGCGGCACGATTCAGGTCCTCTAGTGCAGCACTGCCCTGTGCACTCGAACCATTGGCGGCACGTCGCATCGCATCGGCTGCCTGCTGCAGTTGTTGAGCCGCATTGGCGAGTTCCTGGTTGTTCTGCTCGCGTGAGAGACGTTCAAGTCTTCGGGCTTCCTCTTCAGCCTGACGGGCAAGCTCACGTTGTGCACCGCTGCTTGCATTGCCGCCTGACGAACTTGCGCTGCCCTGCGAACCCGACGCCTGACCGCCTGACCCGCTGGCTCCGCCTGTCTCCTGTGCAAGGCGCTGCCTCATTTGCTCGGCCATGCGCTGCATACGCTCGTTCTCCTGCTGCTGGCGCTGGGCGAGTTGCCGGAGGCGCTCCAGTGACTCATCGACCTGCTGTTGCGATTCGTCGCCGGAGCGCGATTGCTGAACGGTCTCATACTGATTGCGCTGCTTGTCGGTCTCGAGTTCGAAGAGATCTGCGAGATCCTCGGCACGCTGCTGTCCTCCTGGCGCGCCCCCCCCCCCCCCCCCCCCCCCCCCCCCCCCCCCAACAACACCCCCCCCAACAACATCGCCCCAACGCAC
>CAYSKN010000020.1:14610-21112 GCA_964431565.1 uncultured Gemmatimonas sp.
TTCGAAGAGATCTGCGAGATCCTCGGCACGCGGCTCGCCGCCGCCCCCGCCCCCCCCCCCGCCGCCGCCACCACCCGTCTGCACCTGAACGTCACGATAGAGAGCTTCGGCACGCTGCAGTCGCTGCAGTGCACGCTGCTCGGGTGGCAGCGCGTCGCCGCCACGTACACGGCCAAGTTGCTCCTCGGCTACCTTGAGCTCCGTGGCTGCTGCCTGCAACTCCTGATGGATTCTTGCGAAATTCGTATCGCCGGCGGCCACGCCACGCTGAACGAGTCGCTTCACCAGCTCCTCCACATCCCCACGCAGGCGTCCCTCAGCAATTGCGAGGGTGGTCATATCCTCACGACGCCGCTTGTCGGGTGTGCCCGCACTGTCCCGCAACCAGTTGAACGTGGCTGACACGATCTCCCTCTGTCGCTCCAGGAAACCCTCGGGCGAGTCCTGCTGAGCACCGCCACCGCCACCGCCGCCCTGCTGGCGATCATCCGACTGGCGATAGTCCTTTCCGAATGGACGGACTTCAAGGAAGAAGACATCGCTGCTGCCGGTGTTGCCTCCGCCATCCCTGGCCATTGCGTAATAGGCCACCAGGTCGCCGGGCTCCAGCGGCATGTCCTCGAGGAAAACCGTATGCGCGCCACGGGCGTCACGCGGCTGACGGGACGCGCTGTCGGTAATGATCCTGCGCTGCTCTTCGCCGCCATTCACGCGATAGCGCAACTCCATCGACACCACACCCAGATCATCCGTCGCACGAACCGCAACGGTAACCTCATCGCTATTGAAAACCTTGGTGTCCCGGCCCGGTTCCTCAATACGAACCAGCGGCGCACGATCGGGGATCGCGTCGACCACATATTCCACGGAACCGGCTACCTTCTGACCATCAGGTGCAATGAGGTCCACGTGATAGAAGCCGCTTCGTGTCACACGGAAGCTGCCGCTCACGGTGCTGTCGCTGTCAGGGCTGAGTGCAACGGCGGAGCCGTCATCGAAGCGCAGTGATCCACCCTTTACCACACGGGTCACTTTCGCATGCACCGTGACCGTGGTCCCGATTACGGCGGCCACATCGCCACCATCATCGATGTGTTCTGCGGGCAATCCGCTGTACTTCGGGAAAGTCAGGTCTACGGAAACAGCAGATACGGCAGGAAGGTTGTTGATCTTCAGGCGGTATATCGGCGAGCGGACATCAGCACTCTCAACGTAGTACTCGGTGGGTGTAACGATATCGAACAATCGAGAGCGGAACTGAGAGCTGTCGACATCAGGGACCATTGGCAGGCGCTGCCACTCACCACCCGTTGCGCTGTCGACACGGAACACGAGTTCTGCACCACTCGCTGCGAATCCGATCAGTCCCGCCCGGATTTCTATAGCGCTGCCATGCGGCACCGTTATTGAACCAGGCTCTACGGACACGCTACGCACGGGCACTGCAGCTTCAGCGGTGCCGAACGGCATGAACAGGATGCGGGCACCATCACGCACCTGCTGAGGGCCAAAGAGGAGTGCCACCGCCGACAGTGCCGTCACTACACCGATCGTACGTCCTGCGCGCACCATTCGCGGGCGCTCGAGCGAGGCCCCCCGCTGGAGTGGCGCTATGGCTGCCGCCGCGCGCGACATGACACGGGCCGAGAGCGACGCCGACATGCGCAGATCCTCCGGCACATGCGCTTCCTGCACAGCAGCGAGCAGCGATTGACGAAGCGCCGGTGCACACTCTTCAATGTACAATGCGAAACGTTCGTCGTTGGCGCGCCGGAGCAGAGGCATTGCGAGCCCACGTACGATTGCGGCCACGATGAGCGCATAGCCGGCGAGTCGCGCCAGCAGGAGCGCCCGACCATCGCCCCCAAGCCACGTGGTGATGACCCACACCGCAACAATGGCCACTGCAGCCGCAATGACGATCAGCGCCGCGGATTCGAGCAGAATGCGCTGCCGCCACTGCCGACGCAACAGGCCGAGGGTGGTGAGCAACTGTCGGTCTGGACTCATCGTGACTCCCTGGACGTGGGCGGACCCGTGGAACTGATACCGGCGGAGCCGCGTCTGGCTCCGACTGGGCGATCACCCGCTGCCGTACCTGGTGCTGGGTGCCCAATCACCCGTCGCGCCCGTCCGCGACGACCGCGGGTACCGAGAACCGTTTCGCCTGTAAGCAGCAATACTGCCACGATCAGCAGGATCCGCCATGGATTCTGCCGACGCTCCATCTCTTCGACCGTCATTGGTGCATCAGGGTTCCCCGATGGCGCCGTACTTTCAGCGTCGAGCGCTGTTCCCACACCGAGCAGCAGCTCCGTGGTGTCCATTGGGGTCAATTCCGATTCCGACGGAGGTACGTTCACGGCCAGCAACGCGGCTGGTTCGCCCGACGCGCGCTCAGCGTAGGCCGTGTAGATCCCCGCATCAGGCAGCACAACGGCAGCACCAACAGAGTCGGCCACGGGTCGGATAAGCGCACCCGTTGGTGCTGTCACGACCGGATCGGTGATGGTGGCTGGCAGCGACCAGCTTGTCCCGGTGACGTACCAAAGAGGAACTGCGTCGCGTCCGGATGTATAAAGCACCAGCTGGCGCAGGAACGGGAGGAACGCCGGTTGCAGTGGGAAATCACCGTACTGGTTGTCCAGCGGAATCATCAACATCAGGGTACGACCGCTTTCTCGCCGTTGCTCAATCACGGCGGGTGCCCCGTCGTCGAAACGTGCCAGTATGTCGACGGATGGTTCCGCGTCACCGCGGGGATAGCGCCAGGCACGTACTGCTGACAGCGCATCCGGAGCCTCCCTGAATGGTGCGAACAGAGCATGTTCGGTGCGTATGTCGCGCAGTGTACCCCCACGCTCACTAATGCGGTCTGCCAGACCTGTGAACTTCATGCCTGCAACCCCGGGCATCGCTGTGCGGCGCGCGGCAAGCCGCCGGCCGGCCACGATCACGATACCACCGCCATTCTCGACCCAAGCGGTGAGTGCTGCGGTCGGCTCGGGGGCCACATCCCAGAACATCACCAGACCTGTGCCGCGCAGCGTCGCCGCCGTACCTGGCGCACTTGCCACGCGATCGATCCGTACCTGAGGTGCACGTCCGATTGCGAGCGCCTGCTCGAGATAGAATGTCTCGGATGTGCTCAGATCGGATGGCGTTACGAAAGCCACACGGAGTGGGTCGTCACGAGGTACAACGGCAACCAGCGTATCGTCCGCGGCGAGCGAGTCGGGCGGTATGGCTACCCGCACGGATACAGCTCCTTCCGGAGCGGGAGTCGGGCTGAAGGTTATGACCGTCTCACCGTCACGCACGAGTGATGCAGACGCAGTGGCCGCGTCGCGCCCGTTCACCGTGACGGAGGCGGTCACAGGGCGCGGTGCCGCAAGCCCATGGCTCTGAACACGCGCCTTTATGGCCAGCATTGTGCGGTCTCCCTCGCGCACCCGGCGTGCGTCGATCGCACGCACTGAAGTATTCGCCCATACAGGCGATCCGACACCAATGCCGCGAACCCGTACGCCGGCGGGAAACTCAACTCCGGCGATGCCCGATGCCGCAGCGCGCTGCAGGTCGGATATCACTACCACCTCGGCAGCCGCGAACGGTGCATCGAGCAGCAGTTGACGCGCGGCCCGCAGGGCGGGAGCGAGTCGGGTACCCCGACGCAGGGGCCTGACCACACCAAGGCTGCCCCGTACTGCGGAACGATCATCAGTGAGCCGCTGCTTTACCTCAGCAACGTCGTCATACGCCACGAGCGCCACGCGGTCATTTCCTTCGAGACGATCAATGACGGCGCGGGCCGAGTCGAGTGCTCGCGGCCAGACACCCGTGTAGCCCATGCTGAGTGACCGGTCCAGCAGGATGACCACCGCCTTCGAGCGACTGTCACCATCCACCACCCTGCGATCCTTGAGCACAGGCCGGGCAAACGCGAACACCAGCAGTGCCAGCGCAAGCAAGCGGAGGAGGAGCAACGGCCAGTCAGTCACCCTCTGTCTGCTCTCGGTACGGATGGGAATCCGTGCAAGGAACATCAGAGATGGGAAACGCATCGGCCGATCGCGATCGCGATGCCTGAGATGCAGCAGGATCGGCACGGCCAACGCTGCAAGCCCCGCTAGAAATGCCGGAACGAGGAAGCCGAGTCCCATACGCCCTCAGCGAATCCGGCCGCGCATCAGTCGCGCGTCGAGGTAAGCGTGCAACGCACGATCAAGCGGCTCGCTCGTGCGCATCCGGACATAGTCTGCTCCGGCAGCGATGAATCTGGACTGCAGTGCATCGTGATGATCGCGGATTGCTGCCTGATACCTGCTGCGAAGCTCGGCAGGCCTGAGCGGCAGCAGTACACCGGTTTCGAGATCTTCGAACGTGGTGTCCTGATCACCCGGCAAAGTCTCTTCGGCAGTATCCACCACATGAAAGACGATGACATCGTGGCCGCGCATACGGAGCGCGTCGATCGCCCGGCCCAGCAGATCCGGCTGCTCATAGCAGTCGGTGACAAGCGCGAGTATGCCTGCACGCGCCGATACGAGCCCTGCCTGTTCAATGCTGTGTGCCAGACGGCTTGGCCCACTGGGCCTCGTACTTGCAAGTGCGTGCAGGATGCGCTGAAGATGGCGCACCGATGGTGGAATGATCTGATCGAGATCCTGCGTGAAGGTAGCAAGACCCACGCGATCACCCTGCGACTGTGACAACCACGCGAGCGCCGCAGTGAGCATGCGGCCATACACAAACTTCGTCACCTCGGCGCTTCCGTAGTCCATCGACCCCGAACTGTCGAGCGCGAAGAGCACGCCGGCATTGGTATCGGCGTCGTACTCCTTGATGTAGAATCGCTCGGTCCTGCCGTACACCCGCCAGTCGATACGGCGGAGGTCATCACCTGGCTGATACGGGCGGTGTTCAGCAAAGTCGAGTGATGATCCCTTGCGCAGTGAGCGGTGCTGGCCGTGCATAAAACCATCCACGACAGTGCGGGCGAGCAATGCAAGATCGGAGATCTTCGCGAGCAGCGCGGGGTCGAGGAAGGAGGCAGGCGCGACAGGCATGGCCGGAATTGCCTAGAGTGCGGACTTGGGCAGAGGTACCGTACCAAGTACCCGGTCCACCAGATGATCGGTTGTAATTCTCTCGGACTGGGCCTGGAAGTTGAGAAGCACGCGGTGACGCAGCACCGGGTGTGCGAGTGCCTTCACATCGTCGAAGCTGGCACTTGCCCGCCCTTGTAGAAGCGCGCGGGCCTTGGCCCCAAGCACAAGGGCCTGTGCTGCGCGTACGCTCGCGCCATAGCTGACGTACTGCTTCACATGATCATGGGCGCCGCTGCTTCCCGGGCGTGTGGCGCGTGCAAGCGAGACGGCATAACGTGTCACCGCATCTGCAATGGGCAGACGTCGCACGACTCTCTGATATGCCAGAATCTGCTCCTTCGTGACAACCGGCTGTACCGCGTCGGGCGGCAGCGCGGTGGTAGCCTTCACCACCGACACCTCGTCCTCCTCGGGCAGATAGTCCAGCACCACTTCCAGCATGAATCGATCGAGCTGTGCCTCGGGCAAAGGATAGGTACCTTCGAGCTCGATCGGGTTCTGGGTGGCGAATACGAAGAATGGCTGATCCAGTTCGTAGGTGCGTCCCTGTACCGTCACGCGATGTTCCTGCATGGCTTCGAGCAGTGCAGCCTGCGTCTTCGGTGGCGTCCTGTTGATCTCGTCTGCCAGCAGCACATTGGCAAACACTGGTCCCGGCATGAACGCAAGTCTGCGCTGGCCTGTGGCGGGATCGTCCTGGATGACGTCCGTACCGGTTACATCACTAGGCATCAGATCGGGAGTGAACTGGATGCGTGAGAACTTGAGGTCGAGGGCCCGTGCAAGTGTGGAAATAAGGAGAGTCTTCGCCAGACCCGGCACGCCCACCAGCAGACAGTTGCCGCCGGCAAAGAGCGCGATCAGAGCCTGCTCGACGATATCATCCTGACCAACGATGATCTTGCGCAGCTCGGTTGCGATGCACTTGCCGGTTTCCTGCAGGCGATCTGCAAGGCCGGCGTCATCAAGACGGTCGAAATCAGTAACAGAGACTCCAGCGGCTGGTGCAGTCACGCGATTCCTCGACAGGAGAGACAGTCAGCGGGTGAGGGCGTACACTATGTAGTTCACGCCCAGCTTGTAGGCTTCGTTAGAGAGGTCCAGAGGGAACATCCCCACATCGGAAAACTCCCAGTATTCGGACATGTCGTTGTTGTAGTTCACGACCGCGAGCATCCGCTTAGTGGGGTCATTCTGTTCGAAATAGCCGTAGAAGACTGACTTGAAGCCACGATAGTACGGATGGTTGTAATCAAGTTTCCTGATACGGTAGAATGAATCGAAGATCGGATGATCCACCGTGAGTTCCACCGGCCTCAGATCCGGGAGTACCTTGCGCATCTGAAGCTCGAAGTTCCGCCACGCCTCTCCGGCGAAATCGTCAAAGATCA
>CAYSKN010000021.1:0-20671 GCA_964431565.1 uncultured Gemmatimonas sp.
GAGGAAGAGGGCGCACCATCATGGTGCGCCCTCTTGCACTCCAGTCGACCAGGTCCGGCTTGCCGAACTGGACGACTGCTGACTACCGGACGTCGATCAGGAGATCGGTTGTCCTTGACGAGTCGCCAATGGAGCAGACGTCAGACAATGGATCACCTCCTCGTTGGTGGGTGAGGCACTAGGTTATACTCAGGCCGCCGACAGGTCTTGGATCCCGTGCCGGCCTGACCCTCCTCCCTCACAGCGGTAACCTGACTGGCTGTCGGGTCCGATGCTCATGGTTGAGACGCGGGCGCTCCCCCGCATGTGCCATATCGTACGGCACTGTGGGATGAGTGGCAAGGAGAGACAATGTGGACTGTTATGTCCCGAAAAAGAATGTAGCTTTCACGAGAAACCCTCCACTCACTGTTGAGCGCAGGGCGCACCCTGCGCGTGGCCAGCTGTAGCCAGCGGTATTCGGCACCCTTCCCCCGAGACTGTACATGAGTCATTCCGTATTTTGGCGACGTACCGTCGGTGCAACTGCAATTTTTGCCATTGGAGCTCCGGTTACGTTGCCGGCCCAGTTGTCTGGCCGTACTGGCGGTGGTGCCTCAGGCGCCGCCCAGGCCAACGCGATTCCGGCACTCCCCAAGGGGCCGCGAGCCATGATGCTGCGTGACTGGTACCGTGTAGTGAATCTCAGCAGTCCGGCAATATCGCCCGATGGCAAGCGTGTGGCGGTTACTGTTACCCGGGCCGTGGAAGGCGAGAATCGTAGGCACAGTGAAGTCTGGGTGGTGAGCACCGAGGGCGGTGATCCCCAGCGCTGGACGTCGCCGGGCACCGAGAGCAGCAATCCGCGCTGGTCCGCAGACGGTAAGTATCTCTTCTTCAACTCTCAGCGTCCCGGTGGCACCGGAAGCACTTGGGCAATCCGTCTGGATCAGCCCGGCGGAGAAGCGGTTCAGGTGAGCGGATACCCAACCGGATCCATGCCGCGTGATGAATCATTTGCGGTATTCACCGACGCTGGCACTCCCGCTCCCGCCGCGCCCAGTCCGGATCCGTTCGCGCAGATGCAATCGATGGCGCGTCCACCCTTCGATGCCATCACCCGGCCCTCGGTGCCGAGCCGCTTCGATGGCAGCCATGTCGTCGAGATGCGGTACAAGGCCAACGGTATCGGCTTCGTGCCTGGTCGTCGGGTGGAACGCACCTGGCGGCCGCTTCAGCTTGCACGGCAGACGATGGGCGACACTGCCAAGAATGTGATCACAAATACGCTGTATTCACACCGTGGTCCGGCGGTATCGCCCGATGGGAAGCTGATAGCGTTCACGGCGGACGTGGGCCTGCGTCCGGATTCGGTGGTGGATCTCGAGCGTGACTCGATTGCCCAGCTTCCCTACAACAAGGTACGGGACGAAGCCGATCGGAATGAATCGGACATCTACGTCATCGATTCCAATGGCGGCACGCCGCGCAAGGTCATCGATTGGATGGGAACTGAATCACAACTGACCTGGTCGTCCGACGGCAGCAGGATTGCCTTCATCGGACGGCCGTCACGTACCAGGAACGCGAGCATCTACGTGGTGGATGTTACGGGTGGTACGCCGCAGAATCTTCTGCCCGGCTGGCAGTACGAGCCCGGTTCATTTGTGTGGCTGCCGGACGGTACCATACAGTTTACCGCAGATATCGGCGGGCGTAGTGCAGTGTTGCGTGCTGACCTCGCAGGGAGGGCGGCGCCAACCGAACTGGTGAGTGGTCGGCGGCAGATCCGTGGCGCCAGCTACGATGCTGCCGGACGGACTCTGGCATTCGTGGCTACCTCAATGACACAGCCGACCGAGCTGTTCATAGCCAGCGCTGACGGGACCGGCGAGCGCAAGCTCACTGACTTCAACCGGGAAGTGAACGCTGATGTGGTCTGGAGTGATGCCGAGCGCTTCACCTACAGGAGCGTAGGTAATCTGGAAATCGAGGGCTGGCTCATGAAGCCCTACGGTTACGAGGCAGGCAAGAAATATCCCATGGTCATCTACATCCACGGTGGCCCTCACTCGGCGTACGGCGAGGGCTGGTTCGATGAGTTTCAGAACCTCGCGGCACAGGGGATGTTTGTTCTCTTCACAAACCCGCGTGGTTCGAGCGGGTACGGTGCTGCGTTCACTTACAGCACGCGCGGTCGTTGGGGCATGGAAGACTACCAGGACCTGATGAAGGCGGTTGACATCGTTGCGGCACGCGCCGATGTGGACAGCACCAAGATGGGCGCCACGGGAGGTTCGTATGGTGGTTTCATGACAACCTGGATTGCCACCAAGACAAATCGATTCAAGGCTATTGAGACCGATCGCACAATCACCGATTGGACCTACTGGTACGGGTCAAGCGACGCGCAGAATCTCACCGAGTTCGAGTTTTATGGCAAGCCGTGGGACAACCAGAAACTCTACGATGATCTCTCGCCGATCCGTTACGTGAACAAGGTGAAGACGCCAATGCTGATCGTACAGAGCGAGGAAGACCATCGCACACCGATGGGTAATGCTGAGATGTGGTTCATGTCTCTCAAGAAGCAAGGTGTGCCTGTGGAGCTGGTTCGCTATCCACGCTCGAACCATGATCTCAGTCGGACAGGCGAGCCGTGGCTGCTTGTGGACCGCCTTGGCCGTTTGCGTCAATGGTTCGGTTACTGGTTGCAGGGAATCAGCCCGGGACAACTGACGAACTGAGCAGCTCGCTGCCTATGCCGGTGGTGAGACATCGGAGCGCTCAGTGCTGAGACAGCTGTCCGTGAACGGGGCGCGCATCATGCGATGTGCGCCCCGTTTGATCAATGAGTCGATTTCTTCATCACTGTACCGCACCGGAGGAGGCCGATGACCATTTACGGGTTGCTATCATCGATCGGCATGATCCTGCTTGGTGCACAGGCCATTGCAGTCGTCGCCCTGATGAGGCGGCTGGCTCCAGGGCGTACGCGTCGACCACCCGTTGCCCCACGGGTCGAGTCACGGGACGACACGTCGGTAAGTCTCATCGTGCCAACCCTGAACGAGGTAAACAGGGTTGGTGGTTGCCTCGAAGGACTCAGAGGGCAGATAGCACCGCTCGCGGAGATCCTGGTTGTGGACAGCGACTCAACGGACGGTACGCCCGACCTGGTGCGGCGAGCGGCTTCGGAAGATCCACGTATCCGTTTGATCAGCGATGGTCCTCTGCCTCCGGGATGGATTGGCAAGGTGTGGGCTCTGGAGAGCGGGCTGCGCGTAGCCAGTGGTGAGTGGGTACTCGGACTGGATGCGGATACCATACCGGCGCCTGGGCTGATCGGTGCCGTCATAGCCGCCGCCGAGAGCGGGCAGTACGATGCTGTCAGTTTCTCACCCAGGTTTGCAGGTCAGACTGCGGCAGAGCGGTTCGTGCAGCCGGCGATGCTCGTCACCCTCATCTATCGCACAGGCGCTGCAGGGGCCGAGCAGCCGGCCGATCGGTTGCTGGCCAACGGACAGTGCTTCCTGGCCCGTCGCGAGACTCTAATTCGCCATGGGGGGTACGTAGCCGCTCGCTCGTCCTTCAGCGATGATGTCACGCTGGCCCGCCATCTGGCGATGAGTGGGCTGCGGGTGGGGTTTCTCGACGGATCCCGGATTCTGCAGGTGCGGGCCTACACCACCCTACGTGACATGTGGCGCGAGTGGGGACGCAGTTTCGATCTGAAGGACTCCGCTTCGCGCGTGCGCGGTTGGCTCGATCTGGTGATGGTCTGGCTCGTGCAGGCGCTGCCGCTGCCCATGCTGATCATGATCCTGATGACGTGGAGAGACCACGGCTTTCTGGTGCGCCTGGACTCTACAGTGCGCGTGGGGCTTGCGGTGGTCAGTGCGTGCGCCATCGCCATCAGACTGTCAATGCTCTGGGCTCTGCGGGGGAGTTATGCACAGCGAGGGGGGCCGTACTGGCTGTCATGGCTGGCGGACATCCCGGCAGCCGTGCGTCTCACCCTGAGCATGATCGGTACCCCAGGCCACTGGCGGGGGCGCGAGTACCGATCAACGACATCAGCAGACTAAGCAGAACCAACCCACTCGCAATACAGGGATCACTCCGTCAGCAAGGCCGGCCGGGAGTTCCCGACAAGCGCGAGTTCCTGTTCTGTGGATTACAGTGGGCCTCAGAAGTCACGCCGGTCGAAGGCGCGGCGGGCGATCAGCGCAGGGATCACAATCCACAGGATCAGCCCGGTGATGGCGGATACTGTCCCAAGAGGAGTGCCCAGGAACCGTCGAAGCACTGCACCAGTGTACCCCATCAGAGCAGCCGTGTCGCTGTGGAGCACGATTATGGAACGCGCAAGATCAACCGGATTGCCCAGCATCAGCGCCAGCATGGGGCGTTCCAGTGCATAGTCCGCGAATGTCGTGGAAACGAGAAGCACCAGGGCGTCATATCCCACGCTGAGCAGCAGCCACACCATCAGGCCAGTCACAACGCTTCGCAAACGATCATCGACGCGGATTCCGATGAGAAGTGCGAATCCGCCGAAGACGAAAGTGAGCGCAATTCCGCTGCCAATGGTGCTCAGAGCAAGCGGTACGACGGAAGCGTCCAGCGTTCGATGGACGATTAGCGGGAACGCGACCGCGAGGGCGAAGCCAGTGGCGAGCGGCAGGACCTGCGCCAGGTAAAGGGCCAGAAACAGGCGCGTGCGCCTTACGGGTTGTGTAAGAAGCAGTTCGGTGAACTCGCGGTTTCCGTGCCAGCCTATGATGCCGAGCATCAAGGCAACGAGTGGCACCAGGAAGAGTACCAGGTTGAGCATCGATACCAGAGCGCGTTCAGCCGATCCGGTAAGACGGAGGATACTCTCGGTGAGCAGCAGGGTGCCGATGGTGAACAGAACCACGCCACGGTTGCGACGAATGCTTCGCCACTCCTGCAGGAGCACCGTACGCACGACAGGCGGCGCGTCTTGAACGGGCATGCCTGCGGATACCTGTGAGTGAGGTGTCAGTACGAGTTCAGCGCTCATGCCTGAGCGTCTCCGGCTGGGGCCAGCGCCCCGTGCAGCATGAGGTGTGCGATGGCCTCCTCGAGCGAAGATACCCCCGTATCATCAAGAAGAGAAGCAACGGGTCCGTGCCATGCCATTCGACCTTCGTGCAGAAAGACGATGGTATCAGCGAGTTCCTGTAATTCACTCAGAATGTGTGATGTTATGACCACGGCGCGGCCTGCTTCACGTGCCCGCCGAATGGAGCGCTTCAGGATACCGCTGGCCACCGGATCGAGTCCGGCGGTGGGTTCATCAAGCAGGAGGAGGTCGGGTACAAACAGGAATGCCGCTGCGGCATTGATGCGCTGACGCTGGCCTCCGCTCAGCGCACGTGCCGGCTGATCGAGGAAACGTTCGAGCTCGAACGCTTCAATCAGGTCCGGGTCACGGGTTGCAGAAGCTCCACGCAGCTCGGTGAGCAGCGCGAGAACATCGCGACCCGTGAACGTCTCCGGGTAACGCGCCAGTTGAGGCATGTAGCCTATTCGTGCCCGATAGTCGATACGTCCGGCTGTATCCTCGCCATCAAAGAGTATCTGCCCTCCGTTGGGCCGCACGAGCCCGAGGATGGCTTTGTTCAGTGTGGTCTTTCCCGCACCGTTTGGACCGATGATGGCGGTGACCTCCCCACGCCGGATGTCGAGCGAAATGTTGTCAACGACCACCCGGTCATCGTAGCGCTTTCGCAACTCACGGATGGCAACGATTGGTGGCTGCGTGGGATTCATGGCATTCGGGGAAGCTTGCGTGGCGCGCGCATCAGCGGCGCCTCGTCGCGGAGTGTCTCCGGGGTCAGGGTCGGTACGACCCTCTCGGCAATATCCAACAGGTCCACGAGCAGCGACCGCACCAGAATGAGTGCTGGCGGCGACTGCTCCACCAGCAGAGCAAACAGACGGACCGGCGAATGCGGCACATCGCCTAGACCGTCCCGGTCGAGATCATAGCCACGATAACGATCCCACCAGTTCTTCCGGAAAGTGCTGTAGTTCCTCCGGCTGTTCGTGCCTACATCAAACACGTTACCGTGGAACGCGTTGCCTTCCATGATGTTGTCCTGTGCATCAGCAAGTATCCGGATAGCCCAGCCGTTGCGGACGAAATCGTTGTCGATGATCTCATTGCGACTCGATCCGTCCATATGCAGACCCACTGAGTTCTCCATAAAGACATTCCCGCCGATCTCGCTGTCACTGATCTCCTTGAGTAGAAGGCCATACGCGGCGCTGCCACGATTGTGCACGAAACGGTTGTTGGTCATGTGGACTGACTTTGCGTACATGACCGCCACTCCGGACTCATTGTCGCGGAACTCGTTATCCTCGTATCTGCACGAATCGGAAAACATGAAGTGCAATCCATACCGGTGACTGTTGATACTCACGTTCCGGCGCGCAATGCTGTTGGCAGTGAATTCGAAGTAGATGCCGTCCCGATGGCCGTCGATGACGTTGTCCTCGAACACCAGATTGGCGCTCGCCCAACTGTGGAGCCCGTTGCCCGTGAGTGTCTGCGATCCCGCGATTCCCCGCAGATGGTTACGACGAACGAGACACGAGCTGGCGCGCTGCAGATAGACACCGAAAAGCGTGGACTCGAATGTGTTCCCCTCAATGAGGCAACCGCCAACATTGACCACTCTCAGCGCGGATCTGTCAGTCGTCAGGCTCACCCCGGTGTTTCGGAAAGTCAAACCACGGACGGTTACGGAATCCGCTCCGATGATCATCAGTTCACGCTCACCCTCACCATCTAGTACTGCACCGGAGTCGCCACTGATCATGACCGGTTTGCCCACGATCACCGTTGGCTCACTATAGATCCCGGGCAGAATGCGGACAACGCCGTAGCGCCGGACGGCCTGGACAGCATCGGCCACCCGTGAGAAGCCATTGGCGCGCGGAACACTTGATACCCAGGCAGTATCGACCGAGGGGGGCACGTCAGGGCGTGGCTGGGTACCAGAAGCCTGAACTGGAGGCAATGTGAAAAGCAATCCCAGCGCCGCCGTGGTCAGCAGCCGACTCGTCATTCCATGGCCCGGGCCGGGTTGGCCTCACGGTCTGCGTGCATGGCACGCGGCGATTGATATGTCAATGCGAGTGGGTATCCAGTTGACCTGCCGCAGGTGACTCCTGGGGGGTAGTCACCAACATCCTGATGGCAGGCCATGTGATGGGAGTCCCGCCGTGAGCGCGTTGAAGCGCATCAGGATCGGCGTCGGCACCAAAGGCTACCAAATCACGTCCCATTGGTGAGCGAAGGCGGCTTCCGTGAAGGAACACGGCACGGCTCGCCTCGACCCATTGCGAGGGGTCGGCAAAGTTGGCGACCCAGATTGCGCGTGGTTCGTGTTCCGGAGTCTGGCTTGCCACCCAGCTGGCAGCACACTCGATCGAATCGAAGGTCTGCAATCGACCCCGGTCAGTCAGTACCAGAGCACCGAAACGGACGTCGTCAATAGTCATGCGACAGTATGCGCAGCTATCTTCACCGCGTACGAGAGCACGTGGCGCGTCATCGCTACAGCCGGCCAAGAGCGCCAGCGCGAAGAGTGTGAGAAGGGTGCGGCAGTTCATGCGCCCGATTCGGTGGTTGGCGTCCTACCTGTGTCGTCCGCAGCAGGGGGCTGACGCATTGCCACGGTCGCTGCACCGATTGCAGCCAGCACGGCCGTAATTGCCATAAGACCGCCGGTGGCCGGCCACGACGTGGCCACGAAGTTGAGAAGCTGCTTGCTTCCGATCAGGGGCGGCTGGTATGTCATGCCAGGCACCTTGATCGGAGCGTTCTCGAGATCGAGGTTGTGCCCGTAGTCGTATTCCCAGCGGTAGAAGTCCGCAAGTCCGACCAGGGAAGCCAGTACCAGCGCACCGGCCCAGAGACGTATCAGACGTCGGCTTCCGCGCCAGGCAATGAGCAGCCCGAGCAGCCCCATGGCGATCATCCCGGGCGGCATGATACGCAGCTCCGGAATGCTCTCCGGGACAATGACCTTCATTCCGATGTAGTGATTCAATCCGTTGATATTGGCAAGATCATTCGGGCCGACTCCTGCAACGGTGTGGGCCCATATGTACATGCCGAGCCCTTCTGGATACTGAGGCGCGATGAGCGCTATGTGCCAGAGCGGGAACAGCAGTGCAAGGCCAAGCAGCACGGAGGAGAAGGCAATCAGCAGACGGGCTCTAGATGGGGCAATCATGGCCTGGATCCCGGTGGAGATCCGGAGCGAGGTGTCTGGAGCACCAGCACTCCGGTCTCCCCAAAGGATTCCGTATTAAGGTTGAACTCAGCGCAGATCGGATGAACTCGGATGTCCAGGCTCGGCTACCGCACCGGGAGGCGTGGGAAGCGTGATGCCACGCTCGGCAGCACGTGCCATCTGACCCTGGGCTTTGATCGTGTTGGCGGAGAGCGGAACACCCGAACCCACCGGCGAGACACGAACGTAGCCGGACATCTCCTGGTGCAGCGCCGAGCAGAAGTCGGTGCAGTACATAGGATACACACCAGGTTGCCGCGGGACCCAGCGCAAAGTGCGTGTTTCGCCAGGCATGATCAGCAGTTCAGATGTATTGGCACCCTGTACGGCAAAGCCGTGAGGAAGGTCCCAGTCCTGCTCGATGTTGGTGACGTGGAAAAGAACCGTGTCACCTACCTGCACGCCCTCGATGTTGTCAGGAGCGAAGTGCGAGCGGATGGCCGTCATGCGGACGTGCACAACCTTGCCGCTGCGGCTTACGCCTGCTTCGCGTTCCTGACGTGCCACCTGAGGGTGATTGTTTTCCGCGAGCGTATAGAACTTCTTCTGGTTCTTCTCGATCTTGGATGCCTCGATGGCGTTCGCATAATGCGGTTCGCCGGTGGTCGGGAAATCGAGGAGAAGCTTCATCTTGTCGCCCGAGATGTCATAGAGCTGCGCTGACTGCGTGAGCTCCGGACCTGTCGGGAGGTAGCGGTCCTTCGTGATCTTATTGAGCGCGACGACGTACTTTCCTGCCGGCTTAGTGGTGCCGCCGCCCGGGATCATCAGGTGACCGATCGAGTAGTATGTCGGAACCCGGTCAACGATCTCCCACGTGCCGATCTTCCACTTCACGATTTCGCTGGAAATGAAGAGTGAGGTGTAGGCATAGCCCTTGCCATCGAATTCCGTGTGCAGGGGACCAAGTCCGGGATCCTTCACTTCTCCGGCCATGACCGATTCGTACTTGATCACGGGGATACCCTCAACCGTGGTCTCGAAAGCCTGGTCCTTGATGGCCTGTTGCATCTTGGTGAACGAATGAACGGGGATCACCGTGGCGAGCTTGCCACCGGCCACTATGTACTCACCGGTGGGATCAACATCGGCCCCGTGTGGTGATTTCGGTGTGGGCAGGAAGTAGATCGCGTTGGGGCAGGTGGTGGGGTTGAGCACCTTGACCGAGTTCTTGCGCTCTGTGCGCGCGGAGTGTGTGAACTCGTCCATCACGTTGTGCATATAGTCAGCAGGCCATGTCTCTGCCTTGCCACCGTTCGCGCACGATTCGAGTGTCTTCCAGTTGATCGCGGCGATGAAGTCCTTGTCGTTCTTCGACGCGTTGACCTCGAGCTTCTCGTAAGCCTGTTCTGTGTTGTAGGACGTAAGGAACACCCAGTCCTTCGAGGGGCCCTTGCCAGCGCGGGCAAGGTCGTAGTTGTAGCCGGGCACCAGCAACTGGAAGGCGACATCCATCTTGCCGGGGTCATCAGCCTTCACGAACGAGATGGTGCCCTTGAAGTACTTGGTGTAATCCTTGATTGGGACGTCAGCCTGCGGGATGGGCTGCGAGAAACGGGTCGAGGCTATCACATACTCACTGTTCGACGTGATGAACGGCGAGCCGTGATTGCCACCTGTGTTCGGAATCTGAAGGATCTCCGTGGTGGTGAAGGTCGACAGGTCCACACGTGCTACACGCGGTGTGTTGTTCGCATTTACGAAGATCCAGCGACCGTCATCTTCGCCGTTGGTCTGCGATATGGCGGTGTGATGGAGATCGTCCCAGGGGACATTCCCGAACGTCGTTTCCAGCATTGGCCTTGTTTCTTCGGTATAGCCCCATCCGTTTTCGGGGAATTGCGAGAAGACCGGGACGATCTTCAGCAGACGTCCTGAGGGGAGGCCATACACGCCCAACTGACCGTTGAAACCACCGGAGAGAAAGGCGTAGAACTCATCATGGGTGCCGGGTGCAACGTACACCCTGGCAGCGGCATCACCGGCGCCGATCGCGCCGGTCGAGCGACCGGCCGGTGCACAGGCGAAGCCGTAGGCGAGGGTCGCAACCACGGTTGCCGTAGCGACGAGCCACCCGGTGCGGCGAGAGAGATACATATGTGCGGATCCCCGCAGATAGTGGAGGTGCACGGGAAAGCGGATGCCCTCTGTGACCATCCAGCCGTGCAGGGAATAACTTCTGACCGTTAAGATCAGATTAAAGTCGGCGAATTCCCGTATGTCTTAGGGCTTTGCCTGACAGGATCCCCCCTTTGGGGGTACCCATTGGAAGTGTCAGCCTCGTTGTGGGAGGCTCAAGATGAGAACGCGGGAGTAGTTGACCAGGGTGGCGATCGTGCCAGCGCACCAGGCGGCAGCCCCGGCAAGCGCCACCGCGCCGTGCTGCACCCAGACGCCAAGCGCAAACAGCAGCCAACCGGCCGTGAAGCTCACAGCTGCAATTATCTGCAGGTCGTTGCGCAGCAGATTGTTGGGTGAGCCTCTTGCGCCAAGGCGAGGCCTGCTCGATGCGAGATGAACGAAGGTGATGTGGGTGAGGATCTTCGACATTACACCCAGCACGAGCGTCATGAGCCAGCCCATGATGAGCACGATGATGAGAGCGGCCCATCGCTGGAGCGACAGCGGACTCACGACGAGCATGAACGCTCCAATGGCCACAGCACTGCCCAGTGCAAGCCCGGCGCCCGCCACGTGGTAAAGCGCCGCATCGAGTGTTCTCCTGCGCCGCAGGAACCAACGACCCAGAAGCCATGACGCCAGTACGCCACCGATCAGCAATGTCAGTGCACCGATGCGCATGACCCAGTGCAGTCTGAACACTGCCCCCACGGCGAAGGCTGTAAGGCCGGCACTCGTGATCCAGAGCTCACGCACGAGGGCCCTGCGATCGTCACCCGGACCCGCGAGGAATGTGGGCAGCATGCGGCTGCCCACTCCAATGGCGGTGAGCGTGCCGAACCCGGCGATACCAAACAGTGCATGAGCCGCCAGCAGGTAGACACGGTCGATGTTCCACCACCCAAGGGTTGCTCCAATACGAGCGGCGCCGATGGTCATGACAACACCGAATGCAGAATGTGCAACCGTTATGAATGTGCCGACCAGGCGACCACCCACACTGTGCCGTCTTGCGCCCAGCGTGTTCTGGGCAAGCGCCCCGATCGCGGCGAAGATGAGCAGCCAGCCAAGGGCCTGGAGCCAACCGCGCCACCACCAGAACCCAGCGATTATCGTGACAGCGCCAGTCTCATAGAGGAAAAAGCCCCAATAGCCGACCCTGATGTTGCGGAGGGGGACGCCCAATCCAACAGGAATGAATTGCAACAAGGTGCCGAATATGGCCGAACCGACCGCGCCCAGCATGATCATGTGGACGAAGGCGATGACCGCTGGATCGAAGATCAGACCACGCACGAGGAGCGGGCCGGCAACGAACAGGGCGGGAGCGGCAAGAGCCAGCCAGAAGAGGCTGGCTGCGTAGTGCACTGCGGGCAGCAGGAGCGGTGGCATAGCTGCCGGAAGACCCGCTTGTGGCAGAGTACCGGTCTTGCCCTGAGGTTCTGACCGCCTGTCAGCAATACCTGTCATGTAGTTTCGTACGCGTGATCATATTCTGGCATTCGCAACTCCGATAATATGCCATCCCAATATATTCCGCTGGAATCCGACCGAAGTCAGTTCCGGGCAAGAATCCCCTGGTTATGGCCTGGCGTCTATCAGTCCGGGAACGCGAAAGGCGCGCACATGAGTGCGCGCCCGAGTGTCTCACAATAATGACTAAGCCGGTTCAGCGGGTTTCCGGTTTGGCGAGCCTCACCGTTTCTTTAGGGCGTCCTGCACCCACGTGACGGGAATGGTGAACAGGGGCGAAAGAAACGATCCGAGCAGAATGTTGAGCCAGAGCAAGCCCATCCAGTAGGCTGTCATGCCCAGGGATGCCCAGATTGTACCCAGCGTGCTGTGTGATTCCACAGTGGTTCTCCGGAAACTGAGGGGAGCGTTTGGCAGCATGACGATTGCCCGTGTCGGACCCATCACGCTACAATGGTAGTCGTCGCACGCACGCAGGGGAATAGGCAACCGCATGGCGCCTATGGAAGCGGCTGGCGGACAGTCTGTCGTGGTGTTGACGAACCGGCACCAGCGGGTCATAAGTCCGGGGATGATCCAGCACAATGATGGTCCGGAGGCAGCTGTGCCGTGGAGTCACGAATTGGATGGGGGGCTGTTGCGCCTGTCGGTTGTTGCAACGTCGGCTGCCCTTGATCAGCCTCTGGTGCTGGCGGTGTCCGGAGGAAGTGACTCGATGGCGCTGCTGTTCGCGATGGAGCGCTGGGCACGGGATCGAATCGCCGCAGTGGCAACCTTCGATCATGGCACGGGCAACTATGCCCGGGAGGCAGCTTCGCTGGTGGCCGCCCAGGGGCGTCGTCTGGGCCTCACGGTTGTGAGGGAGCGGGCGCGGCGGAAGGCCTACGGCGAGGCGGCATGGCGTGAGGCGCGCTGGGACTTCCTCAACCGTGTGGCCTGCGGATTCGGTGCGCGCGTCGCCACGGCTCACACTCGTGATGATCAGGTGGAGACCATCGTGATGCGTCTGTTGAGGGGGACCGGTACGCGTGGACTGGCCGCCCTGGCGGCACCCTCGAGGATCGTGCGTCCCTGGCTTGCGCTAGCTCGTGATGAGCTGAGGGAGTGGCTGGATGACACGGGACTGCCTTATCTGGAAGATCCCATGAACATATCGCGTCGATATCTTCGGGTGCGTGTACGCCTCGATCTCCTGCCGGCTCTGGAGGCCGCGTCACCTGGCTTTTCGGAGGCGATGCTGGGGATTGGGGAGCGCGCGGCGCTCTGGCGTCGCGAGGTGGAGCGGTATCTGGATGTGGCCGGGGTGCGAATGTGTAGTTCGGGCCGTGCGGTCAGCCTCCCGACGCATGTTCTGGAGGAGACCACCGAGGCGGGCCGAGCCGTGCTCTGGCAGGCACTGTGTGGCCGGTTGGGGGTGGCACTTGACGCCCGGGGAACCACCTCAGCCGTAAGGTTTACCAGCAGCCAGCGCTGGGGGATTCACATCACGGTGGCCGGAGGCGCGAGCATTGTGCGTATGCGTGAACAGGGGATCGACGTGTTCGTGGTTCGGCTGCCGGAGCGGCCTTACGTGGAGGATGAGTGCAGTGCCAGTGCAGGGGCATTGCCGTCCCGGCTTGGTGGGTGGCGATTTCGGATGCTTGCCGCCAATGCGGGGGAGGTACCCGACGATTGGACGTTTGGATTGCCGGATGACAGAGCAGTGGTGGTTCGCCGGTGGGCAGAGGGCGATAGAATCCGAACGGCTCGCCACCCAGCGGGGAGGCGGGTGACGCGGTACTTTACAGAGTCGAGGATACCTACACCTGACCGGAAACATTGGCCGGTCGTGCTCGTCGATGGTGAGCTGGTGTGGGTTCCTGGTGTATGCCGCACTGATGCGGCACCGTTCCGGTCCGGTCGACCGGGACTGAATTGGTATCGGTGTGAGCGCGAGTCTGACTGAGGAACGACAGGATCCCCGTCTCGATGGGCAGGCAATGAAGGGTATCGTGTTCGATGCCGATTGCCTGGCCCGCCGGGTGCGTGCGCTCGGGGCCGAGATCACGGCGGCCTATCCGGACGGGGAACTGCTCGTGCTCGGACTGCTCAAGGGAAGTTTTATCTTCCTGAGCGACCTGGTTCGCAACATCGGCCGTCCCCTGCAGGTGGATTTTCTGGTGGCGTCGTCCTACGGCGATGCCATGGATTCCTCGGGTGTGGTACGGCTGCTGTATGATCCGGAAACGGAACTCGATGGGAAGCATATTCTTCTCGTCGAGGATATCGTCGACTCGGGGCGCACGCTCAACCGGTTGATGGAGTTGCTGAGCGAACGTCATCCGCGCTCTCTGGAGATCTGCGTGCTGCTGCACAAGCACGTTGCCGGCGGGCTTTGCTATCCCACGCGGTTCGTAGGGTTCGACGCACCGCAAGAATTTCTGGTGGGCTACGGGCTCGACCATGCCGAGAACTTCCGGCATCTCCCGTACGTCGCCAGTCTGCTGTAAGGCGGCTAATCCATGGCATCAAACATGACACCCTCGTCGAAGAGACCGGGAAACTGGGGGCGATGGTCCAAGACTCTGTCTTTCTGGATTCTGGTGATCCTGATTCCTGTGGCTTTCCTGTCGTACGGCAACGGCCGGGAGGCGCAGGCGCCGGAGATCGGGTATTCGGACTATCGTCAGCAACTGGAGGTCGGGAACATAAAGTCCGCAACGTTCCAGTCGGACAATGTGCTGGTGGGGCAGTTCAATCAGACCGTTCGTGTGCAGAATCACGAGGCGAAGCGGTTTACCGTACGCCTTGTGCCCGGCTCTCTCGCTGATGAGCAGGACCGCCTTTATGCGCGTGGTGTTCGTACCGCATCGCAGGAGCCGCGTTTCAATGCGGGCAGCTTTCTCATCACAATGCTGCCATACCTGCTGCTCATCGGATTCTGGATCTTTCTGTTCCGGCAGATGCAGATGGGTGGCAACAAGGCGTTCTCATTTGGCAAGAGCAAGGCGAAGCTGCTGACGGGTGATACGCCCAAGGTGACGTTCGCTGATGTAGCCGGTGCCGATGAGGCCAAGGTGGAACTTCAGGAGATCATCGAATTTCTGAAGGATCCGCAGAAGTTCACGCGTCTTGGTGGCCGTTTGCCGAAGGGGGCACTGCTGGTGGGCCCGCCGGGTACGGGCAAGACTTTGCTGGCGAAGGCGGTGGCTGGCGAGGCGGGGCGACCGTTCTTCAGCATGTCGGGCTCCGACTTTGTGGAGATGTTCGTGGGTGTCGGCGCATCACGCGTGCGTGACCTGTTTGAGCAAGGCAAGGCTCATGCGCCCTGCATCATCTTCATCGATGAGATCGACGCGGTCGGCCGGCACCGGGGTGCAGGCCTTGGTGGCGGACACGACGAGCGCGAGCAGACTCTCAACCAGCTTCTGGTCGAGATGGACGGTTTCGAATCGAATGACGGTGTCATTCTCATAGCCGCCACCAATCGGCCGGACGTACTCGATCCGGCTCTGCTGCGCCCTGGTCGGTTCGACCGGCAGATAGTAGTGGACGCTCCCGATCTTCGGGGCCGCGAAGGAATCCTGAAGGTGCACCTGCGCAACAAGCCGATAGCCGATGACGTGAGTGTGACAGCGCTAGCGCGCGGCACACCTGGCATGTCCGGTGCTGATCTGGCCAACCTGGTCAACGAGGGTGCGTTGCTGGCAGCACGCCGGAACCACGAGAAGATCTTCATGAACGACCTTGAGGAAGCGAAGGATCGTGTCATGCTGGGTGCGGAGCGCAAGTCACTCGTGATGAAGGAGGATGAACGCAGACTGACCGCATATCATGAGGCCGGCCATGCCGTGTGCGCGATGATGGTCTCCGGGAATGATCCGCTGCACAAGGTCACCATAGTGCCGCGGGGACGGGCGCTCGGGATCGCCTTCACGCTCCCCGAGGACGACCGGGTGTCCGTAACCCGCGAGCAGCTCGAGGCGCGGCTTGCCATGGCTTATGGAGGGCGTGCGGCGGAAGAAATCGTGTTCGGGCATGAACGTGTCACCACGGGTGCTGCGAGTGACATTCAGCAGGCCACCAACATAGCACGCCGCTATGTGACACAGTGGGGGCTATCGGACACGATCGGTCCCATACTTGTGGGTGACAACGAGCACGAGCTCTTCCTCGGTCGCGAAATACAGTCGCGTCGTGAGGTGTCCGAGCAGACTGCACAGATGGTGGATGCGGAGGTGAAGCGGGTGGCGTTTGAGGCCTACGCCAAGGCCGCAGCGGTTCTGACTGAACACAGAGAACTGCTCGATGCGGTGGCCAATGCTCTGCTGGAGCGCGAGACATTGACGCGTGATGACATCCTGCTGCTCAAGGATGGCAAGCCGCTGCCACCACGCATCGAGCCAGCGGTGCCGCCGGCAGCGATCATCCCCAGCCAGCCAACCTCGGCCGCCCGGCCAGTCACGCCACCGCTCATTGGTGGTCCCGAGATCGCACCGGCGTAGGGACCGGACGAAGCACCTCGTGGACAGGACGTGATGGGTGAGCTGAGCATTCCGCTCACAGTGACCTGGCGCGACGGTCTCGAAATCGGGATCGTCGCGCTGGTTTTCTATCACCTTCTCGGTTTTGTGCGTGGTCGCCGTGCGCTTCAGATCCTTGGCGGTGTCATCGTGCTGTTGGCGATGTATGGGTTGGCAAACTGGCTGCAGCTCACGATGATCCGGCATCTACTCGGGTTGCTTTATACGTATGGGTTCTTTGCGCTGCTGATCCTCTTTCAGCCGGAATTGCGGGTTGCGCTGGCGCACTTGGGGCATGCTCCGCTGGCAAGGCTGTTCCATAGCGAGGAATTGCTGGGGGCAGGGGCACGTGAAGACGGGATAGCCGATGCGGTTGAACGCCTGGCACGTAGTGGTATCGGCGCCATCATTGCAATTGAGAACGAACTCCCGTTGGACGAGTACATAGAGCATGCTTCGGCACTTGATGCGCGGTTGACGCCCGAACTGCTGGCGACGATTTTCACGCCTTACTCGCCGTTGCACGATGGGGCGGTAATAGTGCGGGGTGAGCGGATTGTCGGCGCCGGGTGCATTCTGCCGCTCTCCCAGGGCGCGGTGAGCTCGCGTTCCATGGGTACCCGCCACCGTGCCGCGCTGGGACTTGCCGAGGAGACGGATGCAGTGGTGATAGTGGTTTCTGAAGAGACCACCATGATATCGGTGGCTCGCAACGGTCAACTGCGTACCGGGCTCACACCGATGCAGGTTCGCGAGCTCGTGGCCGGACTCGGTACACGCGCTAGCGCAAAGAGTCTGGGCGAACACTGAGGCGAGCATGAGTGTAGGGAGGTGCCCGCGTCCGACTACGATGATGCCCACGGCCAGTCAGCGCGATCAAGGTGTACCCCGATGGAAGAAAATGACTGCGGCAATTGTGGCAAGTACAGTGCTCGCAATCGTGTACGCCTCCACAGCTGCGCCGGATCTGACCTTCTGGGACGCAGGTGAACTGACCACAGCAGCGCACACACTTGGCATTCCGCATCCACCCGGTATCCCGCTGTGGGTATTGATGGGTCGTGTCACTTCGATTGCATTTCATTGGATGTCGCCTGCCCGGGCGATCACCATGCTGTCGGTACTTGCAGGCGCGTTGACTGGTGGGGCAGGTGCCTGGATGGCTACACGCTGGATAGGAACATGCTGGGCGATCATGTCAGCCCTGCTGGCCGGCACTTTCTATACCGTGTGGAGCAACGCCACAGAAACGGAGGTCTATGCGACGGCGCTCCTTGCGAGCGTACTGTTGCTGCTGGTTGGCGAGCGGGCGGGCAGGCACGGGATCGATGACAACGCCCGTGCGCGATTGCGTGGTCTCATGGCATTCATGGCGGGAACTGCGGTTCCTCTTCATCTGAGTGTACTGGTCGTTCTGCCCGCATCACTGCTATTCGCGTGGACAGGCCCACCTCCACGCCTGCGGGACTACGTGAGCTGGGTATCACTGTTCCTACTGGGCATATCTGCGGTTGCTGTGTTGCCGTTGCTGGCTGCCCGTAATCCGGCACTCAACGCCGGAAATCCCGTGAGCCTTGAGGCGCTCATCGCGGTGCTCCGGCGGGAGCAGTACCAGGTGGCAGGCCTGTGGCCGCGTCAGGCGCCGTTGTGGCTACAGTTGGGGAATGTGCTGCAGTGGGCTGACTGGCAGGCCGCCATGGGTTTGCAGCCACTTCGGGTGCCGTCGGTGCCTCGCACTGCACTGACGCTGATCTACGGAGCACTGGGTGTCATGGGCCTACGTCTGCTGTTTCGGTACGAGCCGAGGGCTGGCAGGGCCATGCTGCTCTTGGTCACGTCATCGTCATTCGGTGTTGCCCTGTGGCTGAACATGCATCTCGGACCTTCATTTGGAGGCAGCTTCGCGCCTGAGCATGTCCTTCGTGAAGCGCGGGAACGCGACTACTTCTTCGCGCTGGCGTTCTGGACGTGGGGGATCTTGGCTGGGGCGGGTTTGAGTGCACTGAGTACCGGTCTGCATCGATATGCGCCATCTCACTGGGCACTATTCAAGTCGACTCTGGTCGGTTCGGCAGTATTCCTGCCGGCAGCCATCAACCTGTCGTTCGTTGACCGTCGAGAGGAGCCGGCAGCGTCGCTACCGAGGACTTTCGCGCGGCTGCTGCTTGATGCGGTACCAGAGAACGGTGTCCTGATGACAGCGGGCGACAACGACACCTTCCCGCTGTGGTATCTCCAGATTGTGGAGAAGTACCGAGAAGACGTTCAGGTTGTCGCGGTTCCGCTGCTTGGTGCCTCATGGTACAGGGCGAGTATTGAGGGCGAGCAACTGCTGCAGCCGGCAATGGGCGGTACACCGAGGATGTCCGCGGTCCTGAGGTCAATAATGATCAAAGCCGGAGAGGCGGGCCGGCCGGTTCGAGTCAGCGCTTTGCTGGAACACCGCAATCGGATTGAAATGGATCCGAGGGCAGGGTGGGCACTTGAGGGGCTCGTGTATGCGCCTTCCTTCAGATTCTCTGCTGGTTCGACGGGGCTTGACCTGGCGGTCATGCGGCGGGGTTTCGACCGTACCCCCCGTGCCGCGTTGGTTCCGCTCCCGGTGGGAGCCGATCCGGCCTTGGGCGTGGCTCAGGATCTGCTGCGCTGCGGGACCATCGAGCGCCTCTCCGACTCCTTACTTGTGTTGGTATGCAATGGGTTCTAACCTTGTGTGTTATGCCAGTTTCGGGCCAGCACATGATTGCCCTTCAGGGGGTTCGGGAAGCTGTCGGGGAGGTGCGTGCCCGCATCGCCGCAGCCCGTGAGCGCGGTGGTCATGCGCAGGATGTTACCCTGATTGCTGTTACCAAGACGCACGGAAAGGAGGCTGTGGAGGCAGCCTATGCGGCCGGGGTGGTGGATGTTGGCGAGAACAGGGTTCAGGAGGCTGAGGCGAAGATGCAGCAGGTCTCTGAGCCGGTGCGTTGGCATCTTATTGGCCACCTCCAACGGAACAAGGCGCGCAGCGCGATGTGCTTCCATCTGATCCACAGCGTCGACAGCGAGCGCTTGGCGCTGGCACTTCAGGACGCTGCTCTCAGGGTTGGGCGCGAGGTTGATGTACTGCTGCAGGTGAACGTGAGTGGAGAGACGAGCAAGGGTGGTGTGATGCCTTCCGAAGTACCCGGCCTGGGAGAACGCCTCCACGGATTGTCTCAGCTAAGGATTCGCGGTGTGATGACCATGGCGCCGTTGGAGGCGAGAGAGGCGGAGCTGCGGTCCGTGTTCAGTGGCGCGCGTGCTGCGCGTGACGCGTTGAGGGAAGGTGGGCATCCGGCCGGCTGGCTCAGCATGGGGATGTCGGCTGACTACGAAATCGCTGTTGAGGAGGGTGCCACGCATGTGAGGCTTGGCACCGTGCTCTTTGGCGGCCGTACCTGACGGGATTACTGATGACTGACGAGCACTTCCAGGGATTTCACCTGACTGCGCTTGACGCGCGGCGGTACGATTTCGGGAACGCTCTGCGCGGATACGACCGGGCGCGGGTCGAGCAGTTTCGTGAGCAGGTAGCCGAGGAGCTTGAACGACTCGCGCGGGCGAACCAGGACCTTGAGACAAAGGCACGCAATTTTCACGAACAGCTCAAGGCGTTCCGCGATCGTGACAAGGCGCTCAACGAGGCTCTCGTGAGCGCACAGCAGTTGCGGGGCGAGATCCGTGCGCAGGCTGATCGAGAGGCACAGCTCATTCTGCGTGAGGCGCAACAGGAGGCCGAGCATCAGTTGCAGAGCATACGGGAGGAGATACGGCGTGCGGAGGAGGAACTGCAGGCTCTCTGGCGCAGCAGACGAAGTCATCTTGCGCAGTTGCGTCATTACCTGGAGCGCCAGCTTACCGAGGTCAATGCGGCCGAGGCAGAGGCATACCCGGAATTCGTTACGTCTCATTCTGTCACTCCCCGGGAGCTGCGCGAGTTGCAGGACCTGCCGCCGCGTCCTGCGGCACCTACACCGTCCTGGCTCGATGCGGTGGAGGACGGATCGTGAGATCGGTGCGCGGTGTGCCTTCGGGGTCACAACCTGGGTATGAACGTACGCCGTCGGTATCGCCCTCCTCACCGTATGCCGCTTCGAGAGCTCCACTGCATACCCGCGAGAATATCGAGACGTGTGCAGCAGCCGTACGAAGCCGTTTCGCCCGCACGGTTGATGTGGCCATTATACTGGGCACCGGTCTGGGTGCACTTGCCGACGAAATCGAGGTGGAACAGGCAAT